>JAAEZI010000070.1 GCA_018222915.1 Algicola sp. | reverse complement strand
TAAACATCTAAACATCTAAACATCAACTACCCACCAACAGCAATTTTCATCGCATACCCTTATGTAAGTTCCTACAACTCACCATTCAAATTAAAATAACTAAAACCACTAATGCACTTGAAATTCCGACCCAGTCGGAACCAACGATTTTCAGAAATAAAGAGCCCTAGATAAAGTAAACTATCAAAAACAAGGATTAAACCACAATTAAAATAAAGAACAATTAATACAAATGCATTAGCGAATGGCGCTTTAGCGATTTCCTTACAAATCGTTTTGACTTTTTGGTTCGTTTTGTGTCAAGACAAAATGAATGTGAGATATGTTTAGCTAAATCATCGGCAGTCTTGATTTTTTTGGTTCATGTTTTTATCAAGAACTTTGCAGCACAATATGTATACTTAAATCAATAGATGTGATAGATGTGAATGAATAAATAAATGAATATGAAATAAAGATTATAAAGAGGTTGCCTCATCCTAAGACCTTACAATGACAGATATTCATAATATTAGTTAATTAGAAAAAGCTAGAAATAAACTCAAAACCACCAATCAGTTCTCAAACCACAATTGAACTTGAAATTCCGACCCAGTCGGAACCACTGTAAGCAGAAATAACGAGCTGTATAAATATTATTAAGAAATAAAAACAAGGATTGAAGTAAGAAGATTATTGAGAATAATTTCAAGATGCACTAAAGCGAGAGGTACGCAGTAATTTCCTCTTACAGTAAAGGACTTTTTGGTTCGTTTTTGGTCCATCAAAAATGAACATATAAAAAGAAATACTGTTTGAGCCCAGCGAGTTCATTTCTTTTAGACATCAAATGCGTAATTGCCACCGAAGATGAAAAGGTGAGACCTTTTTGTTTCTTTACCGGCAATGGGAAAAAGAATAGATAAAAAGTATTCAAAAAAATCCTAAGTCTTATGATGACGTTAAATCATCTACACTAGCACTCGGAGCATTAGATTTAACAGAAGCAATACCATTCTCCATAGCAGAACTACCAGAATACATTTCACTAGTTCCTATAACCTGACCATTACTAGATTTTAAATTAAAATAAGGGCTTCCATCTCTTGCAGTTAAACGCTCATAACGATTATCATCTGGCGCATGAGTTTTTACAGAAGCAATTCCATTTTCGCATGAAGTTTTTGCAGTATAACCTTCACTAGCTAAAATAATTTGTCCATTAGATGCTTTTAATCGAAAACGATACTGATCTCTTTTATCTTGATATATTTCAAATTTTCCCATGCTCTATTGATTTAAACTTAAATTTACAAAATTATATTTAAAATATAAAGACATCTACACTCTAGAGCCTATAGACTTGTTTTCTTATTCTTATAAGAAAAATCATCTATTCACTTGAAATTCCGACCCAGTCGGAACCAACGATTTTCAGAAATAAAGAGCCCTAGATAAAGTAAACTATCAAAAACAAGGATTAAACCACAATTAAAATAAAGAACAATTAATACAAATGCATTAGCGAATGGCGCTTTAGCGATTTCCTTACAAATCGTTTTGACTTTTTGGTTCGTTTTGTGTCAAGACAAAATGAACATATAGAAAAAATAAAAATTCCCCCTCAGTATAACACCAAGGAGGAATTTCCTCATTTTCATCTAAACATCTAAACATCTAAACATCTAAACATCTAAACATCTAAACATCTAAACATCAACTACCCACCAACAGCAATTTTCATCGCATGCCCTTGAGCCAGTTCATACAACTCACCATTCACCTCTTGGTAAAACACAATCGCAGTACCAGCAAAAACAGCACTGGTAACAGGTATGGTACCAAACGAAGTCATATCAGCATCTAGTGAAGTATCACTACCAACCATACCACCAAGCGGAATAGCTGCACTATAAACTACAAGACCTCTACCGTTCACGTCCTCATCAACAGGCTCATAACTCTTAGTAGCAGTCACCCATTCATAATTGCTCGTGTATCCAGCAGCAAGCGCAAGTTTAAAATGTGTAGCACCTTCAGGCATACGTACATAAGTGTCTGTATTAAAATCAGGCACATTCCATCGCACACTGGTACGATTCGTATCAATTTGAGGTGGAGCAGAAGGCGCATTAAATTGAGTGTCAAAAGGCTTCTGAACATTCAATTCAAAACCAGTGATTAAGTCAACATGACTCACCACATCAATAACGCGCTCACCACGAAGCCCAGTACCTAAGGCACAAACCTTTCGCATGATCGCCGTTAGTCTCGAAGCAACATAAGTATCACCAACTAGTCTTACAATACCAGCAAAACTCTCTCTAAAAGCCTTGCTCGTTCGTGCAGCACCACCAAACTCTTGCATATTCTCTCGAGTACGCTTATAAGCAGGATCGTTCAAGATTCGGTTCTTACTAACTTGGTTTTTCGTCTTAACAAAAGACTCACCATTCTTTCTGTAGAAGGTCAACCCATCCAGAGTTCCTTCTAATCTAATAAAGCTATTATTTCTAGCCATAATTAAATGATTTATGATTGTAGCAGTTTAAGTTGTAGGCATACAATCTGGTTAATACTCAGAAAGCGACTCAAAAGCCCTTTCCCGATAGACGAGGGAAGCATTTAGTATAGGGATATAAATAAGGCTGCGCAGCCATACAAAGCAAACAATATCACATCCGGACAGCAATATTGTAACACCTTGCCAGTCAAACATATAAAATAAAAATTTATCAGAGTATATTTTCTATTGCATAATTAGCAGTGATATAGCATATTACCCTAATAATCTTCAAAATCCTAATGTAAATTGTTAGAAAATTTTCTATATATCTAATCCAATACGAATACCCACTGAAAATATCATAAAAATGCAATACCCATAAAAAGATATCAAAACAAACCTCAAAATTAAAAAGAGCATACCCGTGTCATACCCGTGTCATATCCGTGTCATAAGCGTATCAAACCCGTGTCAACCAAAAACTCTAAAAGCATTTAAAATAATAGCGTAGTGAACAAACAATAAATAAACCCAAAACCATCAATGCACTTGCCATTCCAACACAGTCGGAAAAAGTGACTGATTGCGGAAATAATGAGCTGTAAAAGTGTATAAATAAATCAATCAAGGATTGAAAAGAGAAGCTGTTTAATAATTAAAAGTATAAAAGCACTAAAGCGAATGGTATGAAATAATGTCCTCAATCAGTCTTGACTTTTTTGGGTAGCCTGTCCTGAGCAAAGCCGAAGGGTTTTTTTGTCAAGAAAAAAATGAACATAAACAAAATCAGTGTTAAATAAGATTATCACTTCCTAAGTTTTCACAATTTCACAATGACAACCATACGAAGTTCAAGTAATAACAATCACAAAAAACCATAACCCAAATCCATCTAAACCAAGAGATAAAGCCCAAATATTAATCTAACACTACATTAATGTTAAAAGATCGCTAAGTATTTGATTTTAAGCAAATATTAATGATTTTGAAACATCCAGTCCTCCTGTTTCTGCGTATATTTAGTAACACAGAAACACAATAGCTATGAATACACTACAAAACTTAAAAAACCGATTAAAGGTGTTTGGTTCAGAGCGACTTAATAAAAGCTCGAAGCAACACATTTCAAAACCAAAACGATTAAACACGAATGATTTTAAAGAACAGGAAGATTTCTTTTTGTTTATTTAATTTATTGTGATAGCCTTCGTACTCAGACTTTAATTTTATGCTTTTTCTTGAAGCAGTACATCCGTTTGCCTTCTTGCAAATAGAATGTTACGCTAACAATAGCAACTTTTCAAATAAACCTATAACTATAAATGCACTTGCCATTCCGACACAGTCGGAAAACGGCTGTAAGCAGAAATAACGAGCTGTCTAAATAGCATTGATTAGCATATTCAAGGATTGAAGTGAAATGATAACTTGTTATACTAATATGATGCACTTAAGCGAGGGGTACAGAGTAATTTCCTCTTACAGTAAAGGACTTTTTGATTCGTTTTTGGTCCTTCAAAAATGAAATATACGAAATCAGTTTAAGACGTTTGAAATGCCATAGCAGTACGTCTTCGTTTTAACCACACAAACACAGCCAAAGATAAGAGTCCGAATACAGAAAACCCAATAAACAAAGGCAACACCGAAGTCTTAACAAAACTCCCAATTAGGTTGGCAATAGGTACAGCCATAACCGTTGACACAAATCCATTAATTGCCGAACCAATGCCTGCAATATGGCCTAAAGGTTCCATTGCCAGCGAGCGCAGGTTTCCAAAGAGAAAACCAACCGCAAAAAACTGCATTAAAAAGAAGACCATTAACACAGCAATACTCGGGTTGTTGCCTGTGTGATACAAAACCACATACAACAGTGAAATCAACGCATAAGCAATGGTTGCATAATACGCAATATTAAACGAACCAAACCTGATCACAAGTCGGCTATTGGTAAAAGTTGCAAAACCAACCGAAAAAGCTGTACTCGCAAATATATACGGAAACAGGTCACCCAACAGGTATTGCTCCTGAAAGATTTGCTGAGAGGTACTTAAGTACACCATAAATGAGCCTGTGATAAATCCGGAGACAAAGGTAAAAGCAACCGCTTCTTTATAACGAATAAACTCTTTGGTGCCTGTTATAAAAATAGAAGGTGAGAATTTAATACGGTTTTCATCTTTAAGGGTTTCAGGTTGTCGTTTCCAAAACCATAATACAATGAGTAATCCAATGATGAGGTTGGCGTTAAAAATGGCTTGCCAGTTAAAGATATCCAAAAGCCATTGTCCGAAAGTAGGTGCTACGATGGGCACCAGAATAAAGAACATAACGATAACAGATAATACTTTTGCCATAAAATCACCACTGTAGGTGTCACGCGTCATGGCTATGGCAATGGTACGTGGTGAGGAGAGACCAATGCCCTGAAAAATACGACCCACAATCATGACTTCAAAATTATTGGTGGTCACACAAACGATACTTGCAATTACAAACACCGCAAAGCCAAAATAAACCATAGGTTTTCGTCCGAAACTATCAGATAAAGGACCGAAAATCAATTGTCCAAATCCCAGACCTAAAAAGATCATGGTAATTAATAACTGGTTATCACCTGGATTGGTCACGCCCAATGCATCACCAATTTCTGGTAAGGCAGGTAATAAGGCATCAATTGATAGCGCAACGATAGACATTAACGATGCCATGAGTGCTATAAATTCGACTTTATACGTGGGTTTATTTTGCATCGTGCAAAGGTATTAGGTTTCTTGTTGCAGATGTTATTTTTATCTCTTAAAGTCTTCTTAAAAACAAAAAACTCCCAGTTACGGGAGTTTTTAATCATGCTATGTTTTGTTGTTAATTTCGTTTATACATGATTTCCATCGTTTTTGTTTCGTTATCACCTATAATCATATACATTTCGAAAATATGAGTATCATCATCAATGACTTTTAAAACTTGTTTTACGGTAATGGTCTCTCCAGACATTGGGTCGCTCATTTCACCATAGGTAGTTAATATTTTTTCTCCTTCTACCATACTACCTTCCATGTACATAATGCCACTTCCCATATTATCTATCCATGTAGAAACAAATTTTTTCTTGGTATTATCAAATCCCATCATACCTTCACCATTAAATGGTTTACCCATCATTTCGCCAGCATGCGTGGAACGTTGGTATAAGCCATTCATAATCATTTCATTTTTTGTTTTAATTTTTGAAACTGAAGGTGGTAAGGAAGGATCCATCCACATTTTAACTTCACCAATCCATTCGCCATCAAACGATGCCAGCCATTTATGATGTTCATTTGGTGTCATGCTTTCTTCCCAGGCTTTCATTTCTTCTGGAGTTTGTGCATATGAACATACACACAGGACTAAAGTAAATAAGGTTATTGCTAATGTTTTCATTGTGTTTTAATTTGTGTTAGATGTTTTAAAGATATTAAAAATATGAACACCATCCATCTTGTATTCTTACTAAAATAGCATCACGCAATTAAGAGCTTAGTAGTGAAGGGTTTCATTATTTTGAATTACTTTTATAGTATAATTACAAACGAAAACTATGATAGCCCAAGCATTAATTAAACTGTTTACCAGAGATTTAACGGCTTTACAAACTGAAATAGAGTCTTATGCCAACGACAGCACATTATGGCTGGTGACTGAAGATATATCAAACTCTGCAGGTAACTTGTGCTTGCATCTCGTTGGAAACCTCAATCATTTTATTGGTGCCGCTTTGGGTAATTCAGGATATGTAAGACAACGTGATTTAGAATTTTCGTTGAAAGATGTTCCCAAAGCAGAACTAATAGAACAGGTGGAAGCTACCAAAAACGCAGTTGTTTCTGTACTTGAGCAGTTATCTGAAGAAGACCTGCAAAAGGAATATATACATCGTGTGTTTAAAGAACCGATGACGACAGCCTATTTCCTGATGCACTTAAGTACGCATCTGGCTTATCATCTCGGACAAATAAATTATCACAGACGGTTGTTGGATCGTTAACCTGTTTTAAGTTGTCATTGTGAGCCTTTCTGACTACACAAGAATTTTATAATGGAATATTTCCATGTTTGCGTTTTGGTCTGTTAACCTCCTTATGCTTTAACATTGAAAAGGCTTTAATCAGTTTTCTTCTGGTGTTTTGCGGAAGAATGACTTCATCAATAAACCCTCGTTCTGCAGCACTGTAAGGATTAGCGAAAAGTTCTGCATATTCAGCCTCTTTTTCTTTCCATTTGGCTTCATGATCATCGGAAGCAACTATTTCACGTTTGAAAATAATTTCGGCAGCACCTTTTGCTCCCATAACGGCAATCTCAGCATTTGGCCAGGCAAAGTTCATGTCTGCTCCAATGTGTTTCGAATTCATGACATCGTAAGCACCTCCATACGCTTTTCGAGTAATAACAGTCACTCTTGGTACTGTGGCTTCACTAAACGCATAAAGCAGTTTGGCACCATGAACAATAATACCATTCCATTCCTGATCGGTTCCTGGTAAAAACCCTGGTACATCTTCTAATACCAACAACGGAATATTAAAACAGTCACAAAAGCGTACAAATCGCGCCGCTTTTTTAGCGCTGTTTACATCTAATACACCAGCCAAAAACATAGGTTGATTAGCAACAATACCAATAGATTTCCGCCTAAACGTGCGAAACCAACAATAATATTTTCAGCGTAATCTTTATGTATTTCATAAAAGGAATCTTCATCTATAATACCTTCAATAACCTGATGCATGTCGTAAGGCTTGTTAGGACTGTCAGGAACGATATCTGTTAAGACGTCTCTAACTTCATCCTGAAAATCGTAAGCCAAATCTTGTGGTTGTTCTTTGTTGTTCTGTGGTAAGTAACTCAGTAGTTTTTTGATGTCTTCAAGACACTCTACATCATTTGCTGAGGTTTTATGAGCTACACCAGATTTGGTAGAATGCACACTTGCACCTCCAAGTTCTTCGCTGGTCACTTCTTCATTAGTTACTGTTTTAACAACATTTGGGCCAGTAACAAACATATAACTAGTATCCTGAACCATGATGGTGAAATCGGTCATGGCAGGAGAGTAAACTGCTCCACCAGCACAAGGTCCCATAATAGCAGATATTTGAGGAATCACTCCAGAGGACTGCACATTTCGGTAAAAAATATCGGCATAACCACCAAGTGAGCGAACACCTTCCTGAATACGAGCACCTCCAGAATCATTTAACCCAATAACAGGAGCTC
>JAAEZI010000009.1:83204-100606 GCA_018222915.1 Algicola sp. | reverse complement strand
CGGGAGAAGTGAGTCCAAGTATGTTGCAGAGTATTGGTGTGAGCACTGTTATTTTAGGGCATAGTGAACGCCGTGCTTATTACAATGAAACTGATGCATCTTTAGCTAAAAAAGTAGATGCTGCGTTGTCACACGATATGCGTATTATTTTTTGTTTCGGCGAAGAATTGGCAGATCGTAAATCGGGAAAGGAAGAAGTTGTAGTTGAAAGTCAGATCAAAAATGCCTTGTTTCATTTAGATGCTTCTGCATTTAAAAATATTGTTTTGGCTTATGAACCTGTTTGGGCGATTGGCACTGGAGAGACAGCTAGTCCAGAACAGGCGCAAGATATGCATGCATTTATTAGAAAAACACTTGAGAATACATACGGAAATTCTGTGGCAGATGCTATGACCATCCTTTATGGAGGGAGTGTAAAACCAAATAATGCTAAAGAAATTTTTTCAAAACCAGATGTTGATGGTGGACTTATAGGAGGTGCTTCGCTTAAAGCGGAAGATTTTTATGCGATTGTAAACGCGTTTTAGTTGACCATATTATTTTTGTTTGTGACGTTCAAAACAGTCGAATGATGTGTGAGGACGAATCACACCTTAGAATATAGATTGACCGTTATTTACTAAAAAAAACTGAATATGTCTAATACAATTTATATGGCTTACCATTTTAAGGTAAGTCCGTTGCAACCCGCTGTTGAAATTCTAATTGCCGAACTCGGTTATGCTGGTTTTGAAAGTTTTGTGGAAACCGAAGACGGAGTAACGGCTTATATTCAGAAAGAAGAATGGAACCAAGATATCTTAAGCGATATTCAGATTTTAAATTCTGAAGAATTTGAGATTACCTTTACTTTCGAAGAAATAGAACAAATGAACTGGAACGAAGAATGGGAAAAGAATTTTAACCCAATTGTTGTAGATGATACCTGTTCGGTTCGCGCACCTTTCCACGAAAAACCAACGACCAAATACGATATTATTATCGAACCTAAAATGAGTTTTGGTACTGGACATCACGAAACTACCCACATGATGATTCAACATATTCTCAATACGGATTTTCAAGGAAAATCTGTTTTAGATATGGGTTGTGGTACTGGTGTTTTAGCGATTCTTACAGAAATGAAAGGCGCTGAGCCCATCGATGCTATCGATTATGACAATTGGTGTTACCTCAATAGCATAGAAAATGTTGAGCGTAATCATTGCAAACATATAACGGTTCTAGAAGGAGACGCTACTTTATTACCAGGAAGGCATTATGATATTGTTATTGCTAATATCAATAGAAACATTTTGCTGAACGATATGGAAACTTATGTGAATGCCTTAAATGCTAACGGGCTCTTATTTTTAAGTGGATTTTACAAAGACGACATTCCAATTATTCAGACTAAATGTTCTCATCTAGGTCTCAAATTGATGCATACATTAGAAAGAAATAATTGGGTCGCTTTAAAATTTCAGAAGTTCGAATAATATGGTGTAATTAAAAAAGCTTGACGAATTACGCAAAATATTAACACAAAAGTTGTCAATTAATTAAAAATTACGGAAAAACCGTAATTTTTTTTTGTTCTAAAGCCTTAACTTTGACCTGATAATTATCACAGTCTAGAAGATCATGTTACAGGTTTAACTCTGAGTGTTTTATCTAGCTCGTCCTAGTTTACGTAAATACTATTTAAGAACTTAATTTACTCAAAAATGAAAAATTTAAAATTTTTGACCCTAGCAGGTCTATGCCTAATCATGACATCCCTGTCTTGTGAAAAAGAAGATGTTTCACAGGACATCTCCAGCAAAAATGAGGATGTCACAATTAACATGAATAATTTAGACAATCGAACGCTCGTAACGGATGCCGCTTTACTAGAAGCTATTCATTCATTAGATATTGATGTTGGTTTAGTTTCTATTGGTGATTTTCACTTGCCAGATGGTACCATCGAGGAAAGAATATTTATCGGTAGCGATATTAGTTTTACAAGAACGGAGCTCAATACGCTAGTTCAAATGGTGACAGATGTTGATCGTCAATACAGGACTTTCAATTTGGTGACAGGCTCCAATCAAACCATCAATATTTTGGGGTATACTGGAGGAAGTCAAGCCTTGTCAAGCAAAGCACAAACCGCTTTGACTAGAGCTGTTGCGAATTATAATAATATTAGTAATATGACGCTTGATTTCAATTTGACATTTGGTACAAATTACCAAGCAGCGGATATGGTGGTCTATGATAATTCCATCAATACACCAAATAGCCAAGGTGGAGTTGCAGGTTTTCCCACATCAAGTGGCTTGCCTAATAAATTCGTTCAGATTTATAATATTGAACAATTTTCAACAAACGTCAATGAGCATGTGATAACGCATGAGATTGGACATTCTATCGGATTTAGACACACAGACTGGTTTGATCGCTTGAGTTGTCCTCCATCCTTTCAAGGTAATGAAGGCACAGGATCTGATGGTGCAGTACATATTACTGGTACGCCTACTGGACGCGATTTAACATCGGTGATGCAAGCTTGTTTTTCTACGAGTGTGAGCGGTAACTTTAACAGTAATGATATCACCGCTTTGAGAGCGATGTACGCAGCTGGCTCTGGAAGTATATGTGACGGAGTGTCAGAATGGCAAAGTGGAACGAGCTACAATATTGGAGATCGCGTTACCTATTTTGGAAATCTCTACGAGCGTGTGAGTGGAGGATGGAGTCTGATAGGACCATGTAATTAAAATAGTCTTATAGTCTTAAAGGACTATTTGAGCTACTCCAAGTAACGACGTTTTAAATAGGTTGTTTTTTAATAAAAGCAACCTATTTTTTTAGTTAAAATTGAAATGTGCCAGATGAATTAGCTGAAAAGTATATAAAATTTAACAGTCTACTTATATCGAAAATAGAAGCTTCTTCGTTTAACTAATAAAAATTTTATAATTTAGCTTTAATCATTTAGCATTATGAAATCCCAAGAAAAGGTAAAAGAAGACCATCAGGTTGATACGATGGAGCAACCATTGAACGAGATTGTACTGTATAACGATGAGGTCAATACATTTGACCATGTTATAGATACGTTAATTTATGCTTGTGAACATACCCCTGAACAAGCAGAACAATGTTCTATTATTGTGCATTATAAAGGTCAATGTACGGTTAAAACAGGGGAGTACAAAGAGTTGGAACCACGTTGTTCCATGCTTTTAGAAGCAGGTTTAAGTGCCGAGATCATATAAAGCCTAAAAAAGTAATTTAATAGTTTGGTATTGAATTAATAAAAGTACTATATTTGCACCCACAAAAAAGGCCATGTGGCGCAACTGAATAGCGCACTTGATTACGGCTCAAGAGGTTGCAGGTTTGAATCCTGCCATGGTCACGAATAAATAATTTAATAAGAAAAAACGCCAAGCTCGCTTGAGCGTTTTTTTGTTTAAATTATTTTCAAAGCGGAGCTTTAAAGGAACTCTAATCCTGCATTACTTTATATGATTGATAAGTTCTGACTGCGCTCGCTTGAGCGTTTTTTTGTTTAAATTATTTTCAAAGCGGAGCTTTAAAGGAACTCTAATCCTGCATTACTTTATATGATTGATAAGTTCTGACTGCGCTCGCTTGAGCGTTTTTTTGTTTAAATTATTTTCAAAGCGGAGCTTTAAAGGAACTCTAATCCTGCTTTACTTTATATGATTGATAAGTTCTGACTGCGCTCGCTTGAGCGTTTTTTTTGTTTAAATTATTTTCAAAGCGGAGCTTTAAAGGAACTTTAATCCTGCTACAGTTAAAATTTCAATGTGCATATCCATATGTTTCAAAGTTAGCTTTTGAACTTCTTTTGTTTCCAATTTTTTAAAAAGAACAAGACGAATTGTACAATAGCTAGCACACTCAATGTATGGGTAAACAAAAAATTGGTGGTAATTGTATATCTTTATAAAACCAATTGTCTAGTTTAATGAATACCAATTACAAATTTGCGATAGTTCATATTAAAAAGGCTTATAGTGAGCAGCTCAATAACAGTCCTAAAAATAAATACATTGTTCTGTATAGGGCAATTAAACAATGTATTTTGAATATTGAACTACCTCATAATTGGTCCATGCCACCCACACGCTTATTAGCAGAAGAGCTTAAAATTTCAAGAACAACGGTAAATAAATCTTATGAATTGTTGAAGCTAGAAAAATTACTTCACTCCAAACAAGGATCAGGAAACAAGGTTAATTTTGACTTGTCATTCAAAAACAGGAAAAAGAGTAAAAAGGCTTTAAAAACTAACGAAGATTTATATCCTAGCATTTCTGAAAAGGGACAGTCTTATGCGCAGAACTACATCATACTTAATAGGATGCCAAATGAGAATTTAGCCTTTAGACCCGGTTTGCCACCTGTAGATGCGTTTCCTGTAAACCAATGGAAAAAACTTTTGAATGCGTATTGGAGACATGTGAAATCTTCGAATTTAAATTATTCATTGGGAACAGGATTAATTGAACTAAAAAAAAGTGTGGCCAATTATCTAAATGTTAGTCGAGGTGTTAAGTGTGATTATAATCAAATCGTAATAGTTTCAGGCTCTTTACAGTCGTTATATCTTATTGCAAATACCATGATCAATAAAGGTGATTCAGTTGTTCTTGAGAATCCGCTGTTTCCAAATGTGTATTCCGTATTTAAAAGTTCACAAGCTCATTTAATTCCTGTAGAATTAGATGCATCGGGAATTAGTATCAAAGCGCTTAATAAAATTGAAGATCAGCCAAAACTAGTTCATGTCACACCGTCAAATCATTATCCTTCAGGAGTTAAAATGACCTTGGAGAGAAGAAAAGCGCTCTTAAAATGGGCGTCAGAAAAAAAAGCATTGATAATAGAAAATGATTATGAAAATGAAATTGCAAATGCGATTGAAAAATTACCATCAATTTTCAGTTTAGATAAAGAGGATAGGACAATCTACATGGGAACTTTTAATCGTTTACTACATCCGTCTATCCGTTTAGGTTATATGATTGTTCCGAGATATCTAACAGAAACTGTCGAAGCTCTTTTGGAACATTCTCATCGATTTGTATCCCCTTCAATTCAAGTCGTCATGAATCAATTCATCGATAAAAATTACTTGTACCAACATATTAATAATAGTATTGAGATTGCAAGAGAACGCTATGACATATTTGCGGATGAGTTTAAAAAAACAAGTAAAATAATGTCTTTAAAAGATCATCAATGTACGAGTTTTCACGTGATTGCTAAATTCAATCAAAATATGTCGGTGACCGAAGAACGGCAAATTGTAAACGAGCTTAAGAATAGAAATATAACGACGTTCTCTTTAAGTAAGTGCTATGTGAATGCAGCTAAAGAGAAGGGGTTGATTTTGGGCTTTTCTTCGGTAAGGTCAAGCGCTATAAGAGGAAAGGTAAGAAAAATGGCTGGAATCATTTGACAAAATGATAAAATTGGTATTAAGTTTTTTTTAAAATTGGTCTGCAAAATTGGTTCTTATTAAAAATATCTTTGATAGGAACTATAAAACAGCAATTATGAAAAAACTTTACATGTTATTCTTTATGATATCATTTTTGGGATATTCTCAAAATGTCACAATTACTAAAATTATAGAAACCGGCTGTTCTAGTACAGATGGTTTTGTTAAGACCGTTGAGCTGTATGTCGACGGTACTGTTGATTTTTCAACAGAGGTAACCTTAAATTACATGCAAAATGGTGATCTCTGGGCAAATAATCAAATTGATATATCTGCTTTAGGCGTACAGACTGATAACTTCGTATACATTGTTAGAGACATACCTGCGATGCAAGATGAATTTCCGAGTACCACATTTGATGCTTCAAATACAGTGATTGTAAGTACATCAACTAATGGTGATGATGGGTATCAAGTGGTATTAAATGGAAATGTCGTTAGTCAATTTGGTAGAACAGAAACTGATGCCGACGATGATACAGAATCCAATTGGCAGCATACCGATGCAGTAGCTACTAGAGTATCTGGTGTTCCTGATATTGGCACATGGGAGCCGAATGATTGGGTGATTACACCTGAGAATGATCTTGATACTCAAACAGACTGTCAAACAGGTGGTGCTACTAATTTGGAAACCTATTTTAATACGCTCGGAGGGACTTTTCCTTTGGGTTCTGGTTCTGGTTGGACACCTACTGGCGCAACATGTACAACAGCATTGGGAAGTTCCTCAGTGAGTTGTGACACAACAGGATCTGGTGCTATCGATGATACCTACACCGCAACTATCGATTTTTCAGGAGCAAATAATGGAAATAATTTTGTGGTCATGTCATCTTCTGGTACCGTTGGTGGTGATAGTCCGACTTCGGTAGAATCAGGGACTATCGTCATAAGTAACATTCCAGAAGGAACTGATATTACAGTGACTTTAAGTGATATTGCGGATGGCGGTGTTTGCGATTTGTCAGAAACTATAGACAGTCCAGGCTGTGTACCTCTAGTGATCAATGAAGTATTATTTGATCCTGCGGCAGATTTACCTGGTGATGCGAATGGTGATGGTACAAGAGATGCCTTGGAAGATGAGTTCATTGAGCTTATTAATAATTCGGGTGCTGCTCTAGATATCAGCGGTTATACGATTTCTGATGCGGCCGATTTAAGGCATACATTTCCTCCATCTACTATCATTCCTGCCAATGAAATTTTGGTTGTATTTGGTGGTGGAACACCAACAGGAAGTTTTGGTGGTTCGATTGTACAAACAGCTTCAGAAGGTCAGCTCAATCTGAGTAATGGTGGTGACGTGATTACCATCAATAATAATCTTGGCGATCTGGTGCTAGTCTTTGATAGTGGAGCTATTGCTGCAAGTATCTCCGATGATCAATCAGTGACTAGAGATCCTGATATTACTGGTGGTTTCGTGCTGCATACCGATGCTATAGCGAGCTTACTGTTTTCGCCTGGACAACTTTTGCCTGAAGCACTTTCTGTTGATAGTTTTGAGGTTTCGAGTATCAAGATATTTCCAAATCCTGTGTCGAATGGGATGGTGACTATAGCTTCTGAAAATTTAGCCAATGTAGATGTAGAAATTTATGATATACTAGGAAAACGAGTTTCAGATGTGTCGCTAAATAATAATACATTGAATGTATCTCAACTTAAAGCTGGTATGTATCTACTGAAAATTTCTGTAACAAATGGTAGTAGTGTCATCAAGAAGTTAGTGATTCACTAAAAATATATTGATAATGAAAGCATTTGGATGAGTACTCAAATGCTTTTTTTTAATTGAATAGATTCTATGAAAACTAAACATTTATTTAATTTTTTGATTTTCCCGATGCTGTTTATCGCTCTAAATGCTTGTGAAACAGATGATATTCTGCCAGCTTTAGAGTTAAGTGTAGATGATGAAAATCTCAGCGAAGCGAATAGTGAAGTGACCATCACGGCTACCTTAAATGGTGAATCAGATACTGATATCGTTGTTCCTTTTGACATTTCTGGTACAGCCACGCCATCTGCCGATTATTCGCTAAGTTCGAATAACATTACTATTTCTGCAGGAAATACTTCTGGTAGTCTTACCATTAGTAGTATTCAGGATGAAGAAATCGAGGGAGAGGAGACCATCATTATTAGTTTAGAAAACGCGTCGAATGTATTAACACTATCGGGTTCACAAATTATTATAGCATTACAGGATGATGATAGTGATAGTGATGGAGATGGTGTTTTGGATGCCAATGATGATTGCCCAAATGAAGCTGGTGCTATTGAAAATAATGGTTGTCCGTTTCTTGGGTTTTTAATTAATGAAGTGTTGTATGATCCAGCTTCTGGTTTATCTGGCGATGCTAATAACGATGGTACTAGAGATGCAAATGATGATGAATTTATAGAGTTCTTTAATTCTGGACCAGAATTAGATCTAAGTGGCTACACTGTTTCAGATGCTTCGCAAATTAGACATACATTTCCTGCTGGAACGATTATTCCTGTTAATGGTGTTTTAGTGTTGTTTGGTGGTGGTACACCAACAGGAGACTTTGGTGGTGCTATTGTGCAAACGGCTTCTGAAGGATTGATAAACATGAGTAATTCCGGTGATTTTGTCACCTTGGCAGATCCGAGTGGTACGCCAATCTTAACATTTGACATCGAACCCCTTTCTAATAATCCTAATGAATCTTACACGAGAAATCCAGATTTAACAGGTAATTTTGAACAGCATGGTGGGATTGAGGGTTCCAATGGAACGTTATTTTCACCTGGAACCAAACTTGATGGCTCATCATTTTAATTTAAGCTAATTATTCAATGAGCTATATAGGGCCAATCTTATCGTTAGTATTTGTTGTAATTACAGCGAGGTTATTGCTGAAGAAATATAATCCACATGCCGTACTGCTCGTTTCTGGTTTGGTCATGCTGGTGATGGCGCAATTATTCAAATACAAACTACCAGGTCTTTTAGATCCAACCGGATTTTCAGGTTTTGACTTATTTAGGTATATCAAAGAGTCATTCAGTAAAACGAATGCAGGTGTCGGCTTAATGATCATGGCAATTGGTGGTTTTGTGGCTTATATTCATGAGATTGGTGCGTCAGATGCCTTAGTTAATGTTGCGATGAAACCCTTGGCACTACTTAAAAAAAGACCTTATTTGGCAGCATCAATGGTCATTCCAATTGGTCAAATTTTATTTACGGCAATTCCATCAGCTGCGGGCTTAGGACTGCTTTTAATGGCATCCCTATTTCCAATTTTAATAAATCTAGGCGTGAGCAGGTTGTCTGCTGTTTCAGTCATAACTGCTACCACCGCTTTTGGTATCGGACCAGCATCAGCAATTACGGCAAGTGCTACCAATATTGCAGCGATTGATACAATTCTGTTCTTTGTCGATTATCAAATCCCTCTTGTTTGGCCTTTGAGTATTGCTATGATGATCACTTATTATTTCGTCAACCGATATTTCGATAAAAAGGAAGCTGATGAGCTTGAAATTTTAACTGTAGAAAAAGACACCAATGAAAAACGCACCAATGTGCCAGTAATTTATGCGATTATACCAGTCTTACCCATCATATTACTTTTAGTGTTTTCTGAATTATTCACCCTGTTTAACACGCCTATTACACTCGATACGACTACGGCTATGTTTATTAGTCTCTTTGTAGCTCTTATTTGCGAATTGATAAGAACCAAAAACATAAAGCAAGTATTGAACTCGCTTCAAATATTTTGGAATGGTATGGGGAATATTTTCAAAACGGTTGTTACCCTTATTATCACTGCAGATATTTTTGCAAAAGGCTTGATAAGTCTCGGTTTTATTGATGGGCTCCTGGCGATAGCGACCAATATTGGATTTGGTGCTATTGGTATTGGAGTGGTTATGACCATCATGATTTTTCTCGCCTCTATGCTCATGGGAAGTGGGAATGCCTCATTTTTTGCTTTCGGACCATTAATACCAAAAATCGCAACCAAATTGGGTGTTGATACCACGACCATCATATTGCCCATGCAATTATCAGCCTCTATGGGAAGAACAGTCTCTCCTGTAGCTGGTGTCATTATCGCCACTGCTGAAATAGCACAAGTAACCACCATACAAATTGTTAAGCGAAATATAATACCATTGTCTGTGGCATTGGTCATTATGTTGTTTTACCATTATATATAAGATATTCATGTTTACACTCATAAAAAATACAGAATTATATAGCCCAGATTATCTAGGTAAGAAAGACATTCTCATTGCCGAAAACAAAATTTTGGCAATAGAAGATAACCTTGATCGATTTGAAAAAGATTCAGAAGTTTTCGACGCCAAAGGAAATATAACAACTCCCGGACTTATAGATCAGCATATTCATGTAACAGGAGCTGGTGGAAAGTTTGGCTATGCTTCAATGACACCAGAGGTTAATCTAAGCGATTTAATTAAATGTGGAACAACAACAGTATCGAGTCTTTTGGGAACGGATGGAACAGCCAGAAATATTCGGGCTCTATATAGCAAAGTGAAAGCCCTTGAACAAGAGGGGATTTCCGCCTATATGCTATGTGGCTATTACGGTGTTGATGGCGCCACCATTACAGAAAGTATTCAAGGCGATATGATATTTATTGATAAGGTTTTGGGATGCAAAATCGCTATAAGCGATGTAAGATCGTCTTATCCAACAGCCACGGAACTCTTAAGAAAATTAAAAGATGTGAGGGTCGGTGGTTTGGTTGGTAGAAAAAAAGGGATTCTTCATGTGCATTTAGGAGCTCTTGAGACAAAAATGGACCCTCTATTTGAACTTGTTGAAAAATATGAATTCCCGATAGAACACATTTCTCCAACACATGTTGGAAGAACAAAAGCATTATTTGATCAGGCCATTAGGTTTGCAAAAATGGGAGGTATGATCGATATCACAACAGGTGCTTCTAAATATACGGATCCGTATAAATCAGTTTTATATGCTTTAGAGGAAGGCGTAACAATTGATAAGATGACATTTAGTACTGATGGTCACGCTGGATTAACAGCTTTTGATGATGACGGCAATCCGATAGGAACAAAACCTGCGCCCATTGATACCAATCTCAAGGAAGTTGTCCAATTGGTGAAAAAAGGAAATTTACCTATTAGTGAAGCTTTCAAACTAATTACGATTAACCCAGCCAATAATCTTGGTTTACAGCACAAAGGTAAGGTGGAAGTGGGCTATGACGCGGACCTTTGTTGTTTTAATACCGCTTTGGAGTTGACAGATGTGTTTGCAAAAGGACGTCAGATGATGAAACATAAGGAAGTAATTGTTAAAGGACATTTTGAATCATAGAATAAAACATACATATATGAAGGGTTTTAAAATTGGAATTTTATGTGCATTTCTGTTTTTGGGAATGCCTATCAAAGCTCAAAATATAAAGTTAGATACTTACACTTTTGGTGATGGTCTAAATTTTAGAGGTGATGATGATTATACGATGAAAATTACAGGATTTGTGCAACCCTACGCAGAAACTAAAATTTACACGGGTGATAGGTTCGATACATCAGTCAACCGCTTTAGGATGCGTCGTGTAAGATTGCGACTAGACGGGACCACGACGAATGCTCGTTTTGAATATCGTTTGGCCTTTGATCTTAGTGGTTCTTCGGAAGTAGATGATGCAAGCTCTAATTATTTATTGGATGCTACGGTATCTTATAATATTACAAATCGTATCAAAGCTACTTTTGGACAACGTGCCACATACACCGATAACCGAGAGCTGTTTATGACATCAGATGCCTTGCAATTGGTAGAGCGTAGCCGATTAACTTCAGCTTTTGCTAGTATTAGAGAATTTGGCTTATTTCTTCAAGGTCGTTTTAGAACGGGAGGTGGGACCTACCTCAAACCCTATTTTGTCGTTACCAATGGCGACGGAGGTAATGTGTTTAGTAAAGATCGAGGCGGACTCAAAGTAGGTGGAAGGATTGATTTTTTACCATTTGGAACGTTTACAAATTTCGGACAATTCAGACAGGCTGATGTCGTAAGGGAATTATCTCCGAAACTAGTGATTGGTGCAACATTGAGCCATAATTCTGGTATGAGTAGCAGGCGAGGTAGAAATAGTGGATCTATCATTTATCTCAATGATCGTGATGAAGAATCCCTTCCAGATTATACAAAATTTGGTGTCGATTTTATGTTTAAGTACAAGGGCTTTTCCGCTTTAGGTGAGTTTATGAAAACCAGCGCTGTAGTTCCAGAAGATATTACACAGCGCGTTAGAAATGATGGGACGACGTCAACAACGTTTGAAGTGGACGGTATTCAAGACGTGGAGAATTATGTGAAAGGTCGAATGATGCTAGGAGAAGCTTATAATATTCAGTTAGGCTATCTTTTTAAAAATGGAATTTCAATCGATGGACGATACACGTATTTAAAAGCAGATGAGCATTCTTTTTTAAATAACGCCACATTTTATAACAGACCCAATTACTATACGTTCGGAATTGGCAAGTATTTGTCGCGAAATTATGGCGCAAAAATTCAAGCCTCTATCACCCATATTGACGGTAGTGATGGTATCAACGATATAGACGGTAATCCTATTGATGGTAATGAATGGATTGCTAGAATGATGTTAACTATTTCATTTTAATTATGAAGCATAAAATTATATATACGATGTTTTTTCTGTTTTCTCTAATGGTTGAGGCACAATTGAATCCTCAATCTAAAAAGATTACAGAGAAATTTTTTCCAGAATTTAAGGCATTAGAAGACATAACTCCAGCCTTAAATAAAAAAAGAGGTTTTACAGATTATAGAGAACTCATGGCGTATTTGGTGAAATACGAAGACAAGTATCCTGAGCATGTGACTATTCAAATGATTGGTGAAAGTCAGAAAGGAAAAAGTATTCCAATGGTTTACATCAGCAATCCTAATAACAAAGACAAAATTAAAGTTTGGATGCAAGGTGGCTTACATGGGAATGAACCAGCCAGTACTGAAGCATTATTATACCTTTTAGATAAACTCCTAACAGATGATAGCTATAATTATTTACTCGACAGAATTGCCATAAAAATGGTGCCAATGGCTAATATTGATGGCTACGAAAAGCAAGATAGATTTGCGGCAAACGGACTTGATCTAAATAGAGATCAGACCAAACTTATGGCTCAAGAATCGGTGGCTTTAAAAAAGGCTTTTTCAGAATTCAATCCTGAAGTTGGTATGGATTTTCACGAATACAGACCTTACCGTCGTGATTTTGCTAAACTGAGTTCTTTCGGAATCACGTCGGCGTTTGATGCCATGTTTTTGTATTCCGGAAATTTGAATGTTCCTGAAAACATCAGAAACCTAACTAACGAATTATTTGTTGAAAACGCCCGTGAGGCGCTTGATGGTCACAATTATTTGCATCACGATTATGTGTCGACGGATGAGTACGGAGGTGAAGTTCATTTTAACCAAGGCTCGAATAATGCAAGATCCAGTGCCACATCATATGCACTCAATAACACCATCTCTACACTTTTCGAAATTCGAGGTGTAGGTATTGGAAGAACGTCTTTTAAGCGCAGAATTCATACAGGTTTTGTGATTGCGATCTCCTATCTAGAAACGGCATATGAGCATATGGAAGCGATTAAATCCGAATTAGCCATAGCGCAAGCAAGTAAGGCAGATGCGATTGTGACCAGTGACCGAACGGTTTATGAGGATACTTTCAAAACAATCGATTTAGATTCAAATGAGTATATAGAGCTCGAGACAACTTTTAGAAATGCAGGTCAAATGCAGGCTAAACTCATTAGAGAACGACCAAAGGCTTATATCATCAGTGCTTCACAAGAAAAATTGATTAAAAAACTAAAAGCACTAGGATCTCATGTAGAAATACTGAGTGAACCAACAACCTTAGAAGTACAAACCTATAATGTCATCGCATATGATAGAGATGATATGCCTTATGAAAAAATGAATCGGCAGACGGTTAAAACAGAATTAAGCATTGAACATATATCATTCCCGTCAGGAACTTTTATCATTCCTATGGATCAAAGGCAATCAAATTTAATCATTGAAGTCCTCGAACCTGAAGCTCCTAACAGCTTTGTAAGTTTCGGTGTGCTTGAAACAGATAAAGGTGAACAATTGCCAATTTACAGACAGTTAAACTAATAATGCAAAAGAGAAAACAAATGAAAAGAATATCGTTACTAATCGTTTTGTTCGGTTTGGGTTTAATGTTAAACGCCCAAGAGGATAAAGATAAAAATAATGCAAGTTTTAAGCTAGGCAGTGGCTTAAACTTTTCTTTTAATGAAGGAAATTATCAGTTTAATTTTAGCGGATTTATTCAGCCAGCTTATGAATATTCAAAATTTGAGGATATGGACACAGAGAACCAATTTAGTTCGAAACGTTCCTTTTTAATTTTGAGCGGAAAGGCGGTAAAAGAAAAAGTGAGTTTTCTGGTACAAACAGATTATAGCTTAGACGATCCGTTGTTAGATGCTTGGGTAGCCTATCATCCAACTAACAACCTAACTATCACAGTTGGTCAAAAGCAGACGTTTGTTAATAATAAGGAAATGACCTTTAGAGAAGACCGATTGCAGTTTACTAACAAAAGTAGACTTAGTACAAACCTCAGTGATTTAGGTCGTGAGTTCGGGCTATTTGCGGAGGCTAAATTTAATGTGCTTGGTAATGTAGGTATTGCGCCAATGATGGCGTTAACTTCTGGTGATGGACGCAACTCATTTGGTGCAGATTCAAGAGATGTGGATCTGGGCGGATTAAAAATAGGAGGACGTCTAGATGTATATCTTTTGGGCTTCTTTAAGGAAGGTAACGATGTTTTTAGCGCAGATTTGGCCAGAGAAGCATCGCCAAAGTTTGTCATAGGAACAGCAATGAGTAAAAACTCTGGCGTGAGTAATTCAGTAGGTGATGGGCACGGTGATTTCTTTTTGTACGATAGAGATGGCAACATAAGTTTGCCAGATTATACACAACTTTATGTTGACTTGCTGTTTAAATATAAAGGGTTTTCACTCTTGGCAGAATATGCAAACGCAGCTGCAAGTAATCTTGATGAAGTATATATTGACGAAGCGGCAACCACGATTTTAGCACCACAGCAAATTAGTGAATACCTGTATTTAGGAGATGCCATCAATATCCAAGGTGGTTATGTGTTACCAAAAGGCTTAAGTTTTGATATAAGATATGGAAGTTTGAAATCTGAGTTTTCTGAGAATTTAAATTCTCAACTTATGGATAATAGTAGCTATACATTTGGTTTAACAAAGTATTTTGATAACCATAATTTAAAAATGCAAGCGTCAATTACCAAAATAAACTTTGAAAATACGAATGATCAAACCGTCGGTGAATTTTTAATTCAAATTGTGTTTTAAATGAAGTGTTTTGCTTTTGTGTTTCTATTATTAGGCTGTTTTTCAGAGGCTCAAAACTTGATGCCTAATTCAACGGGATCATTCAATTATACGCCAGATAGTCCTCTAAATAATCAAACGGTTGAGGTGTTTTATCATATTCCGAATGGCGACCTTTCAACGATGCCAATCCTGTTTTCTTTTCATGGTGCCAGTAGAAATGCCGACGACTATCGTGATTATTGGATAAGCATGGCGAATGCCAATGGCTTCATGGTTTTTGCACCAGAATTTTCGAATGCTAATTTTCCAGGAGGAGACGCCTATCAACTTGCCAATATTTTTGATGATGGTGATAACCCTAGTTCAGGGTCCTTCAATTCGGTAGATGAATGGACATTTTCAATAATTGATCCATTGTTTGATTACATTAAAACCGATATTTCTGGACTACAAGAGGTTTATGACGCTTGGGGCCATTCTGGTGGTGCACAATTTTTACATCGGTTTGTGATGTATTTACCAGACAGTCACTTAAATACGGCGGTTTGTTCCAATGCAGGTTGGTATACTGTGCCAGAGTTTTCAGTTGATTTTCCCTATGGATTACAATTAGGAGAACTTCCTAATGCTGATTTGATTGATGCTTTTTCTAAAACGTTAATTATTCATTTAGGACAGAACGATACAGATCCTAATGCTCCTGGATTAAGACATAATACGGTTGTTGATAATCAGCAAGGTTTACACAGATTGGAGCGTGGCCAATACTTTTATAATACAAGTCTGATCACTTCACAGGATTTGAATGCGACCTATAATTGGGAAAAACATGAAGTTGCTGGAATAGGACATCAGGCTCAGTTAATGGCCAATGATGCATTACAATATTTGCCATTAGACATTTTAAACACATTTGAGACTAAGAAGGACCAAATGAAGCTCTATCCGAATCCCTTAAAAAACCAATCCATAACTATTGAAGGAATTACAGAGGGCTCGTCGTTTGTCGCCATTTATGATACCTTAGGAAAAAAAGTTTTTGAAAAGACATTTACAGGAAAACATCTCAATATTCCAAGTCTCAAATCAGGCATGTATGTCTTCAAAATTACGAATGGAAAAAACGTTCATATTCAAAAGATTATGGTCATGTGATCAATTAGGACATGGTCAAATCTAATGATTGACATGGTTTTGCATTCTAATAAAAAGGTCATCTTTACGTTGTTAATGTAACATTCTAGGTCATCAGTAGTCTTTTATTTTGGCACCTTTGTTATTAAATACACCGTAAACAACAGATCCGGTCTTGTTATATTTCATAACACCTAATCCATCAATTTTATCGTTGATAAAAAAGCCTTTGAATACGGATTGGTCAACATAGGTATACATGCCGTAACCACTTCTCGTGCCTCCCAAGGTGTAAGCGCCTGTAAATTTGCTGTTATTTGTCCAATTGTAGGTGCCTACTGAATACCTTTGGTTGTTTTTGAAAAAACCAAGATAGGTATCTCCATTTCCGTAGGTGTATTGTCCGAAGCCATCTGTGCAATTTCCTTGACAATAGTTGGATGATTTTATATGATTGAGATAATCACTTGCCATGTTCTTAATGAGTTTGCCATTTTCAAATTCTCCAGCACTCGTTATGTTGCCATTGCTGTTGAAGGTGATACCGTATCCATGCTGTTTACCATTTTTCCAATACCCAACATAAGTATTGCCATTGTCAAACTTATAATAACCCATCCCTTCTCTGAAATTGTTTTTATACTCACCGTGATAGTAAGCGCCATTGGGATAGGAAACATAAGCCAGACCATGCAATGCACCATTTTTGAAAGTACCATCAACGACAATACCATTAATGTCAGTTTGTCCCCATCCATTTTTACAATCGCCTTTTTTACAGGTGTAATTAGTAGTATTTGATGGTGTTGTTGTATTTGACGTATTTGTGGTGCTTGATTTTACGGGTAATTCATTGTTATAAGGTTGGCCCTTTTGAACTATAAAATTACTGGCATTTTTGAATCCAGTGAGGACGAATTTTGGGATGTCATCAATAAAAATAACAGGATCACCATTATCTAAATACTCAAATCTTGCTTTTTTGTAATCAATATGTTTACCGTTATACGCTACGAAAAAATTATCTTTTACCAAATCCCGTGTATAAAAAATGGAATTGTTGTCTTTAGAAATCAATTTTAAAGGTTTTACAGCATCCTCTTTTTTGTTTTTGTAGTTAACAACCATGTAGGTTCTGCCTTCTGATTGATCTTGTCTGTAATCTAAGAGATGAGGACCAAGGTAGCAAAACTCACGATGTTTCACTTTGTTATCACCATTCACATAAGCAATAAATTGACCGTTATGTGAATAGGTAATATTGTTTAATCCTTTTGTGATAATCTGAGTAATAGGGCTACGCTTATCAGTGGACCTATCC
>JAAEZI010000009.1:50523-83138 GCA_018222915.1 Algicola sp. | reverse complement strand
GCTCTGGAGGCTCTATGACCGAATAATAAATGTTATTAAGACCATCATATACTACTTTTTCGTTGTCTTTTACGCCATTAGCAATTTTAATATCTCTGGCGCGAATACCATTGATGAATACTGCAGGGACAGGTTTAGATGTTTCAGAATAGCGATGATATCCAAATTCTAAGTCGTTCGATGTATTGGCCTCGTCATAGTAGCGATTATACGTCTTGTAATGTGTCACATCGGCTTTGTTAGTCATGTAAAAATCTATGGCGTTTCCTTTATGGTCTAATGCTACATGATAATTCAACGTTCCAGATGGCACTACTTCCTTTACCAAATGACCATTAACGTAATAATATTCATAGAAGTTTTTTAAGTCACTATTGTTAAAGGTATAAGCGATATTAACAATAGTTGTGTCACCCTTTTTTTTATATTGATAGTCATGTCTTTGATATAATTGATCTTTTTTGTACCACGAAGTTGAAATAACACGATTACGAGTATCGTACTTGTGGACTTTTATATTTCCGTTAGAATCTTCTGATCTGGTGAGTAGATTATTATCACTAAAAGTGTAAGTACTTGTTGAGCCTTTCTTATAGGTGTATTTTGTAATATTACCTCGAGCATCGGTGTGGATAACGTCGCCATAATTAGTGCCCACCAAAACATCGTTTTCATAATAATAGATGGTTGTAATACTCTCCGTAAGAAACCCCTTTCGATTGAATATTTTATCATTAGAAGCATAAATATCTCCCCTAAGATTGAAATGATTGGATTGCCACTTAAATCCGATTGGATTTTTAGGCGCATTCATCCAATCTATTTTTTGGGACCAAGTAAGTGATGAATTGAGTAAAATAATGAGCTGAAAACTACATAGGATAATGGAAATTGTTTTTTTGAATGTCATAATGTTGAAATTTGTCATGATGATATCACGACGTCATTAATGCCATTCAATATAAAAACTAAGAGTATATCAGTCCATACGACATATGTCGTATTTCTTGGAATGTTTAAGAATGAATTATTGTTTAATCTATTGCGCGTTTGGTAACGTACACTCTCCAACCAATAATCGCTAGTTGCAATTTAGTGGCTTTGCTTAAATCTAATTGTCGTTTGGAATAGCTAGGCAACAGAAGTTTGTTGATTTTAGCAAGTAACTTAAAGAGGTTCTGCTTCATACATGATGACTTTGAGAATCATGTAAAATTACAAATTTTGAAACTTAAAGAACGTCTTTTTAAAAATGATGTAAAACTTATTCTAGACTAAGCTTTACATTCATTGAGTGGGTCTATCTAATCGAAAATAAAATATCGATTAATAATTTAGCAAGTGTCATCATAATTCTTTGGTTTTAAGGGTTAGTATTTGATTTATTTTTTTGATTGAGTTTTCAATATATCATTTTGGAAATCTTACTTCCAAGGACTTTTAGTAAAATCTATGAAATTAAATATGGATATATAACTAAAAAAATGATAATGATTTCGATATTCATGTGACTATCTTAAAAAAACTTTTAAAATGTAATTTAATATTTAGTTTATAGTTATAAAAAGTAATAAATGAAGGGGGTTTTTGGGTGTGTTTTTTTATTTCAAGGGGAATTTCATTGTCAAAACGCTTAAAATGATAGATTTCATCTTTTTTGGATTTTCATTTTTCAATATGTTGAACGCTTATTTACTAAAAGGAATTAGCGCTATTTTGTTAAATTTAATTATTTAATAATCTGATAATGCCAAATCATGTATTGAGATGATTACATTTGCAAAAAGCGTTAGTTTATGAAAGGAATTCTATGTTGCCTTATAGCATTTTGTATGACTCATGTTGGTTTTAGCCAAGTGGTCATTAATGAATTGGACTGTGATACACCTGGTGTTGATACCATGGAGTTTGTCGAGTTGTTGAGTGAGACACCAAACTTTCCGCTCGACGGATATGTGGTCGTATTTTTCAATGGATCGGCCTCTGGAATGAATTCGAGTTATTTTACAGTAGATCTAGATGGTTACCAAACCGATATTAACGGACTTTTATTAATAGGAAGTAATTCCGTGAGTCCAGTGCCTCAATATTTAATTTCTGAAAATGTCATCCAGAACGGTGCAGATGCTGTAGCAATTTATCAGGCTGATGACATTGATTTTCCGGAGGAAACAACAGCAACCATTGAAAATTTAGTAGATGTGCTTATTTATGGTACTGCTGATGCCGATGATACCGATATGATTGCCTTATTTAGTCAAGACCCAAGATTTGCAACGATTCAACAGATTAATGAAGGGTCAGGAAATAATACCAATTCTATACAGCGTTTCGTTGATATAAATGATAATGTGACTTATACAGCTACCACGCCTACACCTAGACAACTTAATGATGGTTCTGGTGTAGTTTTAAATGGTATCAGTATTGCAGTGGCGCAATCACAGTATGACGAAGGCGAGAGCTTCGATATCACGTTTACTTCAGAAACACCGGTTACGAGTGATTTGAATTTTAATATTCTATTAAGCAATAATGGTTTCGATGCTGCTGATTTTACGGGTAATTTGTCAATTACCATTCCAATGAACCAATCCACAACCACTACAACGATCAACTTAATAGATGATTCAGACGATGAAGGTGATGAGGTGACGCGAATTCGTTTTGAAAGCTTACCTACAGAATATCTAGCCCTAAATAATAATTTGGAAATTCGAATCGTTGACAATGATTTCGTTGTTGCTAATTTTGGCACACCAATCAACCCTACTTTTGGAAACGTAGCAAGTACGCAGCCCGATGGTTACTATGATTCATTAGATGGTTTAGCAGATGGCGCATTGCGTCAGGCGCTTCAAGATATTATTGCCGAAGAAGGTGTGGTAAGAGCCCAAACTTATACAGATATAATCGACATTTTAAAGGAGGCAGATCAAAATCCAGAAAATAGTAACGAAGTTTGGTTAGTCTATACAGAACAAGGTCGCCCAAAATTAGATTTTCAAACAGGATCTGATAATACGGGTAAATGGAATAGAGAGCACACGTATCCTAGGTCTCGTGGTGGATTCTTTAGTATTGAAGATGATGATTTTGCAGATGGTATAGAAAATTTCTGGAATACAACTGCCGATTCATTGCGACATGGTAATTCTGATGCACATGCGCTACGAGCCGCAGATGGTGTAGAGAATAGTTCGAGAAACAATCAGCATTACGGACAATATATAGGACCAGTTAATACGCAAGGGAGCTTTTATGGTGATGTGGCAAGAAGTGTGCTTTACATGGAGATACGGTTCAATGGTTTACAAGTTGTTAATGGATTTCCAGAAGGTACGGTAGGAGAGTTAGGTGATTTAGCTACCCTTTTAACTTGGCATCGTAATGATCCACCTGATGACTTCGAGATGAATAGAAATAATGTGATTTATAATTGGCAGTTTAATCGGAATCCATTTATTGATCAGCCAGATTTGGTCGAATACATTTGGGGTACTAATGTAGGTGATGCTTGGGATCAGCCATTGAGTGTCTCTGAGGAGGTTATTCAAGCTGTGAATGTTGTGCCTAACCCTACAACTGGTAGTTTCGCAATTAATGGTCTGAAAGAAACCTCAATAGTGAAGGTATTTAGTTTAGAGGGTCGTCTTGTGGAGACATTAACGGCTGTTCCAAATCAGTCGATAGCGATTAACTTATCTAGTGGCATATACCTTTTACAGTTACAAATTGGTACAAAAACTATTGTAAATAAGCTTGTGGTAAACTGATGCGCCTATCAACAAAATTAAAAAAGCCCAAATAGTCTTATTTGGGCTTTTTTGTTTTTAGTTTCCGAGCGATCTAATATATAATTTATCGTCGCTAGACTTACCTACAACGATGTCAGGGATGGCTTCTTGCTTTTCCTTCCAGCTTGCACTAGACTTTCTTCCTTGATTGTCATCAAGGGATATTTTTATACTTGTAATTTCTCCAGCATCATTTCGTCTCACCTTATTAAATTTTGCATCGATACCTTTGGACTTCAAAGCGTTCTTCTGACGTTCTAAAAAAGCATCAGTCGATGTTTTTGTAATGATAAACTCAAGTACCTCAATAGAGTCGTTGTCATTAGTAAAATACACAGAAGACACCGCTGTTTCAATGTTTCTTGGATGAACATCTTGAACTTCAACAATCACTGGTTGATTTTGACTGCTGCTAGCATAGTTACGAGTGGTCTTTACAATGACAGCACCATTTTCAGCTTTTGCGCCATAGATTTTTTTTGCGTTACCTTCTTTTAATACTTCAAGACTATGAATCATGTTGGGATCAACCTTGCTAAAATCTGATTTAGACACGACTTTTCCGTCGATGATCATCAAAGGTGCATGGTCATCTTCTTCAATCGAGATAAATTCGATATTAGAATTTTTGGCGCCCTTTTTAGTCATAAGTACAACGCCATTTTTTCCATTATCACCATAATATTTTACGGCTGTTTTTCCTTTTAGAACATTGATAGATTGAATGTCTTCAGAATCAACATCTTCAAAGATGGCTTTCTCTACAACCTCACCGTTAATAACAAACATAGGTTCGTCTGAAATCTCACGAATGTTGTACATATTCCCATTTTCAGAAGCATCAATCGTGATTTTCTCACCGTTTGAGTTGGTCCAAGTTTTGCTCTTAAATATGACATTATTATGGTTCTCATTGTCTGATTCTTTGTCCATATCTTGA
This sequence comes from Algicola sp., assembly GCA_018222915.1. Taxonomy (GTDB): domain Bacteria; phylum Bacteroidota; class Bacteroidia; order Flavobacteriales; family Flavobacteriaceae; genus Psychroserpens. The sequence continues at coordinate 78,401 of JAAEZI010000009.1, read as the reverse complement.
TCATCACTTTCAGTAAAAATCACATGGCTATTTTTACTCGTGGATTGTACCTTGGTTTTTCCGCTATTGGTTTTATAATAAAACGTTTGATCTTCTTTGTCTAAAGTACCAACACCGAACGAATCTTCTGAACTCTTAAATCGGAAGGGTTTGATAGGATCATCACCATTCACGTTGTAATTAGTGGAATTATCACCGCTTTTAAAGGTTGTATTGATCCCTGTTATTTCATTGGCATTATTGCGTTTTACATGGCTGTAGCTAAATGAAATACCTTTAGCTTTAAGCTCTGATTTAATGGATTCCAATTCTTTATCGGTCGTGTTTTTAGTAATGACGATTTCTACCACATCATTAGCAGGCAATAGATCCTCTACTCCTGAATAAGCATCTATGGGACGTTCGATATAAACGTCTTTAAGATTGAAGCTCATCATGAAAACGACCAATAGCGGAATGACTAAAATGAGTTTTAATTGATTGCGATTATTTGATTTAGATTTGTGTAACATAACGATTCGTTTTTTGATTAATGATGTGTAAAAATTATTGATGATTTGTAATTGATGATTGTTGATACTGGCTTTCAGTAAAACTTCTTGATAGCTTTTTTGGCAATTGGCTACGTTCTGAGCTTCTTGGTCAGCTATAAATTCAAGATTTTGCAAAAGGGCTTTTTTATACAGCCATATAAAAGGATTGAACCAAAATAGTGCACAGGCGATTTGTACAAGAAGATTGTCGATGGAGTGCCATTGCTTAACGTGCACTTTTTCATGGTTGATGATATGCGATAACTCAGGTTTCTCGAAGAGGTTTGGATTGTAAACAACAATATTGAAAATGGAAAATGGTGCGATGTGATCATCCGTTTCAATAACTTTGATGTTTTTATCTTGAATAGCAGGTTTATTATGAATCAATCGCTTTAAAGAAAGAAATTCCATAATTAATTTCCCAAAGAAGATCAGCGCACCTAAGATATATAACCACATGAATACCGTGTAAACATCAAAAGCAGGTGCTTCTTGAGTTATGACCTCCTGTGAAGTCGTTTGAGGTGTCAAGATCAATTGCGAAAGATTTATTGGTGTGTATTCAGTATAAATAGGAATAACTACTAAGGGCAAACACATTGCCATGATGAGTCCAGCCAAAAGGAACCAACGATTTGTCTTAAAAAACGTGTCCTTTCGCAACAAGAGTTGATAACAGATATAAAAAATTAAGAGTACCAATGAGGCTTTTAAAAGATAGTCCATGGTTATTTCTTTTGTTCGATTAAAGCAATAATTTCCTTTAGTTCATCGACACTTATTTTTTCCTCTTTAGCAAAAAAGGAGACCACATTTTTATAAGAGTTATTAAAATAGTGTTCAATAGCGGTATTCATAAAGCGCTTTTTATAAGCTTCCATACTCACTATGGGAAAATATTGGTGTGTTTTTCCGTAGGCATTGTAACTTACATAACCTTTGTCTTCAAGGTTTCTGATTATAGTAGACAATGTATTGTAATGAGGAGGATCTACTTTGATTTCATTCAGAACATCTTTGACAAACGCTTTTTCGAGCCGCCATAAAATGTGCATGATTTCTTCCTCTTTATTGGTGAGTTTTTGCATGTGGTCTTCAGATTGATAACATTACAAACCTATAACTATTTTTATAGTTATACAACTATTCTTATAGTTATTTAACTAAAATTTAAGTTATAAGGATCAAAAAAAACACGCATTTAGCGTGTTTTCAATGAACATATTTACGTTTCCTTGATCTATTTCGTGGTCACAATAATGGCACCATCTTTTGCTTTGCTGCCATAGACACTCATAGCTGTTTCAGGTTTTAGGGTATCTACTTTATCGATTTTATCGGCTTTTGCTAATTGGTCTAATGTTTTAAAATCAGAAACTTTACCGTCGATGATAATGATTTTTTCTTTTTCGGGATCATCAATAAATTGATAGCGACCGTTACTAGTATCAAATTCATCGCTAAAAATAAAAGAGAAGCGGTCCTCTGATGGGTTTTTAAAACTGAAATTTTGCATCATCTTGTCTTTCAACTCTTCAATGGTTAGGGAGTCACCATTAAACATAAACACCGAGTTTTTATCATTGAAGTAATCGTCGATATTAAAATTATTCAAAATACGCATATGATTCATTAACATGGAATCACGATTGAAAGTAAAGGGCTGTTTTTGACCATGTTGAAATATACTCGATATGGCAGAATGACCTGAGTTTTTACCGATGTAGAGTTGTCCGTTCTCCATTCCGAAAGAAATTTTAGAAATAGGCGTATTGCTCGACATTTGGGTCATGGTTTGTTGACCATCTTCAGAACTCAGATGCAGACTTATGCTGGTGATTTCATCGTTGTCGTTTCTCTTTATGGTGTCAAATGTTGCTGTGATTCCATAATTTGCGAGGGTTTTTTTTATACTTTCAAAATCAGTATTAGAAGTAGATTTGTCAATCGAGATATGAATATCTTCAACATCATTATCTGTTTTGGTATTATTCGATTGTGCTAAAATATGTGAAGTTGCCAAGCCAATACAAGTAACTAATGAAAAGGCTAGAAGCAGTTTAGCTAACTTAATAGTTCTCATTTTGAATTGATTTTTAAAATTAACAGCACAAATTTAGAAGGCATTCAAAATTCCTCCCAATTTTTAACTAAATTTTAGAATTTATTGCTTCTGGTTCATGTTAATATCAAAATGAATAGTACGTTTTTGATGCTTACAAATTGTAGTATATTCGCGTTTTAAATACAAGAGCTATTTTAAACATAAAAAATCATAGTGCATGAGTTTAGTTTGGATCATATTAGGTTTGATTTTATTGGTTGTAGGAGGGGAGTTTTTGGTCAGATCTTCTGTCGCTTTGTCATTCAAGCTTAACATTTCGAAAATGGTCATAGGTATGACGGTCGTGAGTTTTGCGACTTCCGCTCCGGAGTTGTTGGTGAGTTTGAATGCTGCATTAACAGGATCGCCAGCTATTGCCATAAATAATGTCATTGGTTCTAATATTGCCAATATTGGATTGGTACTAGGTATTACCGCTTTGGTAGGTTCTATCGCTGTGGATAAGTCTTTTTATAAACTGAATTGGCCAGTCATGATGTTGTTTTCCATAGCATTGTTTTACTTCCTTTATAATGACAACCAGTTATCCGCTATTGAAGGTGGTATCCTTTTTGCGAGCCTTATTGCATTTATGATCGTGTTGATAAAATCTGCTAAAAAGGAGGTGGTGCTGGAAGAGGTGGACGAGAATCTTGCTGTGGTATCTAATTTTAAGATTGTGTTGTGGTTGCTCATTGGTGCAGCAGCTTTATATTTTGGATCTGAGTGGTTGGTAGATGGCGCTAAGGATCTTGCTGAAACTTTAGGTGTAAGTGACGCTGTGATTGCGGCTACTGTGATTGCTATTGGTACGAGTGTTCCCGAGCTTGCGGCTTCTGTGATTGCAGCTGTTAAGCAAGAGAAGGCATTATCACTAGGAAACTTAATAGGTTCTAACATTTTTAATATTGGTTCTGTTCTTGGGTTGACATCTATCATCAAAACTATACCAGTCACCGATGGCGCAATTTTGTCGCGCGATATTTATTGGATGCTGGCATTTGCAGCCGTATTGATTCCGTTAATTTTTATCCCGAAAAAATTTGAAATATCAAGATATAAAGGCATGTTGCTAGTTACGGCGTATGCTATATTTATTTTTATGGCATTTAAGTCCTAGTATCAGCAAAAAAAACGCCTTCTCTAGATGAGAAGACGTTTTTCTGAACAAAACATATTTGAATCATCTATCCGATATCGGCAGATTTTACAGTTTTTACAATGCGACCCGCTATTTTGTATGGGTCACCGTTAGATGCTGGACGACGGTCTTCTAACCATCCTTTCCATCCCTTTTCAACGGTAATGATAGGAATACGAATAGAAGCACCTCTGTCAGAAATTCCATAACTGAAATCATCAATGGAAGCTGTTTCATGATCACCTGTTAAACGTTGATCGTTAAATTCACCATACACTTCAATATGTTCCTTAACAACAGGTCTGAAAGCTTCACATATTTTTTCATAAATTTCTCTACTACCACAAGTTCTTAACGTAGTGTTAGAGAAATTAGCATGCATTCCAGAGCCGTTCCAATCCATCTCTTTTCCTAAGGGCTTTGGATGATATTCAATATAATAACCATATTTTTCAGTTAAACGATCTAATAAATAGCGCGCCACCCAGATTTCATCACCAGCTTTTTTAGCACCTTTTGCAAACAATTGAAATTCCCATTGTCCTGAGGCTACTTCTTGATTGATCCCTTCAAAATTTAAACCTGCTTCGATACATAAATCAGCGTGTTCTTCAACTAAGGCACGTCCGTGTGTATTTCTCCCACCAACAGAGCAGTAATAAAGTCCTTGAGGCGCAGGATAACCACCAACAGGGAAACCTAATGGGAGCTGTGTTTTCTTGTCCATAATGAAGTATTCCTGTTCGAAACCAAACCAGAAATCATTATCTTCATCTTCAATGGTGGCACGGCCATTTGACTCGTGAGGTGTTCCATCAGCATTCAATACTTCAGTCATCACCAAGTACCCATCTTTTCTTGCTGGGTCTGGATAAATAGCAACAGGTTTCAGTAGACAATCTGAAGATCCGCCTTCTGCTTGTCGTGTTGAACTTCCGTCGAAAGACCAAATAGGACAATCTTCTAATTTGCCACTAAAATCGTCCTCAATTTTAGTTTTGCTTCTCATGTTTTGAGTTGGTTTGTATCCATCTAACCAAATATACTCTAACTTAGATTTGCTCATGCTGATTATAGTTTTATAAAATTAAAGCACAAAGATTGTAATTTTTATGATTTGGTCAAAAAAAAGAGGGTTGATTTAAATAAAATGTTATCAACAATTAAATAAACCCTAAATTTTTAGGGGTGTAACTGTTGTTAATTTAAATATTCGTAAATTTGCCCCACAAAAATTAATAAAACCATAACATTATGTCAACATTGCGTTTCCATGCTCTTAAAGAAGTTTTTAAACATCAACCTATTCATATTGAAGAAAAATTAAGGCGATCAGAAATATTTGGCGCTAATGTTTTTAGTGAATCAACCATGCGTCAATTTTTGACAAAAGAGGCTTATGAAAATGTGATGGATGCCATAAGTAATGGTTCCAAAATCGATAGAACTGTTGCGGATCATATTTCTACAGGGATGAAAGAATGGGCCATATCTAAAGGCGCTACACATTATACACATTGGTTTCAGCCTTTAACAGGTGCCACTGCTGAAAAGCACGATGCTTTTTTCGAAACGATAGGAAATGGCTTGGCTATTGAAAAGTTTGGTGGTGGACAATTAGTTCAACAAGAACCTGATGCTTCTAGTTTTCCAAATGGTGGCATTAGAAACACCTTCGAAGCTAGAGGATATACAGCATGGGATCCAACATCTCCCGCTTTTGTTTTAGGAACGACATTGTGTATACCAACCATATTTGTAGCGTATACGGGAGAAGCATTAGATTATAAAACACCGTTATTAAGAGCATTGCAAGCTGTTGATACGGCTGCAGTAGCTGTATGTAAGTATTTTGATAAAAATGTAAAAAAAGTAAATGCTTCCCTAGGTTGGGAGCAAGAATACTTTTTAATAGATAGTGGTCTAGCCATGTCTCGACCAGACATCGTATTGACGGGTAGAACAATGCTCGGTCATTCTCCTGCAAAAGGGCAGCAGCTTGATGATCACTATTTTGGTACGATTCCCAATAGAGCAATGGCTTATATGCGTGATCTCGAAACAGAGTGCATGCTACTCGGAATTCCAGTTAAAACCAGACATAATGAAGTGGCTCCGAATCAATTTGAATTGGCTCCTATATTTGAAGAGGCTAACCTTGCCGTTGATCATAATTCGCTTTTGATGGACGTTATGGACAAGGTCGCAGAACGTCATAACTTTAAAGTGTTGTTTCATGAAAAGCCGTTTGCAGGTGTTAATGGTTCAGGGAAACACAATAATTGGAGTCTCAGTACAAATACAGGTGTGAATTTATTAAGTCCAGGTAAGACACCAATGAGCAACTTGCAATTCTTGACCTTTTTTATCAATACCATCAAAGCTGTTTATGATAATGAAGATTTGTTGAGGGCAGCGATTGCATCTGCTAGTAACGATCATCGCTTAGGTGCTAACGAGGCACCTCCTGCTATTATATCCGTATTTATTGGTGAACAATTGACCAAAGTGCTCGATGAATTGGAAAACGTAACTGATGGTAAATTATCACCTCAAGAAAAGACAGATTTAAAACTCAATGTGGTTGGTAAAATTCCAGATGTTTTGCTCGATAATACTGATAGAAACCGAACGTCTCCATTCGCCTTTACTGGCAATAAGTTTGAATTTAGAGCTGTTGGATCTACGGCAAATTGTGCCAATCCAATGACGGTTTTAAACTCCATTGTCGCAAAACAGTTGATGGACTTTAAAGCTGAAGTGGACAAGCTTATTTCTAAAAAAGATATGAAAAAGGATGATGCCATTTTTAATATTTTGCGTGAGTATATTAAAAAATCAAAGCACATTCTTTTTGAAGGTAATGGCTATGGAGAAGCCTGGGAAAAGGAAGCAAAAAAACGCGGACTTAGTAATCACAAGACAACACCAGAAGCCTTGAAAGCTAAGATTTCTAAAAAAGCACTTCAGTTATTTGAGGATTTAGGCGTCATGAATACCATAGAATCCGAAGCACGCTATGAAATTGAAATGGAAGAGTATGTCCTAAGAATTCAAATCGAAGGTCGTGTCATTGGTGATATTGCTCGTAATCATGTAGTTCCAACAGCAGTACGCTACCAAAATATCTTGATTAAGAACGTGAAAGGACTTAAAGAAATTTATGGCGATACTTTTAAGACCTATGCTAAAGAACAATTGAATCTTATAGAAGACATTTCACATCATATAGAGAGTATCAATTCTAATGTCACTAAAATGACAGAAGAAAGAAAAAAAGCCAATGCACTAGAAAATCTTGACGACAAAGCAATGGCGTACTGTAATAAAGTAAAGGTGCTTTTCGATGATATTAGATACCATTGTGATAAACTTGAGTTACTTGTAGATGATGAATTATGGCCGCTCACAAAATACAGAGAGCTTTTATTTACTTACTAAACTCATTGGATAGCTTATTTGATTGAAGAAGAGTATGAAAAATTAACTTCGAGACCCACTTAAAGTGTGTTTTAAGGATAGTTGTATGCAAAATCATACGTAGTATTACGTAGTGAAATTTGCATTTAATGTATTTCAACGCATTAATTTATCAACTAATCGAAAATATAGTTAAACCTTGATAAACACTAAGCAAGTTGGTTATATTTGTAGTGCTATTAATCAATTTTTTGTAAAAATGAAGAAGTTACTACTAAGTGTAGCTGCATTAATGTTTGCTACCTTGTTGTTTTCTCAGGACGATTCTAATGACGTGAAAGATGACCTTACACAGGACAACGTTGTTAAAACTGAAACGAGATTTCAAGCAGAATCGTAAATGATTTTTGAAGCTTACAAAAACTAAATTGGCGAATGTGATTCGTCAATTGAAAAGACAAATGAATTACAAATTCATTTGTCTTTTTTTTATGTTTTGTTTGCAAATTCTCAAAAAGTTAACTGTTTGACAATTAATTTGTTATATTGTCGTCCGCATTTTCCCAAATCTTATGAGCCTAAATATTTTTGTGATGGTTAGCGTAATAACCAAAACAAAGTTTGATGATAGCAAAACATATTCGGTTGTTTGTAATTGTGGTGGGATGCTTTATGCTACACACGACTTTACAGTCTCAAGAGCATCTGACAAAACCCAAAACTAAATTTTATGATTTAAGAGGTACTAACGCTTTTGATGCCGCATTAGGTACTTCGGTTATAAATGGAGATTATCAAGATCCAATGTTTGAAATCTATAGCCATGTTGGCTATAAACGACATTTGACACCGCACTTGTCGTTGGATTTCGGATATCACAAGTTTAATTTAGCATATATCGATTTATATAATGAAGGGTTTATGTCTTTTGATTTAAACATGGAACTCCTATTATTACCACATCACTACTTTTCGCCTCTGATATTTGTTGGCGCTGGCTATAATGCAGCCAATCATTTTAAACAGACGTCTCCTAAATTACAAGCAGGATTAGGTGTAGAATGTGTGCTGTTGCCTAGCATCGCCATAAAATTATATACAGATTATAATTATGTGTCCAGTGATACCCTAGATGGTCTGGAAGCAGGAGCTTCCAATGACTCGTATTTTAGGATCGCTTTAGGTCTGAACTTCTATTTTGGTGGCGCTGAGACAAAATCTAAACTATTAAGTGACTATTCAACAGAAATACAAGCCAATTCAATAACTGATGACAAAAATTGAATGCTATTGTAATTAACAATTCTTATTTTTGTGGCTCAACAACACAAACCAATGAGTCAAAATATCAGTAAACGTTATGCGCAAAGAGGGGTTTCTGCCTCAAAGGAAGATGTTCATAACGCTATAAAGAATATCGATAAAGGATTGTTTCCGAAGGCATTTTGTAAAATAGTTCCAGACTATCTTACCAATGACGAAGACTACTGTTTGATTATGCATGCCGATGGTGCAGGAACTAAAAGTGCTTTAGCTTATATGTACTGGAAGGAAACTGGAGATATTTCGGTCTGGAAAGGTATTGCTCAAGACGCATTAATCATGAATATAGATGATTTGCTTTGTGTGGGTGCTACAGATAATATTATGCTTTCCTCTACTATTGGCCGAAATAAAAATGTGATTCCTGGAGAAGTGATTTCGGCGATAATTAATGGTACTGAAGAGTTAATTTCTGACTTGAGAGATTTTGGTGTGACTGTCCATTCAACTGGAGGCGAAACTGCCGATGTTGGAGACTTAGTACGCACTATTATTGTTGATTCTACCGTCACGGCAAGAATGAAACGCAGTGATGTTATTGATAATGCTAATATTCAAGCGGGTGATGTAATTGTAGGTTTGGAAAGTTTTGGTAAAGCCACTTATGAACCTGAATATAATGGTGGTATGGGTAGTAATGGTTTGACTTCAGCTCGTCATGATGTCTTCCATAAGTACCTATCAGAAAAATACCCAGAGAGTTATGACGCTGCGGTGCCAGATGATTTAGTTTACTCTGGACAAGTGAGATTAACGGATCCTGTGCAAGATTCGCCTTTAGATGCGGGCAAATTGGTTTTGTCACCAACACGAACCTATGCACCTATAATTAAATTGATTTTATCCAAGTTTTCTTCTGATAAAATTCACGGAATGGTGCACTGTTCCGGAGGCGCACAAACCAAAATTTTACATTTTATTGAAAACTTGCACATTATTAAAGACCGTCTGTTCGATGTGCCACCGTTATTCAAATTAATTCAAGAGCAATCTAAAACAGACTGGAAAGAAATGTATCAGGTGTTCAACTGCGGACATCGAATGGAGCTGTATGTGTCGCCAGAGGTGGCCGACGATATTATCGCTATTTCTAAATCCTTTCATGTTGATGCACAGATTGTTGGACGCGTTGAAGAATCAAAAGAGAAAAAACTAACAATTAAAAGTGAATTCGGAACGTTTAACTACTAACTAATACTATTTTTTAAACCTAATTACAATGAAGCAAATATCATTTCTACTATTTGTCTTAACTATTCATTTTTCAAACGCAGTAACAGATTCAACAAAAACAGAAACGCAACGCCCTAAATGGGAATTAGTAAATAAAGCAGGCCTCGATATTAGTGAAGTGACATTCGTTAATTGGAATGCAGGTGGTAGTAACTCTATTTCTGCGCTTTCCACCATTTTTTCTTCGCTAAAATATGTGCAAAATAATTTTAAATGGAACAGCTCAGCGCGTTTAAGATATGGGATCAATAAGCAAGAAAACCAAAGGCTTAGAAAAACAGAAGACGAACTAGAAATTATATCAAACCTGGGTTATAGAAAGGATACATTAACAAATTGGTATTTTTCATCTCGATTTAATTTTAAAACACAATTAACCAATGGTTATAATTATCCTGATCGTGAAAATGAAATCTCACGGTTTATGGCACCAGGATATTTATTTGTTGGCGGAGGTGTTGAATATGGTAAAAATTTTGACAAACTATCGGTGTATTTTTCACCGTTAACCATGAAGTCGACATTTGTGCTTGATGACGCTTTGTCAAATGCTGGCTCATTTGGTGTGACACCTGCAGTTTACGATGATGAAGGAAATATTATTCAAGAAGGTGAGCGACTACGTACCGAAATGGGTGTGTTATTGACCAATTATTACGAGACAGAGGTTTTTGAAAATATCCTTGTCAGAAACAATATCAGTTTATATTCCGATTACCTCAATCAATTTGGAAATATAGACGTTGATTGGGAAGTCATCTTTGATTTTAAAGTCAATGACTATGTAAAAGCAACGTTAGGCTCGCATATAAAATATGATAACGATGTTAAAACCCTTGTTGAAACTGACATTGCAGATGAATTTGAAGAACGAGGTGCTAAGCTCCAATGGAAACAGTTACTTGGTGTAGGTGTCGTTTTTAATTTTTAAATAAATCCTTTAATCAGTGTCAGAAATAAGGTGGTGATCAAACCATCAAAAATGAATATCACTGTGAAAAACTTGATATTTGAGACACCGCGAATTCTATAAAAACGCAGTCGTTGGCGTATTTTTCTATCGCTTATCATAAACCACAATACAAATACAAGACATAGTTTTGTGGAGAGTGCCAAAATAGGTTCCGGGTTCACGATGGTGATTCCGAGCGTTACAATGAACGACCATAATGCCATTGATTTATAATAGTTGAGTATGGATCTTACTTGCGTGCGCATGAACTTATAACGATAAAATAAGTAGAAATATTTTTCACGATAACTACAAGTTTTTCAATCCATGGTGAATCCATAAATTATCGTATTTTTGATTCTCAATTTTAGAAGATAGATGTTAGAGAAATTACAAATAGTAAAGCAACGTTTTGATGAGGTGAGTGACCTAATCATCCAACCCGATATCATTTCGGATCAGAAACGCTACGTACAATTAAACAAGGAATACAAAGATTTACGCTTACTTATGGATAAGCGTGAAGCCTATATAGAACTTACGAACAATTTAAAAGAAGCTGAAGAAATCATTGCTGATGGAAGTGACCCAGAAATGGTTGAAATGGCGAAAATGCAATATGACGAGGCTAAAGAAGGGATTCCTAAGTTGGAGGATGATATTCGCTTTTTGTTGATTCCTAAAGATCCTGAAGATTCTAAGAACGCAGTAGTTGAACTACGCGCTGGAACAGGTGGTGATGAGGCAAGTATTTTTGCTGGAGATCTCTTTAGAATGTATACCAAGTATTGCGAAAGTAAAGGATGGCGTGTGGATACAGTAGACTTTAGTGAAGGAACCAATGGTGGATTTAAGGAAATTCAGTTTGAGGTTTCTGGAGAAGATGTCTATGGAACTTTAAAGTTTGAAGCGGGTGTGCATCGTGTACAGCGTGTTCCTCAAACGGAAACACAAGGTCGAGTACATACAAGTGCTGCAACTTGTATGGTGTTTCCTGAAGCCGAGGAGTTTGATATCGAAATTGATCCAAAAGATGTTCGTATCGATTACTTTTGTTCTTCTGGACCTGGTGGACAATCCGTAAACACAACCTATTCAGCAGTTCGATTAACTCACGAGCCTACTGGTTTGGTGGCTCAGTGTCAAGATCAAAAATCCCAACATAAAAACAAAGAAAAAGCCTTTAAGGTATTGCGATCAAGATTGTATGATTTAGAATTAGCTAAAAAACAGGAAGAGGATGCTGCGAAGCGTGGAAGTATGGTAACTTCTGGAGATCGAAGTGCAAAAATTAGAACCTATAACTACCCTCAAGGTCGTGTGACGGATCATAGAATAGGATTGACTTTATATGATTTGCAAAATATTATCAATGGTGATATTCAAAAAATTATCGACGAATTAATGCTGGCTGAAAATACCGAAAAGCTCAAAGCCAGCGATGAACATATTTAAAGCTATTAATCAACCTAACTACATATGAGAAATTTTAAATTTATGTTTTTGCTGCTGTGTGTAAATATGGCAGCTGCCCAAAACTATTTTGGATACTTGTCAGATAACTACTCAGGTATTAACAGTGCCACATTAAACCCAGCGAATATCACAGGGTCCAAATTTAGAACTGAAATTAATTTGGGATCGGCCAATGGCAGTATCAACAATGACTATTTTGTAACTGATTTTGGTAATGTATTCGATGGATCTGATATCAATAATGACCAATTTATAGCGGCTGAGAATAATAATTTTGCGATTTCATCGGATGTGCTCTTGCCTTCTTTTATGTTCAATTTATCTCCAAAACATAGTATTGGAATCATTTTGAGAGCTCGAGCGTATCTTAATATTAATGAGATTAAAGGAGAACTTTTTGATGCTTTTGAAGATGATTTCGATTCTGCGAATGACTTTACGTTAACGGAAGATGAGTTCACGTCAACATTTCATGGATGGGGTGAAATAGGGTTGGTGTATGCCAGAACTTTAATGGATAATGACCAACACTATCTTAAAGGTGGTGTGACACTGAAGTACCTTCAAGGTGCAGGAAATGCCTACTTGAAAGGAACTAATTTGTCCGTTGATTTTGATGCTGATGGTTCTACGCCAGATGTTGGAACGATTACAACAACCGGTTTGATTGAATATGGGAGTTCCCAAGGAATAAGTGCCAACGAAGACGGTAGTGATTTTAATATTGAGAAAGGTTCTAACGGATTTGGTGCCGATCTAGGGTTTATCTATGAATGGCGTCCAGAACCTACCGAAATTGACAATGCGTCAAGATCTAATTACAAATTGAAGGTGGGATTAAGTATTACCGATATTGGTAGCATTAGCTATGATAAAGCTGAAGCAAATCGTTACGATATCACAGGTTCTGTAGATGAAATTACTTATGAGTCTCAAGAAAGTATAGAGGATAAATTGAATAACCTATATACGCAAATTGGGTCTGAAGATTTTACCAAAGTGAAGTTACCAACCGCTCTGCACTTGACTTTAGATTATAATTTAGACACACAGTTTTTTGTCAATTTAAGAACGGATTTGTCACTGCGTAATGCAACTGAATTAAACACGAATAAAATTGATAATACGGTCATTGTAACGCCACGTTTCGAGCGTAAATGGTTTGGTTGTTATATCCCGTTGAGTGTGACGGATTACAGTGGATTTAATGCAGGTTTTGGGTTTCGCGCAGGACCACTATTCTTAGGGTCCAATTCCATTCTAACAAATGTTATGTCAAGTGAAAGTAAGGCTGTAAATGTCTATGCTGGACTTAAAATTCCTATTTATAAGAAAGGAAAATCATTTGCCAAAAAAAATCAAACCATATAATTTGATGCCTCCTATTTTGGAGGCATTTTTTATTACTTATTTTTGAACTGTAGAACTTAAAAGAATCAATGGTATTCAAATTTTCATGAATTCATTAAAATGACAACACGCCAACTCACAGAACAAATTAAAAAGAAGCAGTCATTTCTTTGCATAGGACTGGATGTCGATTTAAATAAAATCCCTAAACATCTATTAACAGAGGAGGATCCTATCTTTGCTTTCAATAAAGCTATTATCGATGCGACGCATCACTTATGTGTTGCTTATAAACCAAATACAGCCTTTTACGAAGCACACGGTCTAAAAGGATGGAAAGCTTTGGAAAAAACGATGATGTATCTCAATGTGAAGCATCCAGAAATTTTCACCATAGCAGATGCCAAACGTGGCGATATTGGAAATACAAGCGCGATGTACGCTAAAGCATTCTTCGAGGATTTGTCTTTCGATAGTGTCACGGTTGCTCCCTATATGGGCAAGGATTCGGTGGAACCTTTTTTGGCTTTTGATAACAAGCATACCATAGTATTGGCTTTGACTTCAAACAAAGGAGCCTTCGATTTTCAAACAAAAACGGTAGAAGGGAAAGAGCTTTATAAGCAAGTCTTAGAAATATCTAAATCCTGGAAAAATGCTCGTAATTTAATGTATGTGGTTGGCGCAACTAAAGCAGAGTATTTAACCGAGATTCGGGATATCGTGCCAGATGCCTTTTTATTAGTACCTGGTGTTGGTGCTCAAGGAGGTAGTTTGAAAGCGGTTTGTAAATATGGAATGACTAAGGATATTGGATTATTGATTAATTCTTCACGTGGAATTATTTACGCCTCCAATACAATGAATTTTGCTGAAAAAGCTGCTGAAAAAGCTGCTGAATTACAGAGCGAAATGGCATCCTTGTTGCCTTAGTTAATGAATTTCAGATGATGCATCGTGATCAGTTAGGTAGACAACTTCAATTACAAACCACGCCTCGGCGCATTGTATCACTAGTGCCTTCACAAACAGAACTGTTGGTTGATTTGGGTCTCAGATCAGAAATTGTTGGAGTGACTAAATTTTGTGTGCATCCAAATTATTTGAAGAAAGAAAAAAACGTTGTTGGTGGTACAAAGACTATAAATTTCGATAAAGTCAAAGCACTGACTCCAGATATTATTCTATGTAATAAAGAAGAGAACACGGCTGAAATGATTTCAGTGTTAGAACAGATAGCACCCATTCATATTAGTGATATTTATAATCTTGAAGATGCGATTGAACTCATCAAATTTTATGGAGCGTTGTTTTCAGTAGAAAAGAAAGCGTCTCAAATTATTGAAACTATCGAAAGTGAGGCCTTTCATTTTTCCGAATTTATTTTAAAACAACCGAAGCGTAAAGTGGCTTATTTTATTTGGAAAAATCCGTGGATGGTAGCAGCAAGTCAGACATTTATTAATGCCATGTTACATTTAAATAATTTTGATAATGTGTTTGCAGATTTGAATAGATATCCAGAAATCAAAATAGCTGACATCGGTACTGACTGCGATATCATACTTTTGTCAACAGAACCTTATCCTTTTAAAGAAGAGGACATGGCACTATTACAAGGAAAATTTCCTTCAGCGAGTATCATCCTTGCAGACGGAGAATATTTTTCGTGGTATGGCTCGCGATTAACAAAGGCTTTTCAGTATTTTAAAACGCTGCATCAAGATTCAGTGCATTAGCACTTTTTAAATTCAAAATTCGTTGCTTTAACTTTTGCGCTTCGTGAAATAAGGTGTCGCTCAAGCTTAAATCTGTTTGCTCTACATTATAAGCTTCTTCAATAAATTGTGCATATTTATTTTCTAAATCTTTTAAGCTAACTTTTTTGTTTTTATTGGGTGTGGTTTTTCCCACTTTGCAGAAATGTGTACTCATAATTACTTGTTTTTAAATCTTATATACGATTAAAGGACAAGCCTTAGACTTAAGAGTGACGTTAAATAAATGTCAAATTAATTGCGCTGTATGGCACTTAAATTCCTGTCGAGGTAATTCAATTTATTTAACTTATGAAGTAATTTTATGGCCTTGTATTCTGAAATATCGCTGAGGGCAGAATCAGTTTGACGAAAATTGTAGGCTTGTTCAATAAGTTTTTTATATCGTGCCAGTAATGCCGATCGATGTTCCTGAATGCTATTGATGGGTTTCATTACTTACACGATTCTAATACTTAAATGTATTTAAAATATTGGAATAGAGCAAATTAAAATTTAAAAAAAATAATAAAAAAAAACCGACCTCAAAAAGAGACCGATTTTCCAACTAACTTTTCTAATTCGAATGAATTTTAGGAGATTTTCCTGCTAACTATTGCAAAGATGAGACTATTATCACTTATCAATGTTATGTTAATATTAGCTTTGTATTAAAATTGATTTAATAATTTTATGATAAACACACTTAAATGAAACGAATTTTACCCATATTATTCAGTCTTTTTGCAGCCTTATCATTTTCACAAAACCCATCGTGTAATTGCTGTTCTGACACCCAAAAAGCCTTTGATTTTTGGGTAGGTGAATGGACAGTTACAAAGCCTGATGGCACATTGGCTGGTCATAATACCATTACAAAAATACAGAACGGCTGTGTTCTTGAAGAAAACTGGATCAGTGCCAATGGCTCCTATACGGGTACGAGTCATAATTATTATAATTCGAATACCCAACAGTGGGAACAGCTTTGGATTGATAATCAAGGACAGAGTTTACATTTAAAAGGACATCGAAAAGGCAACCAGATGGTTTTGAAATCAGATGAATTTATAAATAAGGCTGGAAAGCCCTTTTATCATCGCATAACTTGGACAACTAACGATGACGGTTCGGTAAGGCAATATTGGGAGACTATAACCGATGGCACAAACGTCACAGTAGCTTTCGATGGATTATATAAGAGGAAAACTCAATAATGCTTGTCAATAATGGTATTCGTCTCGTCTAAGGATTTAAATACATCAAAGCCTTTACCTTGAGTTCTCATGGCACCAAGCGTATTAGCATAATGCGCTGCTTTTGTAGCATCATTGTTTACGGTAAATCCGAAGGCTAATCCACCAGCGAAAGAATCACCACATCCTGTCGTGTCAACAACGTGGTTGACTGGAACAGATTTAACGAACGATTTGGACATGCTACCATCGTCATTTTTCGAATAAATAGCACAACCTCTAGAATCTAAAGTGACATACAAATACTGCACACCTTGGCTCAAGACATAATCGGCAAAATCGTCTAAATGTGTCGTATTGTTATCATCATAAAAATCTTCGTTGGTATAATCTTCGTCAAACCAACTACAGATAGATTCTTCTAAATTCATTTTTAGAACATCAATATAAGGTAGCCAGTCTTCCTTGTCTTTCCAATACCTTCTTAAGCGCTTGCCTTCATCTGTGACATAGGTGGTTGGTCCGTGTGCATCAAAAATGATTTTAGCTTTGCTGTGTTTTTTAATGTGTTTCAGCGTGTCTAATTCAATCTCAAAATCTGTAATAGGAACAAAAACAAAACAATCGGCATCTAAAAAAGGTGAAACATCTGCTGCAGAAATAGGCTTCATATTTGAGATCTGACGCTCACGACGATTATTCTGATCTAAAAATTCTAGCTCGATAACCGTTCCGAGGTCGTGTTTGGAAGATAAACCTTCCATGTTAATTGCTTTATACGGCGCCAACAATGCTTTAATGGCCTCGTAGTCCTTTTGGTGCACATGAGACACAGGAATCACCTCACCTTGACCTTCCATTAATTTGGCTAATGCAATAGTGGGATGCGAGACACAACCGTATTTAACAATCGTCTCATTATTGTGAGTAATAATAGTGTCATGCGGTATTGGACCTACAACCGCTATTTTGTAATGTGGTGTCATCTAATCTTGAAGTGCAAATACCTTTTTCAAGAGATCAGTACCTCTTGACGATACTTTATTTCTAATTTCCTTTTTCTCAACAGCAATCATGGTGTAAACCCCTTTTAAGGCTTCAGCAGTAACATAATCTGTTAAATCAGGATTGACATTGTTGGTAAAAGGAATGGCATTGTATTTATTTATAAGGTTTGTCCAAACTTGATCGGCACCTACTTTCGCAAATGAGTTATTGATAACTGGATGAAACTTATTGTAAAGTTCCATTTGAGTTTTTGAGGTTAAATATTGTGTAGCAGCATCATCGTTACCCAACAAAATATTTTTCGCATCATTAAAGGTAATATCTTTTACAGCATTCACAAAAATAGGTGTGGCTTCACCAACAGCATCTTCAGCAGCTCGATTCAAAACTTTCAGTCCTTCATCCGCTAAATTACCTAAACCTATATCACGCAGCCCTTTATCTACTTTTTGAAGTTCCTCTGGCAACAATATTTTTACGAGTTCATTCTTGAAAAAACCATCTTCTTGTGTCAATTTGCTTACCTGCTTATCAATTCCAAAATCTAAGGCTTGTCTCAGACCAGCTGCAATATCTGCGTTGCTCAATACATCACCTCCTTGCGGAAGATTGTTCACAACATCCTGAAGTTCTGCACAGGCTGTCAAATTGAAGATAAGAATAAATGCAAAAAATTTACGAACCATGGTATAGGGATTTTTTATATTTAACAAATATAGAGATTTGTTTTTTTTACTCAGAAAATAATCTCATTATAATCACACTTATATATTTCTTAAAATTACGCCGAAATTTTTGAATATTCCTTAAATTTGCAGCACTAAAAACTTAGATTATTACGAATGAAGCAAGTCGCACCTTATCATCCAAAACATAAAGTTAGAATCGTAACTGCCGCCTCCTTATTTGATGGGCATGATGCCTCCATAAATATCATGCGTCGTATCATCCAAGCCACTGGTGTTGAGGTGATACATTTGGGTCATGATAGGAGTGTTGAAGAAGTGGTGAATACAGCCATTCAGGAAGATGTGAATGCGATTTGTTTGACATCATATCAAGGTGGTCATAATGAGTATTTTAAATACATGCATGACTTACTAAAAGAAAAAGGTGCTGAACACATCAAAATCTTTGGTGGTGGTGGCGGCGTTATTTTGCCTTCGGAAATAAAAGAACTCATGGATTATGGTATTGATCGTATCTATTCACCTGATGATGGTCGTGAAATGGGTTTGCAAGGCATGATTAATGATCTAGTCGAAAAATCCGACTTTGCCATTGGCGAATCGCTTAATGGTGAGATTGATCATTTACCAAACAAAAACCCGAAAGCCATTGCGCGTGTAATCTCTTCTGCAGAAAATTTCCCTGAAGTCGCGAAAGCAACTTTAGATAAAATACATGCCAAGAATAAAGACTCCAAAACACCAGTACTCGGTATTACTGGAACTGGTGGTGCAGGAAAATCCAGTTTAGTAGATGAGTTGGTGAGACGTTTTTTAATCGATTTTCCAGAGAAAACTGTGGGAATCGTCTCGGTAGATCCCTCTAAACGTAAAACTGGTGGTGCCTTATTAGGAGATCGTATCCGTATGAATGCTATCAACTCACCTAGAGTGTATATGCGGAGTCTTGCGACACGTCAATCCAATTTAGCCTTATCAAAATATGTGAATGAAGCAGTAGAAGTGCTTAAAGCCGCTGAATTTGATTTAATCATTTTGGAAACCTCAGGTATTGGTCAATCTGATACAGAAATTATTGAGCATAGCGATGTGTCTCTATATGTGATGACACCTGAGTTTGGTGCTGCAACGCAGTTGGAGAAAATTGACATGTTAGATTTTGCCGATTTGGTAGCTATCAATAAATTCGATAAACGCGGCTCTTTAGATGCCTTACGCGATGTGAAAAAACAATACATGCGTAACAACAACTTATGGGATACACCGCAAGAAGACTTACCTGTGTTTGGAACCATTGCGTCTCAATTTAATGATCCCGGAATGAATACGCTCTACAAGGCCATCATGGATAAGTTGGAGGAGAAAACCGATACCGATTTAAAGTCCACGTTTCATATTTCCGATGAAATGAGTGAAAAGATTTTTGTCATCCCTCCATCTCGAACACGTTATCTATCAGAAATTGCTGAAAACAACAGAGCGTATGATAAAACGGTAGTGGATCAAGTTGAAGTGGCTCAGAAACTTTATGGGATTTATAAAACGATGGAATCGGTTGTAGGAACAACCCCTAATTTGGATAAAGCTGGAATTGATGGAGACAGCATTAATTCTGCAGATAACAAAGACTTTGTCAAGCTTTTGATGGCTGAATTTGATCGTGTCAAACTCAATTTAGATCCTTACAACTGGGAAGTAATTACAGGTTGGGATGACAAGGTGAATCGTTATAAAAATCCTATTTACTCCTTTAAGGTTCGCGATAAAGAAATAAAAATAGAAACACATACAGAGTCCTTATCTCATACACAAATACCGAAGGTAGCGTTGCCGAAGTATCAAGCTTGGGGAGATATTTTGCGATGGACGCTTCAGGAGAATGTTCCTGGCGAGTTTCCATATACATCAGGCTTGTATCCATTCAAAAGAACGGGAGAAGATCCTGCTCGAATGTTTGCAGGTGAAGGTGGACCTGAAAGAACCAATCGTCGCTTTCATTATGTGAGTATGGGCTTACCAGCAAAACGATTGTCAACGGCATTTGATAGTGTGACACTCTATGGTAATGATCCAGATCACAGACCAGACATTTACGGTAAGATTGGAAATGCAGGTGTGTCTATTTGCTGTTTGGACGATGCTAAAAAATTGTATTCCGGATTTAACTTGGCGGATAAAATGACTTCAGTGAGTATGACTATTAATGGTCCAGCTCCAATGTTACTCGGCTTTTTTATGAATGCCGCCATAGACCAACAGTGTGAATTATATATTAAGGAACATGGTCTTGAGAAGGAGGTTGAAGCTAAAATAGCGGAACTATATAAAGATAAAGAACGACCTAAATATCACGGTGAATTACCTGAAGGGAATGATGGTCTTGGATTGATGCTTTTAGGCGTTACAGGTGATCAGGTGTTACCGAAAGACGTTTATAAAAAAATAAAAGAACAAACGATCGCACAAGTGCGAGGGACCGTTCAAGCTGATATTTTGAAAGAAGATCAAGCGCAAAATACCTGTATTTTTTCTACAGAGTTTGCTTTGCGTTTAATGGGAGATGTACAAGCCTATTTCATAGAGAATAATGTCCGAAATTTTTATTCTGTATCTATTTCTGGTTATCATATCGCAGAAGCTGGAGCAAATCCAATTTCGCAATTGGCATTTACCTTAGCCAATGGTTTTACCTATGTGGAGTATTACTTGTCGAGAGGCATGGATATTAATAAGTTTGGACCTAATTTGTCCTTCTTTTTCTCAAATGGTATTGATCCAGAATATGCCGTAATCGGTCGTGTCGCTAGAAAGATCTGGTCTAAGGCAATGAAACTTAAGTATGGTGCTAATGCACGAGCACAAATGCTCAAGTATCATATTCAAACGTCGGGACGTAGCTTGCACGCTCAAGAAATTGACTTTAATGATATCCGTACAACCCTTCAGGCATTATATGCGATTTATGATAATTGTAACTCTTTGCATACGAATGCTTATGACGAAGCGATAACCACACCAACCGAAGAATCAGTGCGACGTGCAATGGCCATTCAGCTGATTATTAATAAAGAATTAGGATTGGCTAAAAATGAAAACCCTATCCAAGGTTCCTTCATTATTGAGGAATTAACTGATCTTGTGGAAGAAGCTGTGCTTTTAGAATTTGACCGAATCACAGAAAGAGGTGGTGTTTTAGGAGCGATGGAAACGATGTATCAACGTTCAAAAATTCAAGAAGAAAGTCTGTATTATGAAACCTTAAAACACAATGGAGAGTTTCCAATTATAGGCGTGAATACATTTTTGAGTTCCAAAGGGTCTCCTACGGTCATTCCTGCGGAAGTCATCAGAGCCACTGAAGAAGAAAAGAAAATACAGATTAAAACCTTGGAAAATTTGCATCAAGCTCATGATACCAAGGATTTACTGAATGACTTACAACAAAAGGCCATCAATAATGAAAACATTTTTGAATCTTTAATGGAGGTTTGTAAAGTATGCTCCTTAGGTGAAATCACATCTGCTCTGTTTGAAGTGGGTGGGCAATACCGAAGAAACATGTAAGTTCTAGACTTCCATCTATGAAGAAATAATTTAAAATCCCTTTTCATCAAGGGATTTTTCTATATTTAGTCATTCAAACGAACTACCATGTCATCTACGACTGAATTTATGGTCACGGCTATCGTCTGTTTAATTTCAGCGATGGTCATTCAACGGATTTTCATCAAGGAAAAAAAACGAGGAACTAATCAGCATGCGATAAATGGTATAAAATGGTTCGGCTTGGCAATTTTTGTTTGGGGATTTGGCGCTTTGCTGAATTTAGTATATACGCAAATATTTCAATGGTCCTTGAGTCATAAAATCTTGATTTATTCAGGCGTGTTAGTATCCTTAGCGAATTCATTATTTATCTTATTGTCATTACCATCTATTGAACATAATCATAGACGAGGAATCGTTGTGCGATTGATAGAACGGTTTTCTACCAAGGAATTCATCGGACTATACTCTGGTGTTTTAGGAATGATCACATTCGTTTTTATAGCGAGTTCTTATAATAATGCTACCATTAGTAACAATTTTATTTGGTTGATCGATATTCCTATATCCATTTTTGTAGCCTTATCGTTACTCTATGAACTGAACAACGCTTTTAAAAGTAGGCAAATGACATTCATGTATTTACCCACTTTTGTGTTGTTCTTACTCATTATTATAGCAGTATCACATAGAATCATTCCTCAAGATCAGGTTGTTCAGATTATCGATCAAAAGTTTTGGGCAATCGTTGGCGGTATTACTGCTATATCGTTTAAGTTTTTATTCATCTTATTGTTTTCTATTTTACTGTACAGTTGGAAATTTCTTTCGGAACATGAAGAACAACAATCATTGGTACATGAGTTAACGATGCATAACAAAAAACTCAATCACCAAATGGAACAATTGCAGTTGGCGAATGAGAGTCATTTGGATACGATTAAAAACATGAAAAAGGAATTACTTTCGTTAAGCCAACTCCATGCTATTGAGTTTTCTGAACGTCAAAAGGAGGTTTTAGGGAATTTGGCGCTTTTCGGTCAAGAGAAATCTTACAATGACATAGCCGAAATGATGCATATTAGCGTCGATGGCTTACAAACACATATTCATCAAATCAAAAAAATGTTGAATATCAAGGGTAGTGAAGGGAAAGAGCAGTTGATTGCCTACGCCATTACTAATGATTTCGCCGCTCATGCAAGTCGTAATATTAGTGATTAAGTACATGCTTAACCATTCCCTCATTAAATTTCATCACTACGTAACCTTTTATGTAAAGCGGTTTGTTCACACCTTGTGACAAACTTCTTTATATGTTATCAGAAATTCAAAATCAATCATTAGACGAACAAATCAACACGCAATTTAGCAACGCTACTCAATGGTTTGTAGATGCTATTTTTGCTGAAATTCCAATTACGAATGACGTTGGCATTCCTTGGGTACTTATTATTCTAATTCTGGGTGCTGGCTATTTTACATGTTACTTCAGGTTTGTCAATTTCCGATCGTTTTTTACAGCGATTAAAGTCGTTAGAGGTCGTTATGACGACTTAGAAACAGGAGGCTCAGTTGAAGTTTCAGAAGCCGTCTCTACGATGGATGGTGATAACCCTGACACCATCCGAGTTGAAGGTCATGGCGAAGGTGAAGTGAGTCACTTTCAAGCACTTACTGCAGCTGTTTCAGCCACGGTGGGTCTAGGGAATATTGCTGGAGTTGCAATCGCCTTGTCCATTGGTGGTGCTGGTGCGACGTTTTGGATGGTTCTAGCCGGATTATTAGGGATGTCTTCAAAATTCGTGGAATGTACATTGGGCGTGAAATATCGAGAAGTTGATAGCAAAGGAACCGTATTTGGCGGACCCATGTATTACCTCAAAAAAGGACTGAAAGAGAAAGGCTTAGTAAAACTCGGGAAAATTCTTGCTGTGGCTTTTGCCGTTATGTGTATTGGAGGCTCTTTTGGCGGAGGAAACATGTTCCAAGTGAATCAGGCCTTTAAGCTTTTTGAGTATGTCACAGGAGGAGAACAAAGTTTTTTATATGGTAAAGGCTGGGTATTTGGTTTAGTGATGGCCATTTTCGTGGGTATTGTTATTATTGGAGGTATCAAGAAGATAGCCAAAGTGACCGATAAAGTAGTGCCCATTATGGTGGTGGTTTATTTGTTAGCGGTACTCACGATACTCGGATTAAATTTTTCAAAAATCCCTGATGCTTTTTCAGCCATTTGGAATGGTGCATTTAATCCGCAAAGTATAGCAGGCGGATTTATTGGTGTACTGGTCCAAGGATTTAAAAGAGCAGCCTTTAGTAATGAAGCCGGTATCGGAAGTTCTTCAATAGCCCATAGTGCGGTAAAGACGAACTATCCTGCAAGTGAAGGATTGGTCGCTTTGTTAGAGCCTTTTATTGATACGGTATTAGTGTGTACCATGACAGCCTTGGTATTAATAATTACAGGTCAAGTGGATACGAGTGCAGCCATTAGTTTTGAACAGGGCGTTATACTTACAGCCACAGCATTGGAAAGTGGTATTTCCTGGTTTCCTTATGTCTTAACCGTTGCTGTCATTTTATTTGCCTTTTCATCGATGATTTCTTGGTCTTATTACGGGTATCAATCGTGGAGTTATTTATTCGGACGAAGTAAAAGAACAGCATATATCTACAAACTTTTATTTTGCGTGTTTACAGTTATAGGTGCTGCTGCAACCTTAACTGCGGTTGTTGATTTTAGTGATGCTATGGTCTTCGCAATGATGGTGCCTAATATGATAGGTCTATTTTTATTAAGGAAGCGCGTTTTGGAAGAATTAAAACGTTACAAAAAAATTATTTTTAAGCCTAAAGTTTAAAGTGTAAGCATCCAATGACGTTGTAGTCGCTTGAATTTTTTTAACTCTTTTTGAAGAATAGGAAGGTAGTCTCTTCCATTGCTGTTGCAATGTTGCAATCGCTTACAATTTAAATGCAAACGATGTGTTAAGCGCTCTAAAGATGCTAAATGTTTGTGCTTTCTATCTGAAAAACGTTCTGCCTGTGCCTTTTCAATTTCAGGAACTAAAGACTCTGACTGTTGAATGATGTCTCCAGAAAAGTAGATATCAGCATCTTCAGTACCATCTGCTCTTAAATACGATAAATCTTGATTGATATATGTGGAAATACTCCGAGATAAGACAAGGATATCTATAGCCTTTTGATATATAGGCAGTTCTGATAAATGAGATGGGATTTGATAATTCATTTTTTAATAGCAATGGTAACAAAATTAGTGACAAATGAGCATAATATGCTTTAATTATTAAAGTAAAATCGTATATTTGATTTAACTATTAACGTATATTTTGAAATAACCTTAAATGCAAATAGACAGTCTTAATTGGAAGATTTTGAAATGTCTTCAAGTGAATGCGAGACAATCTAATGCCGAAATTGGTAGACAAGTTGGCATTAGTTCTCCAGCCGTTTCAGAGCGCATTAAAAAGATGGAAGATGCTGGGATTATTCAAAGCTATAATACCTTGGTATCACCATTCGAAGTTGGTTATCAGTTAAAAGCCTTGATAACACTTCGCGCCTTCATGGGAATGCTTAAACCATTTTTAGAGAAAGTTCAAACGTATAATGAGGTGATCAATTGCTATCGGATTACAGGTAACGAAAATATCGTGATGGAAGTCGTTCTAAAAAATCAAAAGCACTTGGAATCATTTATCGATCAGTTAATTGTTTATGGGGAAACAAAAACACAGATTGTATTGTCACACGTTATAAAACATAACGAAGTAAAACCCTTGAAGTAAGAATTTTAGGCCTGAGGATTTTTGTCTATTTAAGAACGACTATTGTCAAATTGTTGTTCTATATGTTGAGCAATTTGTTTGGCATGTATCCTTGAATTTTCAATAAACCATTTATGTGTTTCCATTCCACCGCAAATCACTCCTGCCAAATATAAACCATCAACGTTTGATTCCATGGTATCATTATTATAAGTAGGCAGGTGTTTTTCATCATTTGATAATGTGATTCCAGCAGCTTCCAAAAATTGGAAGTTGGGCTGGTATCCTGTTAGTGCAATCACATAATCATTTTCAATAGTTTTAGAGCCTTCAGGCGTGTTTATCGTAATATGGCTCGGTTGTATATCAGTAATTTCAGAGTCAAAATAGGCGGTGATACTTCCTTCTTCAATACGATTGATGATATCAGGTCTTACCCAATATTTGACACGTTCACCAATATCAGAACCTCGCACAATCATACTGACATTACCACCTTTTCTATAGATTTCAAGCGCAGCATCTACAGCAGAATTACTGGCACCAACTATCGCAATATCTTGAAGGGTGAAAGGATGGGCTTCTTTGTAATAGTGCTGAACCTTTGGAAGGTCTTCACCAGAAACATTCAACACATTTGGAATATCATAAAATCCAGTAGCAATAATCACTTTCTTGGACTTGTATTGAGTTTTATCTGAAGTGACTTCAAAATGCATATCGGTTTTTTCAATACTTCTTATTTTTTCATAGAGATGGATCTGCAATTTATTAGAAGTGACCACACGTCTATAATATTCTAAGGCTTCATTACGATTGGGTTTTGGCTGGTTACTGATAAAAGGGATGCCGTCAATTTCTAATTTTTCCGAAGAAGAAAAAAAAGTCATATTTAAGGGGTAATTGAACAATGAGTTGGTCAATGTACCTTTTTCAATGACCAGATAATTCCAATCTCTTTTTTTACACTCCAAGGCACAAGCGATACCAATGGGTCCTGCTCCTACAATAAGTACGTCTACGGTTTTTATCATTGAATAATAGCGATGCTTTTATTTGTTTTTTTACGTTTCAAATGTTGCTTTAATATAAATAAAATGACGGCACACACAAAGGCTATCACTGTAATAATATACCAGGTATTATCATAACCTAATTTTGCGCTCATTTGTAATCCTGCATTGTGACCAAAAATATGCGCAATGGAAAATGACATGGAATAAAGTGCCATGTACTCTCCTTGATTTCCTTTTTTGGCGCGATCAATAGCAAAGGAGTTTGAAAATGGAAATGCGACCATTTCTCCTACCGTCATTAACAGCATTCCTAAAACCAACACTCCCGACCAACTCGTTAAGTTTAAAATCAGGAAGCTGATGCCTGTTAATACGGCTCCAAAAAATACCAATCCTAGTTTGGTATATTTAGAGTTTTCTAACCATTTTATGAGTGGCATTTCAAAAATAAAGATTAAAAACCCATTGAGACCTAAAAGTAAACCAATTTCCAATTCATCTAAGCTATGAACATCTTTATAGTAAATGGTGATAGTCGAAAAGTACTGTAAAAATACAATCCCAAATAGAGCCATAGCGACCAGAAATATTAAATAGGCTTTATCTTTATAGGCTGAATCAGGATGGTCATTTTCAATTTGGTCCATTATTTTAGCTTTCTTCGGATTCAATACTTTGATCATAAGAAGCGTTGCGATAATGCATGTAATACCATCTACCCAAAATAAGCCTGAGTAACTTAAGCCAGTAATAATAAGTCCGCCAATGGCAGGTCCAGCAGAAAACCCGAGATTAATAGCGAGTCTTATTAGTGTTAGTGATCTAATTTTATTTTCAGGTTTACTGTAAGCACTGAGCGCCACAAACATAGCAGGTCGAAATGTATCTGCCACTAGCATAACCAAAAATATACCAACACAAATCAGCGCAAACGTATTGAGAAATTGAAGGGCAATAAATAAAAAACCCGTTGCTAATAAACTTCTTACCATGACTTGATAATAGCCTATTTGATCGGTAAGTTTGCCACCTAACCAAGATCCAGCCACAGAACCAAGACCAAACGCAGTCATGACCCATGCGACATCACCCACTGAAAATTCTAAATCCTCTTTGAGATATAATGATAGAAAAGGGATAACCATAGTCCCAGCTCTGTTGATTAAAGTAATTAGTGCAAGCCACCAGATTTCTTCAGAGAGCCCTTTAAATGTGTTGAGGTAATTTTTGAATAACAATTTCATTTTGATTGGTATATAAAAGTAAAAAGTCCGACGCTAACGTCGGACTTTTTATGATTGATTGGTTATATAATTATATTATCATAGCATATAGAT
>JAAEZI010000009.1:0-50469 GCA_018222915.1 Algicola sp. | reverse complement strand
TTAGTGATATGTTTATATTATCATAGCATATAGATCGTCCGACTCTTTCCTGAAGAGGTCTTTTGTCTTTTAATATATGTTACGACGCAATTATGCATTTTTCTTATTTTAATTGAGGTAAAGCTATGAAAAAAATGGATAAGTTGTATTTTTGAAATGAAAAATATCATTATGAAAACCTATCCACTACTTTTATTATTGTTCATCTCTACTTTAAGCTGTGCGCAGGATAAGCGCCCAATTCGAGGTGAAACTGAATTTCAAAGAGAGATCAATGCAGAATACAAAGATGCCTCAACATCGCCTCTCAAGGATAAAGACCGAAAAAAATTCAAAGGTTTGGATTTTTTCAAGTTTGACTCCACCTATGTGGTTCAAGCTACTTTTGAAAGAACACCTAATGAGGATGTTTTTAAAATGAAGACTACGACTAGTAGGTTGCCAGAATACAAGAAATATGGTGTCATTACATTCACATTGAAGGATAAAGACTTTAGCTTAAATATTTACCAAAACCAAGGTTTGATTACGAAGGAGGGATATGAGGATTATTTGTTTTTACCATTTCTAGACAATACGAATGGTGATGAAAGTTATGGTGGTGGACGCTATATAGATATGAGAATTCCTGAGGGTTATGTGATAGAAATAGACTTTAATAAAGCCTATAATCCATATTGCGCTTACAATGAACGCTACTCTTGTCCGATAGTGCCAAGAGAGAATTACTTAGATTTAGAGGTTAGAGCGGGTGTTAAAGCTTTTGACAAGCACTAATTTTTAATTAAGTACATTCCAAAAAACACGGCAAGAAAACCAACAATAAAACTGGCTATTGTATAAACCGCGAATGTCCCAAAATCACCAGACTTTAAAAAGACATGATTTTCATAGGCGAAGGTTGAAAAGGTTGTAAAACCACCACAAAAACCTGTGGCAAGAAATAAGGTTTGATTGTCTGATAACGTATTATTTTTTGCTGCAAGTCCCAGAATAATACCGATTAAAAGACTACCGATAATATTGGCTGCAAACGTACCATATGGTATACCGTTTTCAGAATTATTGAGCCATTTACCTAAGGAAAATCGAAGGACACTTCCAATACCACCACCCAAAAAAACCAAGAGAAGTTGTTTCATTTATTCGACAGCGATATAGATTTCGGTGATCCAATTTGCTGGATTTGCAGTATTCGAAGGATCAGTAATATAAGATTCAATCATCGGTCCCGACTCATTTTGTGTTAAGTCGTTTTCGGCAATATAAGTCATGGATGTGTTCCAAGCTTCCTGCAGATTGTCATAATCGCCTTCAAGGACAGTTTTCAAAGCCTTAAACGGTTCAAGTTGACCAGTAAGTATGTCTGAATCTGTCGTAATAACTCTTGAACTCGTAGGAATACAACAAGAAAACATAACAGCATTATTTTCAACATCCCATTGGTGATATATTACAAAAGGTTTGCCAGCCATTCGAATATTATTACTCATAGCATATCCACCAACTTTCGGCATCATTTCCTGCATTTTTTGTTCTAAATCACTCATCTTACATGACGTGGTATTGTATAAATAGAATCCACCACTATGCTGGGTTACACCTTCAACGTTTATGGAATATTTTTTCATATCAGCCACCAAAACACTATCTAAGAGCTCTAGGCTTCGCTCATAATTCGGACCTATTTGTTTTTCCATTCCACCAGTAAATGCTGTGTAAGCCTTAAACATAAAGGGTAAATCTTCGCCTTTAATAGACCACTTAACATCTGTTGAGCCGTCCGGATTAGGACTTAAATCCCAACGTACGTCAGATTTAGGAAATTCTTCAAATTGCATTTCTTGAATAATCGTGCTATGTGGTTTGGCATCTACTGTTTTCATGCGACCAACACCATCTGCATCCTCCCAAGTATATGAACCATTAATGCCCTTAGTTTTTTCTGGTAGCTGAATGGTTAAATCGGGATCGGCTTCAGCCCAAGATGACCAAGATTCCCAATTTTTAAAGTCAATAATATTGTCGTAAACCACTTCAGCAGGAGCCTGTATTGTTTTGGTTCGAGTGACTTCAAAACTATTGGGTTGTACCGCAATATAAATGGCCGCACCAATGATAAGTATAAGAAATAGAAAGATAATGTATTTAAATGCTTTCATTTTGACAGTTTGATAAAATTAATTAGGTAATCAAAGATAATCAATTTTAGGAGATGTTAATAAATGTTTACATTTGTGACACAACAATTAAATAATTAACAATGAAATTAAAATTTATACTAATTCTATCCATTTTTGCTAGCATTATGTACTCTTGTGGTGATGATAAAAAAACACAAGAGCCAGAAATGGCAACGGTAGAAAAAACCAGTGATTTTGATTATAACGTAGAGCAGTTTGCTGACATTAAAATCTTACGTTATCAAATTCCTGGATGGGAAAACTTAACGCTCAAAGAGCAAAAGTTAGTGTACTATTTAGTACAAGCAGGTTTGTCAGGACGTGATATTATGTGGGATCAAAATTACCGACATAATCTCAAAATCAGAAATGCCTTAGAAGCTGTTTACACCAATTATAATGGTGATAAAAACACCGATGACTGGAAGGCTTTTGAGACTTACTTAAAACGTGTTTGGTTTTCTAATGGCATACACCATCATTATTCCAATGATAAGTTAAAGCCTGAATTTTCGTCAGATTATTTGAAGTCGCTTTTAGCAGACTCAGGAGTCACGCTTGAAGGTGAGGCTTTTGATGTGATTTTCAACGATAAAGATTCTAAAAAAGTCAATCAGGCCAAAAATGTAGATAACGTTTTATTATCTGCCGTTAATTTTTATGGTCCCAATGTGACTAACGCGGATGTAGAAAACTTTTACAAGAAAAAAAGTTCTCCTAATCCAGAAAAACCTTTGTCTTTTGGTTTGAACTCACAATTAGTTAAAGAAAACGGGGAACTTAAAGAACGCGTTTATAAATCAGGAGGATTATATGGCAGTGCCATCGATGAGATTGTAAAGTGGTTAGAATTGGCACAAGGTGTCGCAGAGAATAAAGCACAAGGCGATGCTTTAGGGCTCCTTATTCAATACTACAAAACAGGTGACTTACAAACTTGGGATGATTACAATGTGGCATGGACTGCAGCTACTGAAGGGAATATCGATTATATCAACAGTTTTATTGAAGTTTATAATGATCCTCTAGGGTACAGAGGATCATATGAAACGATTGTTCAAATAAAGGATTTTGATATGTCTGAAAAAATGGCGGTACTTTCTGAAAATGCACAATGGTTTGAAGATAACTCACCGTTAATGGATGCGCATAAAAAAGATAGCGTCGTAGGTGTAACTTATAAGGTTGTTACTGTGGCTGGTGAAGCTGGCGATGCATCACCAAGTACACCAATTGGGGTGAATTTGCCAAATGCCAATTGGATAAGAAAAGAGGTAGGAAGTAAATCTGTTTCACTCGGAAATATTATCAATGCGTATAATAATGCAGGAAGTACAGGTCGCTTAAAAGAGTTTGTGCACGATGATGAAGAGTATGAATTAGAAGAAAAATATGGTCAATTAGCTGATAAATTGCATACAGCACTTCATGAAGTGATTGGTCACGCATCTGGTCAGTTAAATCCAGGTGTTGGCGAAACTAAAGAAACTTTGAAAAACTATGCGTCGACATTGGAAGAAGGTCGTGCTGACTTGGTAGGACTTTATTATTTATATGATCCTAAATTACAAGAACTAGAACTTGTAGACGACTGGAAATCGGTTGGAAAGGCAGCTTACGATGGTTACATAAGAAACGGTTTGATGACGCAATTAATTAGACTCAACTTGGGTGATGATGTAGAAGAGGCACATATGCGTAACAGACAATGGGTGTCGGCATGGGTTTATGAAAAAGGTAAAGCCGATAATGTGATTGAAAAAGTCACCAGAGATGGCAAAACCTATTTCAATATTAATGACTACGACAAACTACATGAGTTGTTTGGTGAGTTGCTTAGAGAAACCCAAAGAATTAAGTCTGAGGGCGATTACAAAGCCGTTGAGGAATTAGTTGAAGGATATGGTGTGAAAGTAGATCAGGCGATACACAAAGAAGTTTTGGAGCGTAACACACAATTTACGTCGGCACCATATAGTGGTTTTGTAAATCCAGTATTAGTTGCTGAAAAAGATGACAATGGTGATATCACAGCTATCAAGGTAAAACAACCAAATACTTTTGAAGGTCAGATGTTGAATTACAGTAAAAACTTTAGTTTCCTTCCAGAAGAAAATTAAGGACTTAGTATTTTAAAAATTAAGATAAAGACATCGGTAATTCGATGTCTTTTTTTTTCGCCCTTAGTCATGATATTTTCTCGTTTTATGATGAGGTCATAGAACGATATCCTAAACAAATATATACTTGATGGCAGAAATCATAAGGATAAAAGCAATAAATGCAATTAAAACCCAAACACTTCCTTTATAATATTTTTTGTGTAATTTCAAATCTTTACGGTATGCTAAAAAAATTAAGACAGCAAATGCAAGCGCAAATAATATTCCAAAAATCCATTGACCATTACTAAACATATAGCTATTTTTATGCAAAAATAATTAAACCTTAATTAGCAAATTAAAATTATAAGCTTAAAATTTTGCCAATTTTGTAAACATTTACTGTCATTCACTATTATAGTTACGAAAATTATAAGCTTTTAGTTTTTTACCAATCAGAAAATATTATGAAGAATAAAATTGAAGCCGTTAAGACATTTCATACGGCCTTTAAAATAGGACATAGAGAATCACCGAAAGCCGATTTGGGGATAGATAAAAACATGTTGCGTTATAAGCTCATGCGAGAAGAAAATGAAGAGTACTTAGAGGCTGCTAACAGTAATGATTTGGTGGAAGTTGCAGACGCCCTGGGCGACATGCTTTATATCTTATGCGGAACCATTATAGTACATGGACTACAGCATAAAATTGAAGAAGTATTTGACGAAATTCAAAGAAGTAATATGAGTAAGTTGGGAGCTAATGGAGAACCAATCTATAGGGAAGATGGTAAAGTGTTGAAAGGTCCCAATTATTTTAAACCCAACATTCAAGCTATTTTAGAGTCATAAAAAAAGGAGCCAATTGGCTCCTTTCATTTATTTTACTTCATATCTCCAATGATGTTTGTCATCGGCTAAATTATGTTGGATATTCAGCATTTTCTGTTTTAGAATACTAGAGTAGGAGCTAGCATCAATTTCAGGTAATTCGTGATAAGTATCTTGGTATTCAAATCCCGAAATAGGACTAATCACCGCTGCGGTTCCTGCACCGAATATTTCTTTTAAAGTACCATTATTTGATGCTTCAACAATTTCACTCACCTTAATTGGTCGCACTTCACACGTGATGTCGTTGTCAGCCGCCAATTGAATCAAGCTCTTTCGGGTGACACCATCTAAGATTCGGTCACTAGTTGGCGCTGTGATAAGGGTGTCATTAATTCTAAAGAAGACATTCATGGTTCCAGCTTCTTCTAAAAAGGTATGTGTGTCAGCATCGGTCCAAATAACTTGCTGATAGCCCTTCTGCTGCGCAAGATTGGTCGGGTAAAATTGTGCCGCATAATTTCCTGCTGCTTTGGCAAAACCAACACCACCATTAGCCGAACGACTAAATTGCTCTGCAATCAGTACTTTAACAGTACCTTTGTAATAGGCTTTGGCAGGTGAACAGATAATCATAAATCTATAATTTTCTGAAGGTGCTGCTGCAATGGCAGAATCAATAGCAATAGCAAAAGGTCGGATATATAAAGAGTTACCAACACCAGGTTGAATCCAGTCTTTGTCTAAATTTAATAATGTTGTGAGTCCTTCAAAAAAGTATTCTTTAGGAAACTCTGGCATCGCTAATCGTGCTGACGATTTATTAATACGCTTGAAGTTTTCTTCAGGTCTGAATAAAAAGACATTGCCATCGTCATCTTTATAGGCTTTCATGCCTTCAAAAACAGCTTGTCCATAATGAAATACGCGAGCTGAAGGTTCCATTGGCATGGATTGATATGGCATTATTTTTGGCTGTTGCCATTGTCCATCAATAAAATCACACATGAACATATGGTCTGTAAATGTTCTTCCAAATGCTAAATCATCAAAATTAACATCTTGTAACTTAGATGTTTCGACTTTTTCTATGTGTAAATTGCTAGTATATGTGTTTGACATTTCGGTTGAATTTAGTCCTGCAAAATTAGTCATTTTTGATGGGTTAAAAAAGGTAATGTTTTCTAAAAAAATATGTAACTTTACATATTAATATTTAATGAAATTTTAACACCATGAAACATATATTACCGATAGCAATTTTGGCCTTAGTGTTGTTGTCTTGTAAACAAGAAGCTAAGCAAACAGAAGAAACGACTGAAGCTA
Organism: Algicola sp.; assembly: GCA_018222915.1. Lineage (GTDB taxonomy): Bacteria > Bacteroidota > Bacteroidia > Flavobacteriales > Flavobacteriaceae > Psychroserpens. The sequence goes on along the minus strand of JAAEZI010000009.1, from coordinate 44,025 downwards.
CAACTATGAAATCTGAAGAAATCGCTTATGCATCTTTTGGAAAAGAAATCAATGATGCTGATGCATTGCCTGCAAAACGTATGGCCGAGCATTACGCGAACATGACAGTTGGTGATTCTGTCAATGCAAAAATGACTGCCAAGGTTGATGAGGTATGCCAAGCGAAAGGTTGCTGGATGAAAGTGGATTTGGAAAATGGACAGCAAGTAATGGTAAAATTCAAGGATTATGGATTCTTCATGCCTAAAGATATCGCAGGAAAAGAAGTTGTCATTAACGGAAAAGCATTTGTCAATGAGGTGCCTGTAGACGAGCAACGTCATTATGCAGAAGACGCTGGTGCTTCTGAAGAAGAAATTGCGAAAATTACAGAGCCTAAAAAGACCTTTTCTTTTGAGGCAGATGGCGTGCTACTTAAAGAAGAGTAATGTCGAGAATTTGTTACATTTTTTTTGTAATAGTTCTCGTTGTTAATTGCAAGTCACCTGAAGAGGAGAAGTCTACTCCGAACATCGTTGATGGCACTCAAAAATATGAGGTCTATCAAGGTTCGGAAATGTCAACATTAATGCAAGGCATGTATGCCTACAATATGCAGATAAAGAACGAGATTGAGGCTGGTGTTCAACCGACAGAATTTCCAGACGTGTTTCTCAATATACACACGGCACAATTATCGGATACGAAAACTAGAAACGAGACATTTGAATTTTATTCGACAGAATTTATAAAAGCCGAAAGATTGGTGTTTGTTGAAGATGCAACTAAAGCGATTTCACAACGCTATAATGATGCCATCATGATGTGTGTCGCTTGCCATAAATCGGAGTGTACTGGACCTATTCCAAAGATTAAAAAGTTACTGATTCAGTAGAGTTGTGAAACGTAAAATAATTACCACGGCAGATGGCTCAAAAACCATTCAGATAGAAGATTGGCACGAGCAATATCATTCTGTGCATGGTGCGATACAAGAAGCAAATCATGTATATATAGAACAGGGTTTGCTTTTTTTTATGGCTGAAAATCAACCTGAACAGCATCGAGAAATTTCAATTTTAGAAATTGGATTTGGTACAGGATTGAATGCCTTACTCACTTTTTTAAAAATAACCTCTTTAAATCAGTTGATTAATTATGTTGGTGTAGAGGCTTATCCTGTTTCTCAAGAAGAATGGCAGAAGCTTAATTATGTTTCAGAATTACACCTAAAACCAGAACTTTTTGACAGTCTGCATACCTGTGAGTGGGAACAAAAAAATGCCATATCAGAGCGCTTTCACTTAACAAAACAACAAAAGTTATTTAAGGATATTTCCGAGGCGAATGCTTTCGATGTTATTTATTATGATGCTTTTGGAGCAAGAGTGCAGCCTGAACTTTGGACGAAGGCTAACTTTGAACAAATGTATAACGCTCTGAGACCGAATGGCGTCCTTACAACTTATGCGGCCATTGGCAGTGTTCGTAGAGCATTATTAGAGATTGGTTTTGAAGTTGATCGACTTCAAGGACCACCAGGAAAGCGACATATGCTAAGAGCTATAAAACGTTAAACCCTTACTAAAATGCTTCTGTTTGGGAGGCTATTTCAGTAAATTTGTTTAGCTATGAAAAAGATACTTATTACAGGTGCTACTGGATTGATTGGACAGGAAATTGTAAAAATTTGCCATGAGCAAAACATCATAGTACATTTCTTGACCACCTCAAAGGAGAAATGTGCGTCCGAAACCAATTACAAAGGATTTTACTGGAACCCCAAAGAAAATTTTATAGATACGGCCTGTTTTGATGGCATAGAAACCATCATTAATCTTGCGGGTGCTACAATTTCGAAACGTTGGACAGATGCCTACAAAAAAACGATTTTAAAGAGCCGAACGGCATCTTTAGAATTACTAAGGAACACCATTGAAGATCATCAATTTCCTATTAAACAAATCGTTTCTGCGAGTGCAATTGGTATCTATCCCGATTCATTGACTAATTATTACGAAGAAAATGAGACGCAAGTTTCTGAAACCTTTTTAGGTACCGTAGTGAAAGCTTGGGAGGCCGCTGTTGATGCTTTTCAATCTTTAGGTGTTCAGGTGGCCAAGGTACGAATAGGTCTTGTGCTCTCTACTAAAGGTGGCGCCTTACCTCAAATGTTAATGCCTATAAAAAATTATGTAGGATCTCCATTTGGAAGCGGTGAACAATGGCAATCTTGGATCTATATTCAAGATTTAGCCAAGCTTTTTATGTTTGTTGCGAGCAATGGTTTAGAAGGTGTGTATAACGGCGTGGCACCAAATCCAGTGACCAATGAAGAACTGACCAAATCAGTTGCTAGAGTGTTGCGAAAACCGTTATTTATGCCAAATATTCCGAAAGCCTTGATGCGCTTGGTCTTAGGTGAGATGCATATTTTATTGTTTGAAAGTCAACGCGTGAGCTCGAAAAAAATAGAGAGCGAAGGCTTTGTCTTTGAGTTTTATCATTTAGAGCCTGCATTAATTGAATTATTACATGCGTAATAAAGACATGACCAATAAAAAAAGAGCACTCCTTCTGAGTGCTCTTTTCTTTTGGTATGTTTTTCGTTTGAATTAAGCCTTTTTTGCTTTTACTACAATTTTTAATTCCATATCATCATTAATGAACTTATCACCGAGATCATCAAAAACTGACTTGGATTTGAAATTGATGCCCCAAACCGTTCTATCAATAGTAAACGGTTCACTTTCAATCGTCATCATGTCACCTTCATTCGTGATAGTCACAGGAAATGAAATATTATGTTTTTGTCCCTTCATAGATAAATTTCCAGAAAGTCGCGTTTTACCAGCTGCAATAGCTTCAGTGCCTGTGATAGAGAATGCAGCATCAGGGAATTTTGTCACGTTAAAAAAGTCGCCTTCTTTTCCTTCAACTGTACCCTTTAAATGTGCTTCTAAGTTTTCTTTTCCGTCTCCAGATTCAAGATCAGTAACCGTAATGCTTGTCATATCAATGATGAAATTTCCACTCTGTAATTTTCCATCATCTGTGTTAAAAACACCCGTATCAATATTCACCGTACCTGTATGTGTTCCAGTTGGCTTGAAACCTTTCCAGTGAATGGTTGATTCCGCAGTATTCACTGTATATTTTTGAGAGGTGCTTTCACTAACCGCAGCTGCTTCTGCATCGCTTGTATTAGCTTCTGGAGCTTTGTCTTTACAATTTGTCATTGCCAACGAAATGGCCAATACCATAGACCATTTTAAAATTTTTGTTTTCATAATGTTTATCAATTAGTTGTTCATGTCCTACAAAAATAAGCATTGTACAAGAATCTGTCAATTTCAAGAAAAATAATTTGGTGACATTTTGACATTTTTATAATAATGGCAGTACTTTTGCCATCTTAAATCGAAGATTTATAAAATAATCCAGAAAATGAGTAAAAAAGAAAAAGATCAAGTGATAGATGAAGGGCAAGACCAACAGGTGTCTCAATCTACAATGGATAATCATAAAGAAGACGAATTGACTGTTGAAGAACAATTACAGGAAGATTTAGCCAAAGAGAAGGATAAATTTATGCGTCTTTTTGCTGAATTTGAAAATTATAAGAAAAGAACGACTAAAGAGCGCATTGAATTATTTAAAACAGCCAGTGAGGAAGTGATGATTTCTATGTTACCAGTTTTAGATGATTTTGAACGCGCTTTATTGCACATTGAAGAGGATAAAGAAGCGGAAGAATTGCGAAAAGGGGTGTTGTTGATTTATCAAAAATTATTGACCACGCTCGAACAAAAAGGCTTGTCTAAAATTGCCATTGAAAAAGGCGATGCTTTTAATCCAGATAACCATGAGGCAATCACACAGATTCCTGCGCCAAGTGATGACTTGAAAGGAAAAATCATTGATGTTGTAGAAAAAGGATATAAATTGGGAGAGAAGGTGATTAGATTCCCAAAAGTTGTAATTGGACAATAAATAAGAGATGGCAAAAAGAGATTATTACGAAATACTAGGAATTGATAAAAATGCGTCAGCGGCAGAAATTAAGAAGGCATATCGTAAGATGGCCTTAAAATTTCACCCTGATAAAAATCCGGATGATAAAGAAGCCGAAACAAAATTTAAAGAGGCAGCTGAGGCCTATGAAGTTTTGAGCAATGCCGACAAAAAAGCCCGATATGATCAATTTGGTCATCAAGCTTTTGAAGGTGCAGGTGGCTTTGGTGGCGGAGGTATGAATATGGATGACATCTTCAGTCAGTTTGGTGATATCTTTGGTGGTGCTTTTGGTGGAGGCGGAGGTTTTTCCGGTTTTGGCGGAGGTTTTGGCGGTGGCCAAAGACGTGCTAAAGGGAGTAACTTAAGAATTCGAGTGTCCCTAACATTAGATGAAGTAGCCAACGGCGTTGAGAAAAAAATCAAGGTAAAACGAAAAGTTCAAGCACCAGGTACAACTTATAAAACCTGTGCGACTTGCAATGGTGTTGGACAGGTTACCAGAGTCACGAATACCATCCTCGGACGCATGCAAACATCGTCGGCATGTCCGACCTGTGGTGGTGCTGGTCAAAGTATTGATAAGAAACCGAATGATGCGGATGCACAAGGACTTAAAGTACAAGAGGAGACTGTTTCAGTGAAAATTCCGGCAGGTGTGGTTGATGGCATGCAATTAAAGGTGACAGGTAAAGGGAACGAAGCACCAGGAAATGGTATTTCGGGTGATTTGTTAGTGGTAATTGAAGAGAAAGAGCATGAGACTTTAAAGCGTGAAGGCGATAATCTACATTATGACTTATACGTGAGTTTGCCTGATGCTGTGTTAGGAACCTCCAAAGAAATTGATACCGTCACTGGTAAAGTGAGAATCAAAGTTGAAGCAGGCGTGCAATCTGGAAAGATTTTACGATTGAGAGGTAAAGGGATTCCGAGTATCAATGGCTATGGAAGCGGTGATTTATTAGTGCATGTAAATGTATGGACACCTAAAACATTAAATAAACAACAAAAGGAATTTTTTGAAACTATGCGAAATGATGAACATTTCGATCCTAAGCCAGAAAGCACTGATAAATCGTTTTTTGAAAAAGTTAAGGATATGTTTTCATAAGAATCTTCTTTTTTAAGAAAAAACACTATATTTGAATTATCACTAATTTTAATTAGTGGTAATTTTTCTTTTTCATAGCAATTTTTTCCCATCCTTAATTAAGTTTAAGGGTGGGTTTTGTTTTTTTATTGAGTTTCTTTAAAATAGAGGACTTTCTACAAGCTCTTAATTCTGAAAAAGAATAATAAGAGTTAACATTTTCATAAGATTAGCACCGTTTAGATGCTGAACATTTTTATCTTTACACCTAATAAACTATACCTAGCATACGTAATTTATGGAGAACCTATTAGTAGCGGATTCAGTTTCCAAGAACTATGGAAAATTTAGAGCATTAAATGATGTTTCCATAGCAGTCCCTAAAGGCAGTATTTTTGGTTTACTTGGACCCAATGGCGCAGGGAAAACAACACTCATTAGAATTATCAATCAAATTACAATGCCAGATACTGGACAGGTGATTTTAGATGGAGAACCTCTAAAACCAGAACACATTCAAAATATTGGTTATTTACCAGAAGAAAGAGGTCTTTATAAATCTATGAAAGTTGGAGAGCAAGCCTTATACTTAGCACAGCTCAAAGGATTGACCAAACAAGATGCTAAAAAACGCTTAAAATATTGGTTTGAAAAACTAGAAATTGGCGATTGGTGGCATAAGAAAATTCAGGAGCTTAGTAAAGGTCAGGCTCAAAAAATACAGTTTATTGTGACTGTATTACATCAGCCGAAATTATTGATTTTTGATGAACCTTTCTCAGGCTTTGATCCTATAAATGCCAATTTAATCAAAGATGAAATTCTACAATTACGGGAAGAAGGAGCCACGGTTATATTTTCAACACATCGCATGGAATCCGTTGAAGAACTATGCGATCACATCGCCTTAATCCATAAGTCTAATAAAGTTTTAGATGGTAAACTCACCGATATAAAACGCCAATATAGAACCAATACGTTTGAAGTTGGTTTGCAAACCGACACCATTGGTGCTGACAAAATAACGGAAGCCATAAGGGAGCGTTTTGAAGTATTTCCTGCAACATTCAAAAACCTGAATGATGATGTCAAATTAAATGTGAAATTGAACGATAATGATTCATCCAATGATTTATTGTCGTTTTTGACCTCAAAGGCATTGGTGCATCACTTTGTAGAAGTGATACCAAGTGCTAATGATATTTTTATTCAAACAGTAAAAAATAATTAAAATGAATCATCTACCACTTATCATAAAACGAGAGTACCTAACTAAGGTTAAAAACAAGTCGTTTGTGATTATGACGTTTGTAAGTCCATTAATTATGGTCGCTCTTATCGCTGTGGTGGCCTATCTATCACAATTAAATAACGATAAGCAACGGACCATCTCTATTTTGGATGAAACTGAACTTTTGAGTGATGTTTTTGTCAATTCTGAAGGTACTGTCTACAATGTTTTAACGGCTGACACCGATTTAGAAACGGCAAAGTCTATGGTTAAGGCCAAAGAAGAATATGGTTTGCTTTATATAGAGAAGAGTACAGATTCATCAAAAGTGATGTCCAATGCGATGTTCTTTTCAGACGAGTCACCGTCTTTAAATATGATGAACAACATGGAAACTAGGATAGAAAAAAAGCTATCTGATGTGAAATTGATAGAAGATGGTGTTGATATTGAGCAAATTAAGGCTTCAAAAATAAATATCATTATCAACCAAGAGAATTTTACTGGTGAGAAAACTTCTAAAATCGATAGTGTCCTGAAACTCGCTTTTGGCGGTGCAGCCGGTTATCTATTGTTTATGTTTATCATTATTTATGGTAATATGATTATGAGAAGTGTTATAGAAGAAAAGACAAGCCGAATTATCGAGATTATTATATCATCCGTAAAACCAGTGCAACTCATGCTCGGGAAAATTATAGGAACCTCGTTAGCTGGGATCACTCAGTTTGCAATTTGGGTGTTCCTAGGAAGTGTTTTAGTGTTTGTTATATCTGCCATATTTGGAATTGATATTGCTCAAATGCATACACCACAGCAAGATTTGGTAAATCAGGCCATGCAAAATCCTGATATCGCCAATGACATTCAATTAGGCATGCAATCATTCTTTAATTTGCCTTTAACCAATTTAGTTGTGGCCTTTATGTTTTTCTTTATTGGAGGCTATTTGCTATATAGCTCTTTGTATGCGGCTATAGGTGCTGCTGTAGATAATGAAACAGATACGCAGCAGTTTATGTTGCCCATCATCATGCCATTGGTTTTGGCAGTTTATGTTGGGATATTTACCGTGATTGATGATCCACATGGAACCGTCTCTACAGTGTTTTCGTTCATACCTTTTACATCTCCAGTAGTGATGTTAATGCGAATTCCGTTTGGCGTTCCTATTTGGCAGCAAATACTATCGTTTGCCATACTTGCAGGTACATTTGTATTTGCCGTGTGGTTTGCAGCGAAAATTTATAGAGTGGGTATATTAATGTATGGTAAGAAACCAAGTTACAAGGAATTATATAAGTGGATTAAATATTAATCATGATTCAAGATCTGTCTAAACTAGAGGAGAAAATTACCGAGAGTTCGGCGTGGGGAAACGTTCAGAATTTTCTTGGTCAGCATATCGATATAGGTAAGGACATTAGTATTTCAATATTTGATGTATTGGTTGTCGCTACGGTAATTTTTGTGACGACCATAATTCTGAGAATTATCTTAAGAATTATTACGAATAAATTACCTGAGGATGATAAAAGTAAGTTTAATGTGGTTTATGGATATTTTCGTTGGCTTATTTATTTAATCATACTCCTTGTAACTTTGCATTCCGTTGGTGTAGATGTGACAGCGGTGTTCGCGGCTTCTGCAGCATTACTGATTGGAGTGGGATTAGCACTTCAAACTTTATTTCAGGATATTATCTCTGGAGTATTTATTCTTATTGATCAAACTGTACATGTTGGTGATATTATTGAAATAGAAGGCAAAGTTGGTCGCGTTGAGGAAATAAAATTACGAACCACACGAGCCGTTACAATTGATAATAAAGTGCTGGTTATTCCGAATCATTTATACTTGACAAATAGCTTGTATAATTGGACTCAAAATGGCACAACAACTCGTGAGAATGTGGAAGTTGGGGTCGCTTATGGTAGTGATGTTGAATTAGTGAGAAAATTATTGATACAAGCAGCAAGTACACATCCAGATGTTATTAGTACACCTGAGCCGGCTGTCGTTTTTACGGCATTTGGAGATAGTTCTCTTAACTTTAAACTTATTTTTACCTTGGCTGATAGTTTCAAGGCGCAGTTTCCTAAAAGCGACATACGATTTGAAATTGATAAACTTTTTAGAGAGAATAATGTGACGATTCCTTTCCCTCAGAGAGATATTCATATTATCAAAAAACCGGAGTAATTATCAAATTTGAGTTTAAAATCTAAACTAATAAATCTATGAGTTCCAAATTGTACAAAATAGCAATGTTGGTAGTGATGGTATGTTGCTGTCAAAGTATGACTGCACAATTAACGGATCTAGCGCGATTGGAATACTCATTCATACCTAAAAATAAGTCGGATGATCAATACACGAGAATCCGCGCATTAGTTAATTATCCAATTGAAACAAGTGAGGATTGCTATTTGGTAATTGGCGCTGAATATGCACGTGTTATTTTAAACCTTGAAGATGATTATCCCTTCGATACCAAATTAGTATCGAGTATTAATATTATTGATTTAAATATAGGTTATACGTTTAAAACAGGCGAACATTGGAGATTAGGAATGAAGTTGACGCCAAGAATTGCTTCAACACTTACCAACAAACTAACATCAGAGGATATTTTTATCAACGGAGGCTTTTACGCTATAAAAGATAGAACAAAAGATGAAGAATTAAAACGACCATATCGCTTAATTTTAGGTCTTACTTACAATACCACTACAGGAATTCCATTTCCATTACCTTTTGTAAGTTATTACAGACGCGTGAATGAACAATGGTCTTTTTCAGCTGGAGTTCCAAAATCTAATTTAAAATATTATTTTAACGAGACAAATATGTTGCAAGCATTTGTAGGTTTAGATGGTTATTTTGCCCATTTACAAAGACCTCAAATGGTAAATGGGAAACAGGTAGATAATATTTCTTTGTCTGTAGGTGTTGGCGGTTTAGGTTACGAGTATTGCTTTTCAAAACACTTGATTGCTTATGCTTATACGGGATATACTTTCAGGTTAAATAATGTTTTACGCAATGATAATAGAGATGAAGTTTTTAAATTGGATGATATAAACACGTTTTATTTAAGAACCGGATTAAAATTTAAAATATAAGTATGGCAAAAATATTAGTAATTGAAGACGAAGCTGCAATTAGAAGGGTCTTAGTAAAAATTTTATCAGAAGAGAGTGATACCTATGAGGTGGAAGAAGCTGAAGACGGTCTGTCTGGAATTGAAAAGATCAAGAAGGATGATTTTGATCTTGTCCTCTGTGATATAAAAATGCCAAAAATGGATGGTGTTGAAGTATTGGAAGCGGTTAAAAAAATAAAACCTGAAACGCCAATGGTCATGATTTCTGGGCATGGCGATTTGGACACGGCTGTCAATACAATGCGTTTGGGTGCCTTTGATTATATATCAAAACCGCCAGATTTAAACAGATTACTCAATACGGTCCGTATTGCACTAGACACTAAAACGTTGGTCGTTGAGAATAAAATGCTCAAGAAAAAAGTGAGCAAGAAATATGAGATGATTGGTGAAAGCGATGCCATTGCTCATATCAAGGATATGATTGAGAAAGTGTCTGCAACCGATGCTCGCGTTCTTATTACAGGTCCAAATGGCACAGGAAAGGAACTAGTAGCTCATTGGCTTCATCAAAAAAGTCCTCGCTCGAAAGGGCCTTTAATTGAGGTGAATTGTGCGGCCATTCCAGCTGAATTAATTGAAAGTGAGTTGTTCGGTCACGTCAAAGGTGCTTTTACAAGTGCTGTAAAAGATAGAGCTGGTAAATTTGAAGCGGCTAATGGAGGAACTATTTTTTTAGATGAAATTGGCGATATGTCCCTATCAGCACAAGCGAAGGTGTTAAGAGCTCTACAAGAAAATAAAATACAACGCGTTGGAAATGATAAAGATATTAAGGTTGATGTAAGGGTTATTGCAGCGACTAATAAAAACCTTAAAGAAGAAATTCAAGAAGGACGATTTAGAGAGGATTTATACCACAGATTAGCTGTTATCCTTATAAAAGTGCCAGCATTAAACGAAAGAAGAGAAGATATTCCATTATTGGTTGAACATTTTTCAACAAAAATTTCTGAGGAACAAGGCACTGCTAAAAAGAACTTTTCGGATAAAGCGATAAAGTTGTTACAGGAATATGATTGGACAGGAAATATCCGAGAATTGAGAAATGTTGTTGAACGTTTGATCATTCTTGGAGGTCAGGAAGTAAGTGAAAACGATGTAAAACTCTTTGCGTCAAAATAGAAAATTATGAAGGACTTAAACACAGATCAATTCAAAATCACAAGTAAAGTTCAGCTTAAGGATGTTCCAACGAGCTTTGACTTGGAGGCTAAAAAGAAAAAAATTGAGCGACAATTAGAATCAGTTCGTGAAGAATTAGGCGATTTTCAGAACACCATTTATGCACATGGTAAGTATGCTGTACTCGTATGTATCCAAGGCATGGATACTGCTGGGAAAGATAGTTTGATTCGCGAAGTTTTTAAGGATTTTAATAGTCGAGGTGTTGTGGTTCATAGTTTCAAAGTCCCAACAGAATTGGAGCGCAAGCACGATTATTTATGGCGACACTATATTGCCTTGCCAGCAAGAGGCAAATTCGGTGTTTTTAATCGAACACATTATGAAAATGTATTAGTGACGCGCGTGCATCCAGAATATATTTTGGGAGAGTTTTTACCAGATGTCAACTCTATTGATGATGTTGACGACTCTTTCTGGGATAAACGCTTCGAGCAAATCAATAATTTCGAGAAGCACATTGCTGAAAATGGCACCATCATTTTTAAGTTTTTCCTTCATATTTCCAAAGATGAACAGAAACAACGTTTGCTAAGACGATTACATAAGCCTAGCAAAAATTGGAAATTCTCACCTGGTGATCTCGATGAACGTGAATTGTGGGACGAGTACCAAAAATATTATGAAGATGCTATTAACAGAACATCTAAACCACATGCACCTTGGTATGCCATTCCCAGTGATGATAAGCCAACAGCACGTTATATCGTGGCTAAGACCATGTATGACCATTTGATCAAATTCACGGATATTAAGGAGCCTGAACTTGAACCAGATGTGAAGGCCAATCTTGACAACTATATCAAGCAGCTTGAAAAAGAGTAAAAACCGATTTTTAAGACTACTTTATAAAAGGACTTGAGATAAAATACTATCTTTAACTTCAATGAAAATTTAATTCTATGAAGTTTATCCTAACCACTTTATTCTTAGTTGCGACATTCCAGTTATCGGCGCAAAGCGACGCTGAAAACATCAAAACAATTTATACAAACTCCTTAACCAATGGTCAGAGCTATCAATGGTTAGATCACTTATCCAATCAAATTGGAGGACGATTGTCTGGTTCGTTAAACGCAGAAAAAGCGGTACAATACACTAAAGAAGAGTTTGAGAAATTAGGTCTGGATAAAGTCTGGTTGCAACCAGTAATGGTGCCAAGATGGGTAAGAGGTGCGCCTGAATTTGCGTATATCGAAACGGCTCCCGGACAAACAACAAGTGTCAATATTTGTGCTTTAGGTGGTTCTATAGCTACACCAAATGGCGGTGTAAAAGCGGAGGTGATTGAAGTCAAAAGTATCGATGAATTAGCAACATTAGGACAGCGTAATATAGAAGGTAAAATCGTTTTTTTTAACAGACCGATGCAAGCCGATTTAATCAGTACGTTCGAAGCATATGGAGGTTGTGTCGATCAGCGTTATTCTGGTGCTCGCGAAGCTGGAAAATATGGAGCTGTTGGTGTGATTGTTCGTTCAATGAATTTACGTTTGGATGATTTTCCGCATACAGGAAGTATGAGTTATGGGGATTTACCAAATAATCAGCGCATTCCTTCCGCTGCGATTAGTACCAATGACGCCGAATTATTAAGTGGGATGCTTGCCTTAGACGCGGATCTAAAATTCTTTTTTAGCCAGAATTGTGAGCAACTTTCTGATGTGCAATCTTATAATGTTATCGGTGAAATAACTGGTAGTGAATTCCCAAATGAAATCATTATTGTAGGTGGACATTTAGATTCTTGGGACCTAGGAGATGGATCGCACGATGATGGTGCTGGAGTCGTTCAATCTATGGATGTACTCAGGCTTTTGAAAGAAAGTGGGATTCGTCCCAAACGCACTATTCGGGCTGTTCTTTTTATGAATGAGGAAAACGGATTACGAGGCGGAAGAAAATATGCTGAAGTTGCTAAGTCCAAAAATGAAAAACATGTCTTTGCACTTGAAAGTGATGCAGGTGGTTTCACACCTAGAGGATTTAGCTTTGATTGTAGCGATATTATGTTCGCTAAGATTGAAAGCTGGAAGTCCTTATTCAAGCCGTATTTAATTCATTACTTTGAAAAAGGAGGTAGTGGTGCTGATATTGGGCCACTGAAAGATGATGGTGTGGTGTTGGCAGGATTACGTCCTGATTCTCAGCGCTATTTTGACCATCACCACGCCTCAAATGACACCTTTGAACACGTCAATAAACGCGAATTAGAATTAGGAGCTGCTACCATGACAGCATTAGTCTATTTGATAGATAAATATGGCACGGAAACGATTACAAACGAGGAACAAATAAGAGATTAAATAATGCCTTCTGTCATGAAAAGAACAAATTTAATAGGTCTGCTATTTGCGTCTTCCTTAGTGTTTTCACAGGAGTCGGAATCAAAAGAATTACCCTATTACGAATTACCAGAATACGCTGAAACCTATACAGCTGGAACCATGGCCGCCCGAATGATTGATGCTCTTGGATTTCGATTTTATTGGGCTAGCGACGGACTTACAGAAACCGATTTAAACTTCAAACCAAGCGAGGCGAGTAGAACGACTGCTGAAACCATAGATCATATCTTGGATTTGTCTTATGTTATTCTTAATTCAACCTTAAAGCAGGCGAATTCAAAACGCGAACCAGTTGAAATGTCTTACAATGCGAAACGAGAAGAAGTATTGAATAATCTGAAGCGCGCTGCAGATATACTGAGAACACGTACAGATATTTCAGACTTTAAGATCATTTTCGGAAATAACGAGTTTCCATTTTGGAACCAAGTCAACGGTCCAATCGCAGATGCGATATGGCACTGCGGTCAGATAGCCTCATACAGACGTTCTTCAGGAAACCCTATTAATCCTAAAGTCAATCATTTTAGTGGAACAGTAAAACAATAGGTGGTGTCTACAAGTCATTTACAACAAATTCATCCAGTGCTACCCGTCAAAAATGTGACCGAAGCATTAGCGTATTATGTGGATCGACTTGGGTTTAGTGTTGCTTTTAAAGATGCAGGTGATGACCCAAAGTATGGTGGCGTAACAAGGGATAGTATTGAAATTCATTTACAATGGCATGACGAAAAGGAATGGGAGATTGACCTCGATAGGCCTTTATTGCGAATTTATGTTGAAAATGTCGATGCCCTATTTCATGAACTAAAAGAAAAGGATGTTTTTCATAGTAATACATGTTTAAAGGATACCGTTTGGGGTACTCGGGAGTTTGGGATTTATGATATAGGTAGTAACGGTTTGATTTTTTATAGGAATCTATAGTTTTTGTTGGGTACCTTACGACAAAGGACTACAGATCTATAACGATTTGATTATGTATAATATCGTCAAAAGTCTCTCTTCTTCTAATCAAGTGCGCCTTATTGTTATACCAAAGCACTTCGGAAGGTCGATATCTTGAATTGTAATTCGACGCCATAGAAAAGCAATACGCTCCAGCATTTTTGAAGGCTAGCACGTCGTCTTCGGTGATTTCGTTAATGCGTCTGTTGTTTGCAAAGGTGTCGGTTTCACAAATATAGCCAACCACAGAATAAAAACGTTCACGACCCTTCGGGTTGGAAATATTAATGATTTCATGCTGCGAGCCATATAACATCGGACGAATTAAATGGTTAAACCCTGAGTCTACTTGCGCAAATACCGTGGAAGTAGTTTGTTTAACAACATTCACTTTAGTAAGAAAATAACCGGCTTCACTCACTAAAAATTTTCCCGGTTCAAACGCCAAAGTCAGTTGCTTTCCATAAGTCTTGCAAAAGGCATTAAAGCGTTTCGTAAGTTTATTCCCTAATTCTTCAATGTTGGTCTCTATATCTCCTGTTTTATAAGGCACTTTGAATCCTGAACCGAAATCAATAAATTCTAGGTTTTTAAAATTTTTGGCAGTATCAAATAAAATTTCACTGGCATACAAAAACACATCAATGTCTAAAATATCACTACCGGTATGCATGTGAATACCATTAATGGTCATTTTAGTGTTCTCTACAATTCTGAGTAAATGTGGGATTTGATGAATAGATATACCAAACTTACTATCGATATGACCCACGGAAATATTCGTGTTACCACCAGCCATGACGTGAGGGTTGATACGTATACATACTGGAATTTTTGGATGCTTGGTACCAAATTGTTCCAAAATGGATAAGTTATCAATGTTGATTTGTACACCTAATTTAGCCGCTTTTTCAATTTCGGTGAGCGATACACCATTTGGCGTATAAATGATTTGTTCTGGCTGAAATCCGGCTTTCAAGCCTAATTGCACTTCTTGAATAGACACCGTATCTAAGCCAGATCCTAATTGATTGAATATTTTAAGAATTGAAATGTTAGATAAGGCTTTAACCGCATAGTTCAATTTTAAGTGCTTGACTTTACTAAAGGCTGAGGTGAGTCGTTGATATTGATGCTTTATTTTTTCAGCATCATATACGTATACTGGACTGCCAAATTCTTCTGCTATTTGTAGTAAAGTGTTGTGTTCCATCGATAGTTTCTTAAAATTCAGATAAACGAAGGGCAAAAATAATAGCCTCACGATAGCTATACATAAAAATGAAAAAAATTTGCTAAATTTGCACAATATGTTAAATAATTAACAAAATGAAGACGATTGCATCCTGTGTGCAGGAGATAATTCTGTCTAGTCCTTTTCTGGAAGAAGGTTTGTCACGAGACATTATCAATTTTTCAGCCTTGGCTAAAGATCTCAACCAGCCCATTTCAAACATGTTGCGAAAACCTGTTAAAGATGGTGCCATCATGATGGCTTTAAGACGTTACCAAGTCCCAATGAATTTTAAGAATTCCAAAGCCCTCAAATCTGTGTTTAATAATTTAGGCGACATTACCGTTAGGTCTAATCTTAGTGATTTTACCTTTCAAAATTCGAAATCATTGATACATAGTCATTCGCAAATACTTGAAAAAATTGGCGCGAATCATCAAATATTTTATGCTTTTACACGTGGAATTTTTGAAAGTAACATTATCATTTCAACCTCAGAAACCGAGCATGTAAATCAAGCTTTTAAAAATGAAAACCAAATTGGTTTTCATGACCAATTATCAGCCATAAGCATTGCCTTACCCAAAGGGAATTCTAAAATAGCAGGTTTGTATTATCAAATTTTTAAACGCTTAGCTTGGGAAAACATCACCTTATACGAAGTTGTTTCTACCACCAATGAATTTACGATTGTTGTTGAGGATCATGCTGTTGACAAAGCTTTTTCAGTCATCAAACGATTGCACAACTAAACGGTTTTCCCGATTAATAACTGTGTTTTGTGCTATTTCGTGATGGATGGTAAGGCTAAGCCATGAAATCAATATTAAAAACTATTGGTTAAAACTATAAGTATGTTTATTTTTGTGGTCATTAAAAATGACTTCGGAAAACGAATCTAAAATTTCAAAACCAAATGAATTTACACGAATATCAAGGAAAAGAATTGTTAAGTAGTTTTGGCGTACGTATTCAACGTGGAATTGTAGCGCAAAATGCTGATGAGGCCGTTGAAGCAGCTAAGAAATTAACTGAAGATACAGGAACAGGTTGGCATGTGATTAAAGCACAAGTTCACGCAGGTGGTCGTGGAAAAGGTGGTGGTGTCAAGTTGGCAAAAAACCTTGATGAGGTTAAAACAATAGCAGGTCAAATCATTGGTATGGATTTGGTCACGCCTCAAACTTCTGCTGAAGGTAAGCGAGTACACCAAGTATTAGTAGCTGAAGATGTTTATTATCCTGGAGATTCTGAACCTGAAGAGTATTACATGTCGGTATTATTGAACCGAGCTAATGGTCGAAATATGATTATGTATTCTACCGAAGGTGGTATGGATATCGAAACCGTTGCAGAAGAAACACCACATTTAATTTTTACTGAAGAGATTGATCCAGCAACAGGAATTCTTCCCTTTCAAGCACGTAAAGTGGCGTTTAACTTAGGTTTGTCTGGTGCTGCATTTAAGGATATGACTAAATTCGTGACATCCTTATATAAAGCGTATGTTGAATCAGATTCTTCTTTATTTGAAATTAATCCTGTGTTAAAGACTAGTGATGATAAGATTATGGCTGTAGATGCCAAAGTCTCCTTAGATGATAATGCCTTATTTAGACACAAAGATTTGGCGGCATTACGTGATTTACGCGAAGAAAACCCAATCGAAGTGGAAGCTGGAGAGAAAGGTCTCAACTATGTGGATCTTGATGGTAATGTTGGATGTATGGTGAATGGCGCAGGATTAGCGATGGCAACCATGGATTTAATCAAGCAAGCAGGAGGAGAACCAGCTAACTTTTTGGATGTAGGTGGAACCGCAGATGCTGCACGTGTAGAAGCAGCCTTTCAAATTATTTTGAAGGATCCTGCAGTAAAAGCCATTTTAATTAACATCTTTGGAGGAATCGTTCGTTGTGACCGTGTGGCACAAGGGGTTATCGATGCTTATAAAAATATGGGGAATATTGAAGTTCCTATTATTGTACGTCTCCAAGGGACGAACGCAGATATTGCTAAAGAATTAATTGATAATTCTGGATTGGATGTTTTGAGCGCAACAGAATTTCAAGAAGCTGCGGATAAAGTACAGCAAGTATTAGCTTAATCTAATAGTTATTAGAACATATAAAAAAAAGCGCTCTTGTGAGCGCTTTTTTATTTTTATTAGAGGTGTAAACCACATTCCGTTTTAGGATTATTATTCCATCTACCGTTGCGATCCTCACCCGGAACCGTACAATGTTTACAACCAATAGAATTATAGCCTTTTGCGACGAGTGGATGAAAGGGTAGGTTGTGGGTTCTTATGTAATCATCGCGCTTTTCTTTGGTAATATCTAACAATGGATAGAATTTTAGAATGTCGCCTCGTAACTCAAATATGTTTAAGGTTGATCGATGGTCACTTTGCCATTCCATCAATCCAGACACCCAAACCTTGTACTTGTTTTTAATAACATCCAGAGGCTTGACCTTATTAATTGAACAACAAAAATCAGGGTTTTTTTTCCACGTTTCATCGTTGGTAGTAAATTCATGTTCTTCCTTTATGGCACTAATGGAAGATACATTCAATCCGTAACGTTCTGTAAGGGCCTTTTTATATTTGAGGGTTTCCTCAAAATGATAACCTGTATCAATAAAAAAGACTTCTTGTGAAGTATTTACTTCTGAAAACAATTTCAATAAAAATGCCGATGTTGCAGCAAAGGAACTGGTTAGCATGACCTCAGACACATGAAAATCCTTATACAATTGTTGGATACGCTGTGTTGCAGATAGCGGTTTATACTTTAGGTTTAAGGCGTTGATTTCAGCATCTGAAATATTTGGAACAACTTTTTTCGTTGAAGCACTTTCGAACATAAGGTAACATTTGGACAGTGCAAGTTACTATTCAATTCTGAAGAATGGCTATAGACGCCCAATTTTTGTGAGATTGATAATTTAAGACTTCTTTTTTTGCGGTTTTGGCATTGGGCCACGCAAATGAATAATCAATCCGTTAAGGAAGTTTCTCAGGATTTGGTCACCACACTCCATATAATTGGGATGGTCTTCTCTTCTAAAAAAGGCATTTAGCTCACTTTTGGAAATTCTAAAATCTACAAGAGCCAAGATTTTTACAATATCATCATCCCTTAATTTGTGTGCGACCCTGAGTTTCTTAAATATATCGTTATTAGTCATAGATTCCTTCTAGCTTCTGTCTACAGTCCTTTATTGTCAAGTAATTGATGTCATCAACAAAAAAACGTTTTTATGAATCGACTTTTTATGAACTGTAGCAGGTTGTCATTTTGATATAACGAAAGTACATAAAATAAAATGATTTTGTGATGTGCAGTTCATCGATAATAAAATTTTAATATGAAAAAATCGATGAACGGTAAGTATTTTTTAAACACATGAAAATCAATATGTTGTAAAGTTATATTGTATGAAAGTAAGAAAAGTACGATGAATAGCATTCAAATTTTCGACAACCTACAAATTATCAAGGATTATAACCTAAAGAAACTAATTAAATTTATAAAAGTATAACACATGAATCCCTCAGCTATGATAAATCGTGTAGAAAAATTAAGTTTATTATCAGAAATGATAGCTTTTGCACAAACTGATGACAATATAAAATCCATTGAATATAAATTTTTGGCGAGTATTGCCAAACAACTCGAAGTTTCAAAAGAAGATTTTGACTATTTGTTCAAGCATCCTGTGACCTATGTACATTTAAAAACTCATAGTGAACGCATTGTGCAATTTCATAGATTGGTTTTATTAATGAACCTCGATCATCAAATTTCTAATAAAGAATTAGTCAAATTGCATAACTTCGGATTGCGAATGGGTCTTAGCCATGAATCTATCAATCGGGTTTTGGATTTGATGGAAAGTTTTCCGAATAAAATAGTACCACCAGACTTTTTGATAGATATCTTTAAGGTGCAATATAATTAAGAAACCTTCAATTTTTCGAGTTTCTCTTGATAGGCTTTGATCTCATCGCGTAATTGTGCTGCTACTATAAAGTCTAGAGCTTTAGCAGCTTGCTCCATCATTTTACGTTTTTCCTTTATTTTCTTCTCCAATTGACTCTTGGATAAATAATCACTTTCTGGCTCTGCAGCTTTGGCCGCTTCGAGTTCATAACTATAGGTACTCACTGAATTCTTAGATAAAGCATTATCTAGGCTTTTATTTAAGGCCTTAGGTGTTAAATTGTGTTTGGTATTATAGGCTATTTGCTTTTCTCTACGATAATTGGTCTCATCGATGGTTTTTTGCATACTGTTGGTCACTTTATCCGCATACATGATGGCTTTTCCATTTAAGTGTCTAGCAGCTCTTCCTACTGTTTGAGTTAACGATCGTGTTGAACGTAAAAAACCTTCTTTATCTGCGTCCAAAATAGCCACTAAAGACACTTCTGGCAAATCTAAGCCTTCACGAAGGAGATTTACTCCAACGAGAACGTCAAATAAGCCCTTTCTTAAATCTTGCATGATTTCAACACGCTCTAAAGTATCAACATCACTATGAATATAACGACATCTAATCTGAATGCGATCCAAATATTTGGTGAGCTCTTCTGCCATTCGCTTTGTGAGCGTCGTCACCAATACACGCTCATCTTTCTCAATACGCTGTTGCATTTCCTCAATAAGGTCATCGATCTGGTTCAGACTCGGGCGCACTTCAATAATAGGATCCAGCAGGCCTGTTGGTCGAATCACTTGTTCTACATAAATACCATCCGTTTTTTGAAGCTCATAATCGGCTGGCGTCGCACTTACATAAATCACTTGATTTTGTAAGGATTCAAATTCTTCAAATTTTAAAGGTCGGTTGTCCATGGCGGCAGGAAGCCGAAAACCATATTCTACAAGATTTTCCTTACGACTTCTATCACCACCATACATGGCATGCACTTGTGAGATCGTGACATGACTTTCATCAACGACCATTAAGTAATCATCAGGAAAATAATCGAGTAAGCAGAATGGTCGCGTGCCTGGTAGTCTGCCATCTAAGTATCTTGAATAATTTTCGATACCAGAGCAGTAGCCCAATTCACGGATCATTTCCAGATCAAATTCCGTACGTTCCTTTAAACGTTTAGCCTCCAAATGCTTACCGATGTCCTTGAAATAATCATATTGCTTGACCAAGTCGTCTTGAATCTCGCGAATCGCTCCTTGCAAAACATCAGGAGAGGTCACAAACATATTGGCTGGGTAAATATTGAGTCGGTCATAATGCTCTATGACTTCATTGGTTTGAATATTGAATTGTTCAATGTCTTCAATTTCATCTCCGAAGAAATGAATCCGAAAAGCATCATCCGCATAACTTGGGAATACATCTACTGTATCACCTTTAATACGGAAATTTCCGTGGTTAAATTCCGCTTCAGTTCTGGAATATAAACTTTGAACCAAGCGATGTAATAATTCTGTTCTTGAAATCTCCTGATCTATTTCTAGGGAAATGACATTTTTTTGAAACTCAACGGGATTCCCAATACCGTATAAACAGGATACCGAAGCCACTACAATCACATCTCGTCGTCCAGATAATAGGGAAGAGGTCGTACTCAATCGCATTTTTTCAATTTCCTCGTTTATGGAAAGGTCCTTTTCGATATAAACGCCTGACACAGGTATATAAGCTTCTGGTTGGTAATAGTCATAGTATGATACGAAATATTCGACAGCATTATCAGGAAAAAATTGCTTAAACTCCGAATACAACTGAGCCGCTAAGGTCTTATTATGAGCCAGTACCAAAGTTGGTCGTTGTACCTCTTCTATAACATTAGCCACGGTGAAGGTTTTACCAGAACCAGTCACACCCAAAAGGGTTTGATACTTTTCATTGGTCTGTATACCTTCAACTAATTGCCGAATGGCTTGAGGCTGATCGCCAGTGGGTTTAAAATCTGATTTGACTTTGAATTTCATATGTTATCACCTGAATAATTATTCAGTATTTGCCCTTAAGGTGAATATTTAATACATGAGGAACCGTTTCATCGGTCGATTGGTAAAGTTAATCAATTAACGTTTCAACGCAAAGTGACCTGTAAATGTTCTGCCGTTAGGTAATGTGACAACAAACCAGTAATCATCGCTGGGTAAGGGACGACCTTTGAAAGTCCCGTCCCAACCTGGACTTTCATTATCGAATTGCGCCAATAATTTACCGTAGCGATTAAAAATCTTAATATCGGTGCCGACATTGAATTCTGAATTGACACCGTAAACTTGCCAACGTTCATGAAAAGGATCACCATTGGGTGTAAAGAATTTAGGGAAACCGAAAACCGATATGGTTTTCTCAATCAATCCACAACCATTAATGTCATTGACAAACACCGTATGAAAACCAGGTGAGACATCTGTGAAAACGGAAGCATTCTGAAATTCGGAATCGTCTAAGGCGTATTCGTAATCGCCTTCACCATTTACTGAAATACTGACGGTATTGTTGTTTTGTCCTATGGTAATATCTACACTCTCAATCGTGGCTTCATTGGAAGCCAATACGGTTATATTCCGACTTGAAGAACAGCCGTTCGGATCGGTGACAATAACAGTATAAACGCCAGGTTCATTAATGTTATTAAATGTGGTATTGACAGCTGTGGTATTACCATTGAACAACCATTCATAATAATAGTTGTTAGGCGCATCATTCAGGACGCCTCCTTGTAATTGTAGGGTGTCTGGGAAACTATTTAAGCAATAAATAAGCGTTTCATCTTCCATTAGTTGTGGCGTATACAAGACCTTTAAATTCACAGTTGAAATGGCGTAACACTGTTGATTACTTTCAACCTTTACGAAAAGGGTTTGTGAGAACGGTATGGTATTCTCAAAGGGACTGCTCAACCCATTATCTTCAGAAAAAGCATCGGTTTCAGATGCGTAAAATGTCACGCTTGCATCTGCTGGAATTTGATCAGCTATGGATGTCGTAATGTCGTTGAGATTAAAGATTGAAATACCATCAACATGATCATCATCGCACACTTCCAAATCAGGTACAGTAATCGTATTATTCGAAATTTGTAATTCTAATTCGGCAATACTAGCACAGTTGGCTTGATTGACGGCACGAACATAAATAGTTTGAAAAGGACTACTGTTATTAAAGCTATCAGGATTTTGAATAGGACTATTTTCCTCTTCAGCATCAGTCATTGTTGTATAAAACCCTGTGATTGACGCATTTCCTCCGGTGATGTCATTGGCAGCATCATATAAATTATAGGTTGTAAGGCCATCCTGGTTTTGATCGCAGGCGATGAGTATGGCATCAGATAATTCAGGTAGCTGTGCGTATTCTATGGTGATTTCACCATAAAGCACGCAGGCATTTTTCGTAATTTCTACATTATAAACACCAGCATCGTTTACCTCTAAATTCGGACTAGTTTCTCCAATAATTTCAACACCATCTTTAAACCATTTATAGGTGTTATTCGCTCCAGGATCATTGGTTTGGATGTTGAAAGTTTCGTCTCCGCATAAGGCGGTACCATTCGCAATAAGACGATCAGGACCTAAATCTGTAGATAACCTAAAACTTCCTGCTTCTAAAAACACGGCTGAATCAAATCTGTAATTTTGCTCGTCGGCAATGACTAGTTTTACATGATAAGTTTGGTTAGGGACAACCTGCGCTGTAGCGATTAATACTTTGGTTTGACCACTAAAATTGGTGGGCGAATCCACACCATTAAAGCTGTCAAAATAGGCTTCGTTTTGAGCTTCACAACCACCTGGGATTTCAGGATGTACCGTAGTGACCTTTACTGGCGTTTGCGTATCCGGTACGAGAGCAATATTAGTATACTGCTGATTATCAATTGGTCGAATTAAAAAGCCAAATAAGTCCGAATACTGACAAGTATTTGGATTGCCTTCTTGGTATTCTTCTGAAGCAAAAATATATCGAAAGCTAATTTCCGTAGCAACGGAAGTGAAATCGAATTCTAGAATGGTAGCATTGGTAGTATTCGATTCATTCAAGGCATTTTCAAGATCATTATCGCCTCCCCAGTTTGGCGCATTATCGTCACTTAAAGAATTATTAGGACCAGGCACATTTGATAATCGACCTGTACTCATCACAATTCCGGAGCTAAAAGGAAAGCTCGTCCCAGTGCCATCAAAATAACCGAAGCTTTGATCGGAGCCATTAAAATCACCACCAACCACATTTGTGACTGTAATATTATCAATACAATCACTATCAATTAAGATGTCTTCAATCAATTCCTGAGCACTATAAGTTTGGGAATCTACGGTGATACTTTGACTTGAAAGGCTCAAAGTAAATAGAAGGCATATAATTTTAATAGTTATTTTCATTTGCAATTTTTCCGATTGCAAAGATACATATAGATAACCTTGGTGTTTCTAAAAAAGTGTTAAGATTGTCCTTAGAGACGCAAAGAAAAATGACCTTTTACTTGAAACTGAATAGCACCTTTTTTAACATCTGCAACAAACCAGTAATCATTGGCAGGCATTAAATGACCGTTGTAAAATCCATCCCAACCTTTATCGTTAGAATCTAATGTTTTTAATAATTTTCCGTAGCGATCATAAATATAAACCATAGTACCTGTTAAGGTTTCTACACCTGTGATGTGCCAAGTATCAAAGTATGAGTCGTTATTCGGTGTGAAAAATTTTGGCGCATCAATCACGACGATTTCTTTAGATACTTCGTTGCAACCATTTAAATCAATAATAGTGATGGTGTGATAACCGAGACTAACGTTTTCGAAAGTATTCGACTCCTGAGGCGCATTATTATCTAATTGATATAGGTAATTCCCGATACCGCTTACAGTTACAGTGATATTATTAGGGTCTGAAAAGTCAACGGTTTCAGTGATTTCTATATGAGCAGATTCAGACTCCGACACGGTAAAAACTTCAGTTGTCTCACATCCGTTCGCAGAGGTGACGGTTACTGAATAGACTCCTGTTTCAGTGATTTCAATTTCAGGAGTTGTCTCATTTGTTGACCACGTGTAGCTGTCGCCTAATTGATTGGTGTTAGCACTCACTAATAAAGGCAAGTTATCTAAACAAATGACTTGGTCACCAATATCTAATAAAGGCCTTTCATAAATAATTGTTGAAAATTGGGCGATATCATAACAACCTGTGTTATTATTTTCAATACGTGCATATATCGTGTCGTTATGCATAGCCTCATATTGATCACCAATACTTAAGTCGCCTTCTTCCGCCAATAAAAGGTCTAAATAATAGGTAATTGTATAATTATTGGGATTTTGAGAACCGAGAATTTCAGCATTTTGCTGTGTTAAATCGAAACTGTAAATTCCATCATAATCATCATCACAAGATTCCAAATCTGAAGGTGGATTAGCGATAGGTAATGGGTTGATCTCTAAGGTGAATTCATGAATGGTATAACAATGTGTTGTTGAAAATTCCACTCTTGCGTACAAGACGTCGTTATGACTTTGATAACTGTAGCTGCTATCTAAAGCATTCACTTGGTTGAGAGCATCAGTTTCAGAAGCATAATAGCTCACTAGCACATTAGCTGTTTGCTCTAACAAGTCAGAATTGATGTTTCCTAAATCGATGGTACCATCCACCGTTTCACAAGCTTGATAGCTACTGAAAGCGTTGATTGCAGGCGGTAAATTTACTTCTAAATCTAAGTTTACAAAAGCATAGCAATTAGCCATCGTGTTGTAGACCTTCACAAAGACGGTTTGCGGATTCGATGTGTTTTCATAAGATGTTGGATCTAAAATAACATTTTGGTCGTTGTGTAAATCGTCTAAGGATTCAAAATAGCTAATTACATTATCTGGGTTGTTACTGCTGAACAAGTCAATTTCAGATTGTGTTAAATCGAAAGTAGTGAGACCATCTGGATTGTCATCGCACATCAACAATGGGTTAGGGCTATTAGGGTGTGCATTTACAATTAAATCAAATTGCGTGGTGTTAAAGCAACCTGTCGCGTTGTTTTCGACGCGAACAAATATGGTTTGCCCGTGATTACCTGTATAATTATCAGGTAACGGATTGGAAGCATTTTGAGCATCTAATGCGTTTAAATGATAGCTTACAGTAAAGTTTGTACTTGATTGATTTCCTAATATTTGAGGCGCTTGATTTGATAAATTAAAACTTTCAACAGCGTCATTAGCGCTATCGTCACATGCTTGTAAATCATCAGGTTGATTGGCGATTGGTAATGGGTTTACCATTAAGTTGAAACTGTAAATGGCAGAGCAATCGGTAATCGTATGAGTCACTCTAATAAAAATGGTGTCATTAAAAGTGCTGTAGGTATAATTAGGATCTAAAGCATTTGATAGGGTTTCAGCATCGGCCAAAGAACTGTAAAAACTAAAGGCTTTATCCGAAGTATCATCCACAGCAATGGATTCAATAATGCTCAAGTCAAAACTACTGTCGGCATTATCACAAATGTCATAGCTTATAAAATCATTGATTATAGGAGGAAGATTCACAATAAGATCCACAGGTATGACCGCATAGCAATTCGAAATAGTGTTCGTCACTTTAACATAAACAGTTTGCGGATTACTCGTGTTGGTATAGTGTGCTGGATCTGCTATGAGATTGTTGTCAGTTTCAAGGTCTGCCACGGATTCAAAATAGGTCACCGTAATATCGTCTTGTCTCACGTCTAGAATTTCGAATTCAGATTGTGTGAGGTCGAATTCAACGATGCCGTCATAATTATCATCACACATCACAATTGGTAGTGCTAAGTTCACTTCAGGTACTTGAATGACATTCAACTCAAAACTGGCAATAGAATTACAAATGGTACCATTATCGATTACAGCAAATAGTTGCTGTGGGTTTGTTACATTGGTATAAATAGTAGGTAAGGGGTTACTTAAATTTTCTGCATCAGCCAGACTGGTATAAAAGGAAATATCTAGTGTCTCAGTTATTCCTTCTGCTATTTCATTTGCTTTCATACTCAAATCGAACGTCTCACTGCCGTCATTGGCAATATCGTCACATACAAACCAATCGGTAGGTGCATTAAATACAGGGTTTGTACCTACTTCAATGATGAACGATGTAGTATCGTAACAATCGATATCTGTAATATTCTGAACCCTCGCGACAATCGTTTGCGGATTTGTGCTGTTTTGAAAAGCAACCGTTTTATCAATGACATTAGTATTGTTGTCGGCATCATTCTGATTTCTGAAGTAAAGTACTTCCTTTCCAGTTTGGCCATTTAAAATTTCTGCATCTTTGGTTTGAAATATAAAATCACCAATCCCATCACTCTCGTTTTCACATATCTTATAGTTGGAAATAGCGCTAAACTCAGGAAGTGTATTTACAATAATTTCAAAGCTTTCAACCGTGTGACAGCTGGTATTAGTATTCTCAATTCTAGCAAAAATCGTTTGGGTATTTGCCGTATAGATAGTGGTATTACTAATGGTGTTTGAAGCGTTGTCTGCATCATTCAACGTATTATGGAACGTAATGACTCTATCGGTTGTGTCGTTAACCAGTTCATCAATTTTAGTATCTAAATCCACGATGAATAGACCGTCCATATCATCATCACAAATGATAATATCTGATGCTTGATTGGTTGAAGGAGCTGGTAAAACTTCAATTTCAAACGAATTGATGTCTGAGCATCCTGTTTCACCAAACGTGATTCTTGTATAAAATTGTTGCGGGTTTTGTATGTTGGTATATAGTGCTGGCAATGCATTAGTGTTCTCATTGGCATCGATTTCTGAGGCAAAATACGTTACCGTGAAATCTGGTTGACCATTAGTCGCTAAGATATCGTATTGCGTTAGGTCAATCAGTGTAAATCCATCTTGATCCGTGTCACAAACGGTTTGATTATCTATAGGCTCAAATTCAACGATAGGGAATAAGTGCAGCTCAATGTCTTCGACTTCTTGACAGGTTGGACTCGTGATGGTAATATATAATGTTTGTGGTGTTGACGTTGGTTCAAAAGGTGCATTTGGATCTATAGCATTCACCTCATTATCTCTGTCTTCTTCTGTTAAATAAAAAGCAATATCAATGTCATAGCCCATAATCGTTTCAAGATCACCAATAATATTCAGCGTGATATTTGAAAGACTGAATTGTTCAATACCGTCGTTAAATTCATCACATAAACTATAGTTTCTAATATTTGTTGCTGATAACAATAAATTAGTGTGTAACTCTATTGGCGTGGTACTTGCACAACCTGTCACTTGATCTTCAACTCTAATAAATACGATTTGTACAGATTCTTCGATATTGGCATAGTTGCTATCATTCGCTATAGGATTACTTCCTGTACTAGCATCTTCCTGAGTAAGGTGGAATGAGACATTCACACCTGTAAGACCTTCTAGAACATCGTCAATAACCGATGTAAGATCGAAGTTTGCAAATCCGTCATGATCGCTATCGCATGCATCCAAATAATGTTCGTCCGTATTGATTTCTGGGTTATTCAGTACTTCGATATCTAAGGTGGTCGTTGACGTACATCCTGTGAGCGTATTGGTAATTCCAACGAAGAGTGTTTCATTAGGGTTGGTGTTCACATACGGCATTGGAATCGCATTGTTAACACTACTGGCATCGGCAAGCGTATGATGGTAAGTCACTACCAAGTTAGGATTGTTATTGGTAATGTCATTATCCAACTGAGAAAGATCGATTGTTGTAAATCCATCAGAAATAGCATCGTCGCATACGGTTAAAAGCGTGGGTTGTGTAAATTCTGGTAAAGGATTTACAACTAAATTAAAATTTTGAAAAGCTAAGCAACCGTTGGTGATGTCTTCAATTCGGATAAAAATCGTTTGTGGATTGGACGAATTTTGAATGGTTCCTGCTATCGGATTTGTATCATTTTCTGCATCTGTCGCAGACAAATAGTAGCTAATGCTATATGTGGAAGGGGGAACAGAAGCTAGCACCTCCGAATCTTTTGTGGATAAATCAAAGGTTTCAATACCATCAGCACTGATATCATCACAGATGGCATAATCTGATATAGCTGCTGCCGATTGGGTGGAACTTAGGGTCACCGAAACGTTGTCTTCAATAGTACAATTGGATCCAGATAAAGGAATTTCGATCACCACTTGGTAAGTTCCAGATTGAGTCACATCCAAAGTTGGCTGGGTTGCACCACTGATCAGGTTGTTATTTAAATACCAAGAATAGGTGGCTAGCGGATTTTCAATATTACCATTTAATGTGACAGTATCTGCACAGGTTTGAATATCTTCACCAAGGTCGACCGTAGCATTAAAGCTATTTCCTTCAATAAAAACGGCAGAATCGTAATTTCTGTCTGTTTGATCGGCTATGACTAATTTAATATGATATTCCACATTAGGCACAATAGAAGCACTAGCCGTCATGACGGTGGTTCTACCATTATAATTTGTATCACCTAAATTGTACCCTTCAAAAAATTGTTCGTTGGAAGCATCACAAAATCCTACAATAGCATCATGAATTGTATTGGTGTTGACAGGTGTTGTGGTGCCTGGAATCACAGCAATATTGGTATAAGGATCGGATGTGCCAGCCTCTTTGATCAAAAAAGCAAAACCATCGGAGTATTCACACGGGAAATTACCAAAGTATTCCTCGGAAGCTAAGATGTAATTGAATTGTATTTGATTGGCAACTGAAATGAAATTGAACTCAATAGATGTGGCATTTAGGGTCCCAGAAATTCCAAGTGCCGCCTCTAAATCGGCATCGGTCGTCCAGTCGGTCTGGCCTTCATTTAAGACGGCAGTATTCTCAACGTTACCACCAGAAACTGCATTACCTGTTGCTAGCATAATACCATTTTCAAAAGGAAAATCGGAACCAGCTTGTTCAAAATAGGCAAAACTATTAAATCCGTTAATTTGTCCGTTAACGACAGATTCAATATTGGATATTTCCACACAGCCTTGAATAAGGTTGTTGGTTACTAATTCTTGTTCGGAAAATGAATCGTTGATACTAATTTGCTGTGCACTACCAATACAGCACAAAAGACATGCGAAGATGTTGAGGGATTTTTGTAAATATGTCATTTGTAAGCGGTTAAGTTTAAGGTATCAATAACAATAGTTTTGGGGCTTATTACCTATTGATAGCTACATTGAGGTCGAAAGTAGGTCTAAAATAGACTAAATACAAAAATATACGATGAAATGCATTAAATTTTAACATTTCGGTAAAGGTAAGTCGTATTAGTAATTCACATAAACCCATCCAACAGAAGGAGGGTAGTCGGAATCATTTGGAGACAATACATAGAAATAGGTACCTACAGGCACGAGTTTACCATGATTATTAAGGCCTCTATTAATCTGGCCTTCCCATTTAAGATCATTATCACCTTCAAAAATGAGGGTGCCGTAACGATTAAAAATCTTGAGTTCATGCGATTCAAAAATATCGTAAAGGCCTTGTATATTGAACCAATCATTAACGCCATCATTGTTGGGAGAAAATCCTTCAGGAACAAAAGGCGGACAGTTTTCTACAGATAATTCAAACTGATAAATATCATAGCAAGGTTGGTTTTCCACTTTAGCAAACACTGTTTGAGGATTATTAATACTGGCATAGGATTCTGGATTCACAATACTATTTTGGTCAGATTCGAGATCTTCCAAATTTTCATAAAACTGAAGGTCAGAACTGTCAGCTACTTCCTCTTGAAAATAGGCAACTAAATTAAATGTCGCGGAATTAAACCCTTCATTGCAACTGTTTATATTATCCAGAATTTGAATTTCTGGAAGCACCAGTAACTCTATAAGCTCAGAATCAAGATTATTAATTTCTATAATTTCATTAACGGTTCCATTTCCAGATCCATCGTCATCTGCTCGAAGTTCTAATAAAAAGGTATCTCCAAGCGTCTCTGGGATGGTCAATAAAATTGTTCCGGATTCGGAATCATCAATGGGAATGTCATTTTGAGTAGCACTTTGTCCGATGAGTTGCCCCTCGGCATAAAAAGCTATGGGAGTATTCGCAGGTAAGACGTCTGTACTATTAGTGTTGAATACGGTAAAATCGATTTCAAGCGTTCGATCACCACAATTCAACACATATGCATCTAATGTAATAGTAGCATCGGGTAACTGACTATTTAATACGGTAATGATATTGTTAATGATAATCAAATCTGCTTGAAAATTCCCAAAACTATCAAATCCGCCTGTCGTCATTTTGACGACTGCGTTGGTGTCACCAATACTGATATTATCTTGAATATTGTAGACGTCCAAATCGGCGTTATAAAATGTATTGGAATTAGTAAAACTATTTGTGCCGTTAAAGGCATTGTCACTGAAATTCAATGGAGGATTGGCCAGCAAATTGTCATTTATAGAAAGGCTTTCACCATAATTAAGAGCGTTATCTCCTTCCCAGGCTAGAAAACCAATCTTGGCACCATCATTATCAATCACATTTAAGTTATCAATCAGAATGGTCTTAGATTGCGTATTGCGATCTATGATTTCAAGGCCTTGATAAAGATTGATTTGATTTAAAGGCAGCGTATCATCCTCGTATATGATGTAGATACTCCAACCTGCAAAATTAGTTCGATTTGTGCAGTATCTGGGATTGCCATTTAAGGCTTCTGAAATGTCTAAATTAGATAAGGTATAGGTCGTGTTACCTTCAGAGATGATAAAGTCTGTAATCTCTGCATAACAAGAAAAATAGGTGAGAGCACCTGTCACAGGTTCTATATAATCAACGGTATAAGTTTCGATGGCTTCAAAAGGGACGCCATTGAGATCCACATTCGTGTCTCCTGTTCCTGAACCAGCCCAATATAAGTATGCAGCAACAATGTTGGTGTTTGGTGCAAGATTCAGTGTTGCACTAGAAGCATCGAGTGGTAAACAAAAACTGTCAACTAAATTATTTTCAAACGGATTTAAGGTATTTCCGATGGCCGTATAGTCGTAGCGACCATTAAATTGTTGGAACAACGAAATGTCTTGGGCAGAAGTATACCATGTTGTGACCAAGCTGGCAACAATTACGATAAATTTCAAATACCTCATTTTACACTTTAACTATTGTTATTTATTGATTAACGTTTTAGAGCAAAATGGCTCTTAAAGGTTCTACCATCTTCAAGTGTAACCACAAACCAATAATCACTTGCCGGCATATTAAAGCCGTTGACTGTGCCGTCCCAACCTGGACCTAAAGGATCCAATTCTTTGAGTAATTTTCCATAACGATCAAAAATGAGAATTTGAGAATTCGCTTGAAAATCTCTAGAAATGCCTTTAACCTGCCAATAAGGATTGTAGGTGTCTCCATTCGGTGTAAAAAACTTCGGAAAGCCAATGACCGAAACAATGTCTTCAACAATGCCACAATTGTTTTCAATATCTCTCACATAAACGGTATGAAAACCAAAACTCACATTTTCAAAAATATTGCTTTCCTGATAAGGACCACTTGGATCATCGAGCGCATATTCATATACACCTTCTCCGGATACAAAAACGGTAATCGTATTATTAGACGAGGCATCCGTTACCTCAATGTCAGTGAACGTGGCGATGTCAGAAGGCAAAACGTTGATGGTTCTGTCCTTAAAACAGCCATCAGTTGATGTGACTCTCACGGTATATGTTCCGGGTTCATTCACTTCAATTTCATATTCATCGTCTCCTGTAGACCAATCGTAATAATAATTGTTTGGGATATCGTCTATTAGGCCACTAGTGAGTGTGATGGTTTGCGGAAAATCATTTAAGCAATAAAATAGGGTTTCTTCCGTAATAATGTTGGGCAATTCAAAAACAGTTAGTTCTATTTCGCTAATTCCAAAGCAGGCATTCATATTTTCAACACGCGCATAGATGGTCTGGTTATACGGTGTGGTATTCGTAAAATTAGTGCCTAACGGATTATCTTCTAATAAAGCCTCATCATAAGTTTCATAAAAGGATACCTCTAAATCGTTAGGTAATCCAAATAGAATACTGTCTAGCGTATCATTTAAATTAAAATTGTATAAACCATCTTCGGTTCCGTCGTCGTCACATGCTTCTAAGGCGGTATCATTTGAAGCTGTAGAGGCAGCCTCTAGAGTTACTTCAGCGATATTTGTACAACCGGTCACCGTATTGGTTACTAAGGCATACAAAATTTGTGGATTGAAATAATTTTCAAAAGCATTCGCATCGATTTCATCTTCAGCGTTTTCTAGATCGTTGAGCGACACATAAAAAGCAATCGATCTATCGGGAGCACCACCTGTAATATCATCAAATACCTGATTTAGATCAAAAAGCGTAAAACCTTCTGGGATCCCGTCTTCGTCACATTGAATGATGGTGGAGTCGATAGCTTCTGGAGCATCATTCACGGTTAATAGAAAGGAGCCAGTTGTATAACAATCCGTATTGAGGTTGTTTTCTACTCTTACAAAAATGGTCTCCGTGTTTGGAGATGTATTTGTATATGGCGATGAAAATGCTGCCGTATTATCATCGGCATCTTGCTGAGTTGGATGATAGGTTATAGTAAACAGGCTGTCATCTTGATTTCCTAGAATGCCATCGTTTAAAGACGCCAAATCTAAGGTAGTGATACCATCCATACTATCACCGTTGAAATCGGTGTCACAAACGACAATATCATCTAAGGTATTAATAACTGGATTGACAAACACCTGCACGTTAAATGATGTTGTTGCGTAACAATTTGGATTGTTATTGTTTTCAACACGAGCAATGATGGTTTGTGGGTTTTCAGTATTTGAGAAATCACCAATAATTTCATCAACGTTATTATCGGCATCTTCTTGTGATCTAAAATAACGCACCGAATAATCTAATGGATCTTGTGTGTCAAGGACGTCTGAGTCTTGACTCGTAAGGTCAAATGTAGAAACTGTTGTGCTGTCACAAGCAATGATGTCTTGAGGCTGCGTTGCTGTAGGGATGTCAAAAATTCCAACGACAGCTTCACCTTCGATAGGGCACTCACCATTGTTGGGTTCAATAAATACTTGATAAAATCCAGGCTCATCCACAAATAATTCAAACGTAGTTTCAGAAAGCACTGTGCCATCTTTAGACCAAGTGTAGGTACCACCTGGAACGTCTTCAGCCATTAACGTATAGCTTTCACCAACACATAATTTTAGCTCTGTGGTACTAATACCGTTTTGGATAATGTCTATTTGTGAGTTGAATAACGACTGGATAAAAGGCGGTAGCCCAATTCTACTTAAGTTTTGAAACCCACCATTGATATCGAGTAACACACCGTTCTCGTCATAATTGGAAGCTAAACCATTCGCTTCCGGATTATTAATGACACCAATGAAATTTCCTGATGTATTAAAATTAGCAAAACTGACTTGAGCCCTATAAATTCGTTTGTCAATTCCTAGCTGCAAGGCTCCTGCACTTAAGGAATTAGAAAAATGAATTAACTCAATCGAATTGGGAATATCTGTACTTTCTAAATCCCATTGAAAAATACTACTTGCACCATTTCCTTGGATGCCTTCTCCAACCGAGGCATAGATTTTTCTGTTTTCTGCAGAAAATTCAACACCATAGGGACTATCACCATTTTCTGGCCCATAAAGCTCTAGTTCGTTAGATACTACTCCCGTATCATTATCAAAATCATAGAGGTAGATGCCACCACTGGCATCGCCTGCAGTGACCGTTGAAAATCCAAAATGCGCAACCGCAAGCTTAGACCCATCTGGTGATGCTTTAACATAGCCCAAAGCATTTCTGCGATAGCCTGAAACAGGCACGGTTTGCCCAACGGTTGAAATAACCGGATTGGGATCTACGCCATTTATATCTACTTTAAAGGCATAAAATTTATCTACAAAGTGGGTGATGACCCAGAAAGACGAACAATCATCTGCTTTTACGGCTGTAATTTTTTCAGAACATTTGTAATCTACTTCATCGGGATTTGTTGTGTCGTATGTAATCAGTGGAATATTTTTCTCTGTATCCACGACATCACCAAATCCGCCAGCTAACGTCATATCGACCAATGAATAGGTGAGTCCGTCGTTTACGCCATCACCATCTACGTCATTAGGAAAGCTTGACGAATTAAAGTGATGAGGCTCATCTACCGTAAAAATATAGTATAAATTAGGGTCTTGTGGTTTGGGAACAATCAATCCAGAAGATGTACTAGAATCATCGCCTTTAAGACCTGTTCCTAACCCTTCGTTGGCATTTGCCATAGGTTGGTGAATCGCGTTCCAGATGGTTCTTCCATCTGAATAAAATAATAGGTTTCCGTTGGTGTCTGATATAGATGTGCAACCTTCCAAAGTGTTAAGTTGTCCGTCTGTTATCGCAGTAACGGTGCCATTACCTGCATTAAATCTTAGTCCTGCATTTTGCCCAAAATACCAATTAGAAGCTTCTTGCTGACTAAATGTGTGGGCAACACAAAACAGCGTCATAATTAATAAAACGGTATTCTTTTTCATGTAATCTTTAGCAATTAATTCGTAGCTCTGTGTATACAACAGATTCAATGCTAAAATTCCTCAAAAAATGAGCAGGAAATTTTGATCATTGTCTGTTTGCAGTTATAAAACTACTACTTCGTCATTAAAGATATTATAAATCTCGCTTTTTTAACAATCTGTACGATAAAAAGGTGAATATGGCAGTCCAACCCAAGACAATGGCGATTTCGTACCAATGCACAGCAAAATCATACATCGCCACCTCACCACTAGGGACTTTAGAAATGGCAATACGCTGGAACGGTTGGTCAATCAAGTTCCACATAGATTGCAGAGGCATGAAATTGTGAATAGACCACGCAACATCGCTATTGATTTGCCATGATACAATCCAGAAAATGATCCATTCCAACATAAATAGGATGAATAAAAAGCCTAAGGCAAAAGCCGATCGTTTTAATAGCATACCTAAAAACAGACATAGACTAAAAAAACCAACCAATTTTACAAAGTAGGCGAGTAGGAACTCGGTGCCTCTAAAGATCAAATTAAATTCATCAATACTCGAGTAATATAATCCGATGAACAAGCAAATAAGAAAAATTAGGATAGTGGCAACCGCCGAAAAGAATACGATTGTATAGAATTTTGATAAGACAAATTCTTTTTTGCTTAGTCCGTCAATAAGGTTCTGCTTGATGGTTTTATTGCTGTATTCATTTCCAATCATACTTACAACAACAATAGCAAAGAAGAGCTTAAATTGAGCAGCAAAGAATGTGGTGATGTGCCAAACAATTGGAAAATTAAATAGACCGTAATGTCCCAGTTCTAGTGTGAAATATCCGAAAAAGTCAATACGTAATGACGAAAGGACAATCACAAAAAATGGTAAAATAAAGGATATGAAAATAAGAACCTTACTCGCTTTATTGAGCAATAATTTTTGAAGTTCTAGTTGTAATAATCGAAGCATGGTGGTTGATTTTATTTCTGAATGTTATTTCAGAAGTCTTTAGATTGATGATTAATTGTCGGTAAGTTGTAAAAATTGTTGTTCCAAACTCTCCTTACGTTTCACCAAATGCGATAGAATGATGCCGTTTTCGAACATGAGTTTATTGAAGGTTTGAGCTTCCATGGGCTCATTTAAAAAAGCGGTGATTAATCCTGCCTCAACTTTAACCGTTCCGAAGGCATCATCAGACTCAAGTACTTTAATGAGAGCATCATGGTTTTCAGATTTTAACTCAAAGAAACCATGACTAGATATCATTTCATCTACACGTCCTGAATACAATTTCTCACCTTTCCGAAGTACCACAACATGAGAGCAAACTTTTTCCACTTCATCCAAAAGGTGTGATGCCAATAGGATGGTTGTTCCAGTGGCAGCGATATCCTTAATGATTTGTCGAATTTGATGAATTCCTTGAGGGTCCAAACCATTGGTAGGTTCATCTAATATTAAGATTTCAGGATCATTTAAAAGGGCGGACGCAATTGCCAAACGTTGTTTCATCCCTAAAGAATAGGTTTTAAACTTGTGACCTTTTCGATCTAGAAGTCCTACAATCTCTAACTTCTCATTTATTTTTGACTCTGAGACGCCTTTTATACGACATACCAATTTTAGGTTCTCATAAGCCGTCATGTAAGGATAAAAATTAGGACGTTCTATAATAGCTCCAACTTTTTTCAGGGCATCGTGTGTTGAGGTGTTTCCGTCAAACCAATGAAAATCTCCTTCCGTTTTATTAACAACATTTAGGACGATGCCGAGGGTTGTAGATTTACCACTTCCATTGGGTCCTAAAATACCGTAGACATTGCCTTTATTGATGGTGAAAGATAAATCTTTGACAGCCGTAAGCCTGCCAAATTTTTTGGTGAGATTATTAATGGTTAAAATTGCATCCAAAATTTGATTGATTTTTTCTACTGAAAAGCCTCAGCAGTGGTTGATTACTAATACGACGAACTAAAACAATTATTGTTACAAAGTATGGAAGAAAACCTTAAATTAGAACAATTTTAATGCTATGGAAGATTTAAAAATCTCAAAAAAGAAGCCTTCGTATCCGGTAAATAAAAAACTACACGATTATTTACAGGAGTACAATAGGAATATCCGATTGCCCATTTTTTATGATGACTTATTGCGGTTTCAAGGTTCTGTGGTGGTCTATGATAAAAATGATGAGGATACCCTATGGATACGAGTTTATTATAATGAATTTGAACGTGTCGAAATTGATTTAAGTCTGAAGCGTGTCTATTCCAATCTTATTTCGGACGGTAACGAAACTATTTTCAAATACTTAAGTATTGATGCCATCGATTATTGCACGTTTGGAAATTCAAAGCCTTTTCGCGTGAAAGTTCGTAATGTGTTAAATGATAATTACACCTATTTCTATGTGAAAAAAGCCGATGCTTCAAGAATCTACGGATTAGAACTTGAGCATATGTTGTCACCTTATAACTTGAATTTTTTGGTGTATAAGGATACCTTAATAGAAGAGCACATCGCTGGTATTCCTGGTGATGAATTTATAAAGCATCAACTTCCAGAGTGCAACTCCTCTGAGAAATCTCAAATCGCTAAGGAGTTTGTGAAATTTAATGAACGGTGTATGATTCGATTATTGGGCGATATGCGATCTTACAATTATGTTATCGTTCCTACACATGATTTTGATCATGTGGTCTTTAAAATTCGTGCTATTGATTTTGATCAACAATGTTATGAAGGCAAATTAAAAATTTACCGTCCACAGTTTTTTAAAGAGAATTTTAAAATGGTAGCGTTGGTACGTGAGCGCATACAAAAAGAATCTATTGATCAATATAAAATTGAGGAGCGTTCTATTGTCGCACGACGGATGATAAGTTATCAAGATAGAATAGGAGAGCTGTTGGATTGTATGAAGAGCGATACGATATCGATTCCGAAACATATTGATATGCTGAAAGAGGAAATTTATGCATACACTCATGATATGGCTTTCAGAAAAAGTCAATCTATGGGAGAGATCTTACACCATGCTTTAGATTTTGTAAAACGAAATTATCAAGGCATCAACATGAAGAATTTCTTTTAAAAAGCAAAATTTACGTAAATAGCATTCGTAATACCAGAATGAAAATGATAAGATTCACTGCGAATCGCACCCATTTAATTTGGGATTTCCAAAGGAGCTCGAACAAAGAGATTATGGCCAAAAACCCAATAACTATGAGCAACTGGGCAACCTCAATCCCTAAATTGAATCCGAGTAATGGCAAGACCAAAGATTCGTCATCAAAAAGCATCATTTTAATGTAATTAGAGAATCCCAGACCGTGAATAAGTCCAAATACTAATAGGATAATATAGGTTATGGTGATTTGTTGTTTCCTTGATTTTTCGGTTAATAAATACCAAAAGTTATTGATACAGCTTAATAGTATGGTTATTGGAATAAGCATTTCGACGGTACCTTTGTCAATCGTAAGTATGTCCATGCCTGACAGAAAAAGTGTAAGGCAATGCCCTAGCGTAAAAGCGGTTACTAAACCAAGAATTTTTTTCCAATCCTTAAACGTGTATAATAGGCAAAAGGATAAAATAAAGAAAAAATGATCTAAGCCATTCAGGTCGAGAATATGATGAACACCTTCTTCAAGGTAAAATAAGACATCCTTCATTTTGAGAGGTGATTAGTTCCAGTTTTCATCGAAGTCAAGACTATCATAATCATCCACATCAATGTCGTCATCAAATTCATCAAATCCGTCATCAAAATTCTCGGCTTCAAAGGCTTTTTCAGGAGCGGCATCTGGAATTTGACCGTGTACGAACATTAAGTTGGGGTAATCAGTCCCTTCAGCTTCATCAACAATTTCAGCTAGTTCAACAAAGAACGTCCACATGCTCAAAAAATCATAGATATAAATGAGTTTGGTTTGTGCTTCGTGGGTCACTTCATTTAGAATAGTTTCGTTCATGAGACGCACTGAATTGGCACCTTCACTTACATCAAACATGGAAATTTCCTCGCCTTGTTCCCAATCATCATTACTGAGATAAAAAGAGGCCATTTCAAGACCATCAAAACCAAAGGATTGTGTGATGGCATTGTGTAAATCTTCAAGAGAATCGGTTTCTCTAATTTCAATATCCCTAAATATATCGTCTTCTGTATCGTTATCTAAGATGACTCTGAATCTGTAAATCATAGTGCAAAAATAATCTTTTTAAGTTATTTGCTAAAGCGATGGAGGGTAAAAACCATGGCTGAAAGTAATAAAAATGCGCCAATTTGATGCGCTACGCCTAGCCAAACAGGTACGGCATAAATAATGGTTAGGACTCCTAATAAAAATTGAATTGTCACGCCTAAAAGCAAAAGATTTAATCCTATAACTTGGTTTTTGGTGAGAATAAGTTGACGAGCTTTTAGCCAAATAGCGATAATAAAAAATACCACGACAAACGCAAAAACTCTATGAACAAATTGAGCGCCACTTTTACCTTCAACAAAATTTCGGATAAGTGGTTGTTGCTCAATATAAACGGTTTCGTGCATGATTTTGCCTTCGTTCATTAGAGGCCAATGATTATGAATAAAACCAGCATCTAAACCAGCTACAAAAGCACCATAGATGATTTGAAAAATTAATACCACCAGTCCGATTCTAATAAAGTTCCGAACCCCTTTTTCAATATCTTTTTTGTTCGGAAATATCAAATCTAAAGCCACCCAAAAAGTGTATGCAAAGGTCAGAAAGGCCGTAGTGAGATGCGCTGCCAATCGGTAGTGACTAACATCTGGATTATCTATCAAACCACTTTTTACCATGTACCAACCTAAAAATCCTTGAAAGCCTCCGAGGAAAAGCAGAATGATACTTTTTTTAATGGTAGGTTTGGTTAATTGACCTTTTATCAAAAAGTATAAAAATGGAATGATGAAAACAAGACCGATAAATCGACCAATAACTCTGTGCAGCCATTCCCAAAAATAAATATCTTTAAAGTCTTGTAATTCAAAATGTGTATTGAGC
Organism: Algicola sp.; assembly: GCA_018222915.1. Lineage (GTDB taxonomy): Bacteria > Bacteroidota > Bacteroidia > Flavobacteriales > Flavobacteriaceae > Psychroserpens. The sequence goes on along the minus strand of JAAEZI010000009.1, from coordinate 4,224 downwards.
TTTTGATATTCTGGATATTGCTTATACAAGTCAAAGGCTTCTTGCCATTCAACGTCGTTCATAGGAGGTATGGTGCCAGAAATAAGTTTGTAATTAGAGATAGATAGGCCAGAATGTGTGAGCCTAGTAATGCCGCCAACGACGACCATGATAAAGATTAAAACACAACCTGTAAGCAGCCAATAAATGACTTTTTTATTGTCTTTTTTCATAACACTTATATTTCTTTTTCAAAGCATAAGCTATTGTCAACTCCTATATATTGCCCATAATTTGGAATTAATTGATAGCCATTTTTTTTATAGAAAGCTACGGCTTCCTTTTGACGTATACCAGTTTCAAGAACACAGGATTTAAATTGTAATTCCTTTGCCAAATCTTCTAGAGTATTCAATACTTTAGAAGCGAATTGCTGTCCTCTGCGTTCAGGTTTGGTGAACATCCGTTTTATTTCAACAGTCGAATCTGAAATTTTTTTAAAGGCACCACAAGCTACCGCTTCATCGTTTAAATAGGCCACCACTACGTGATCTAAAACTTCAATACCATTAAACTGATTGTAAAAATCATGTTCATCACCATCCGTGATTTTTAAATAGGCGTCTAATTGACGTACCAACGTTTTAAAATCCTCGTTTTTAAAATTCGTTCTAACGATTTTCACCATGATGTTTAAGCCTTTTTTAAGCCTAGTTTCTCTCCCTCTTTCAGCATTAATTGATAGGCTGCTTCATAGTCATTCGGAATATCTCCTTCTAAAATAGCTTCCTTAATAGATTCTTTTATTTTACCAATTTCTCGCGAAGGCTTTAGATTAAAAGTCTTCATAATCTCTTCGCCTGAAATTGGTGGTTGAAAGTTACGCACATGATCGCGTGCTTCTACTTCTTCAATTTTTTGTCGGACAATCTTAAAATTGTTGTGATATTTATTAAACTTCTTAGGGTTTTTAGTGGTAATATCTGCTTCGCAAAGCGTCATTAAATCTTCAACATAATCACCAGCATCGAATACGAGTCGTCTCACGGCTGAATCGGTCACAATATCCTGGGCCAAAACGATGGGACGCGAACTCATAAAAACCATTTTTTGAACGAACTTCATTTTATCATTTAAGGGCATTTTTAGGCGTTTGAACAAATGGTATACCATTTTAGCACCTTCAAATTCGTGTGCATGAAACGTCCATCCCACTTTTTTACTAAATTTTTTGGTTGGTGCCTTGCCGATGTCATGTAATAATGCCGCCCAGCGTAACCATAGATTATCCGTGGTTTTAGCAATATTATCCACAACTTCCAAGGTGTGGTAAAAATTATCCTTGTGCGTTTGACCTTCAACTTCGTCGATGCCTTTAAGCGCCATCAATTCTGGAAGGATATAATCTAATAACCCAGTTTGTTCTAACAGAAGGAAACCAGTGGAAGGCTTTTTGGTTTCCAGAATTTTGTGCAATTCTACAACTATACGCTCCTTCGAAATGATTTTGATCCGATGCTTATTCTTAGTAATCGCTTTTAAAGAGGCTTGCTCAATTGAAAAACCTAATTGTGTCGCAAATCGGATCGCACGCATCATGCGCAACGGATCATCGGAGTAGGTGATGTCTGGATCTAGAGGCGTTCTAATAATTTTCGACCTTAGGTCTTGCATGCCGCCGAAAGGGTCGAGTAACTGCCCGAAATTTTCGGGAGACAAACTCAAGGCCATCGCATTGATCGTAAAATCACGACGATTTTGATCATCTTCGAATGACCCATTTTCTACCACTGGATTTCGGCTATTCTCAGTATAAGATTCCTTGCGTGCACCGACAAACTCAATATCAATATCATCAAATGGCAACATGGCGGTACCATAGGTTTTGAATATTTGCACCTTTGGGTTGTTGGGTAAATTTCGCGCGACTTTTTTAGCCAATTGAATACCGCTACCAACAGCGACAATGTCTATATCTTTATGCTCACCACGTTCTAAAATGTAATCGCGTACAAAGCCTCCAATAACATAAGCGTCTAATTCTAGCTCTTCAGCAGATTTAGATATCACCTCAAAAACAGGGTGTTTAAGCGCTTTTTTGTAATTCATTTCAGTAAATTGAAGTCACTATTTATGATCGTATAATCTGAACAATACCATCATTGCCTAATTTAATAATTGACGATGGTTGTGATTCTTTTTTTTCGTTTTGCAAATTTACGACATAGTCCACACCTTTTAAAATATCATCACTTATTTCTTCGAATGATTTTGGCGTAGGTTGCCCACTAATATTTGCGGAAGTAGAAACCAATGGCTTTTTAAGTTGCTTGATTAATTCTTCACAAAAACGGTGTTTCACAACTCTTATGGCTAAGGTGTTGTCTGGTGCAATTAAGTTTTCCGCAATTCCCGCAGGATGATCATAAATGATGGTGGTTGGTTTGAGAGCTACATCCAAAATGGTATAGGCCATTTCCGGAACATTATCGACGTGTTTTTCGAGCATACGATAATTGTTGACTAAACAGATTAATGCTTTAGAATCGTCTCTTTTCTTGAGTTGATATACTTTTTGAACAGCCTCATAATTACTGGCGTCGCATCCTATGCCCCAAACGGTGTCTGTAGGGTATAGGATGAGTCCACCTTGTTTTAGGACATTCAAGGCGTTACTAACATCGGTATGAACATGTTGCGATACCATTTAGCTCAATAAGGTTTTAATCCAACTCGTGTAGTGGTATTTTTGATAGATAGCTTCAGGCAATGCTTCGTAAGGGGTGTTGAAAAAAGACATCGGAATATCAATGTCACTGTCAGGTTCAATGACCATAATATTGTTAGGATTATAGAAATCGTAGGTTCTAATATCTTGATTGGATGTGATTAATTTTTTCTGAAAAAATAGACTTTCAAACACCCTGAATGTCAATCCATCTTGAATCCCGTATTTATGGATGTCCACGATGATTTTGCAACCACTAATATGTTCCAGAACTTCTTGGTTATTTTGTCGTTTGGTAATAAAATCGACATACTCAGAAGGTGGTTGTTGCTTATCTGAGTGCACCAAGAACTTGTAACTAATATTCTTCTTTTTGAAAAACTTAGCTACAGCTTCCAAGGTATTTAGGCGGTAATCCTTAGACATGATGGTAAAGGCATCATAAGTTTCCGAAGGTTTTTGTGTATACTGATCTAAATAAATGAAATTCGAAAGGAATTGTAAATCGTGTTGCTCTACATCTTTTTTCTCATAGGCATAAACTTTATCAAAAAAATGAATGACTTCCTTTTTCCGTTGAATATTATTGATAGAGTCATGGTAATAAGCAATAAAGTGGCGTGTTCTAGACTTCAGAGTTAGTAATTGAGTATCAAAAAATAAATCAGGTCTCACCATAATGATATAGTCATACATTTTACCTTCCGTAGACTTCACTATCGGTTCTAACTTGTAATAATTTTTTAACTTTTGCTTTTTGATGAGCTTATAAAAAAAGGCGTGGATACGTTGTCCAATAGACTTGTATTTAAATTTTATAAATGCCACATTATGGTATTCGACATCCTCAAAATGCTCCTTAAGTCCTTCTGAAATATGGTCGTAGTAACCGCTGAGGTCAAACGTGATGAATAATACCTTTTTACCTTTCATAGTTGTCTGCGATGGTTTTTAATTCGTCATAAAACTTTTTTGAAATGACATCCTTTGTAAAATTATCTTTTAAGTGTTGATAGCCATTTTCGACTAGCTCGTTTTGTAAAGCCTTATCATTCATGAGCAATTCCACCTTATCTGCAAAATCCGTTGGGTTGCCAACTTCTGCTAAAAGTCCGGTTTTCTTATCCACAATTACTTCTGGTATGCCTCCTGCATTGGCTGCAACAATAGGGACTTTACAAGCATAGGATTCTAGTAGAACACCTCCCGTGGGTTCATTATTTGAAGTAAACATAAAGAGGTCAAATTCTGGCAAAATTTCTGGAATATCTTTACGAAATCCAGCAAATATAATATGCTCAGAGAGCCCTTTGTCAGCAACATATTGTTTGATTTCTTCCTCCAGTTCTCCAATACCAACTAAAACATATTTGGCTTTGACAGTGGCTTTTTTTACTAGGAGAGCTACAGTATCTACCCAAGTATAATGATCTTTAAAACCGGTGAATGCCGCAATATTTCCTATCAATTTGTAATCCTCAGGAATATTGAACTCCCGATGAAGCATACCGTTTGGT
>JAAEZI010000069.1 GCA_018222915.1 Algicola sp. | reverse complement strand
TAGTTGCGGTTTTACAGCTTGCTCGTGCATCTGATGTTCCGCGGGAAAAACGCAAACTGTTGCGCTCAAATTTTTCCGTTGAGACTAAGATAGTAATTTGTAGGAAATAATCTTCTGCTTAGCCAACAGACCGCAATGAGCTATACACGTTGTTACCTGCTGGCTTTTTCACTTACTATTCTTTCAATTTCTATTATCGACAAGTTTACACCTAGAACAATTCCGTTCTCATCTATTAAATAATTGAATGGAATTGCTTGAATTCCGAGTTCGTCATTCACTTTTTTATCTATATCGATTAAATTTGTCCAAGTCAGATTATCTTTATCTACAGCTTTAAGCCAATTTGATTTCTTATCATCAATCGAAACGCTTACAATATCAAAGATTTCTTGCTCAAACTTGCTTTTAAGTTTTATCAATTCAGGATGTTTAATTCTGCAAGGCGCGCACCAAGAAGCCCAAAAGTCAACTAATGTTGTTTTTCCTGAAAATGATGTGATGTTAATAACTTTGTTTTTTGTATTCGGTAAAGTAAATTTAAGAAATGGTTTATTTATTCCATATTCGTCAAGGTTTGCAATTCCTATTTTAAACATTTCCAAATCATCTTTGTTTTGATTAGTTGTATCAATTTTCGAATAAAGTTCAAGAAGCTCATTTTTTGATAAAACAATTTCTATTAACGCATTTTCTCCTAAAATTGTTCCGCTTAATGGATGACTTTTGTTCTTTTTAATAAAGACTTTTAGTTTCTCGTAAAGTAGAGATTTAAAATTTTCTTTATTTTGATTAGCTTGATAAAACTCTTTGTACTCGTTTTGAATTTTAGCAGAGTAAGAGCCTTTTACATCATTTATTTTTAGAACATTCAAAGGTTGATTATTATTAATGATTTTTTTGTAATCTGTTTGAATTGAAATATCGCTATTTTCGATATAAATTTGATCAATTGTAGTATATCCTTCTAATTTTAAACTTCCTTGAATTGGTCTTGCAACCATTCCATTAAATTGAAAACTGTTGTTTTTGACTTTTGTACTATCTTTTATCTGTCCATAATTAAGATAGATGTAGCCAGAATAATTTCCATCAATTATTCCAGTTAGATTAAATGATTTTTCATTTTTTCTATTTTTTTCTGATTTGTCATTGCAACTTGCAAAAATTAATATGACAAAAATTAAGGCAATGTTTTTCATAGATTGGTTTTAGCTTGCAGGTAATTCGTAATATAGTAACTAAAGATACTGTTATCCAACTCTATTATCTATACAATTATATTCTTTACACATATTTAACAACCTCAAAGCTACTAATATCTATGAACGTATATATACGCAGTGCTACGTATTTTTTTACTTAAAGAAATGCTATTGAACAGTCTCCGCACCAACCTGTAACGATCGGCTCAAACACTAGGAATATCAGTAGCATGGAACATACTTTATACAATTTGAAACATATGTAGGAGCCGTTGTCAGCTGTCTCTATTAGCTTTGAATACGACGAAAAGATCATCCTAATTGACGCAAGTAGCAAGTGATGGGTTAATTAGGTGACCAATCGAAATGTTTAACCAACCTAAGTTCTTTTTATTATGAAAACTATTATTTTACGACTGGCCATTGTGCTAGTCACCATCTCATCCCTTGGTCAGGGCAAACAACCGCTGCCGGAATCAGCATTTAATTTATTTCCAGAATCTTCAGTAACGGCTGCTGAAAAAACCTATACGCAAGTGACTGATGGAGACCTCCTCTCTATTGATCTTTCAGAACTTTCAGCTTTACGAGAAGCCGCTCCAAATCAATTTCAATTAACCATTCCAATGAGCGACGGACAGCCGATGGTCTTGGAACTAGAAAAAATCAAGATATTCACCGATGAGTTTAAGGTGGAAACAAGCACTGGAAGAAGCATGCAGAATGTTGATCTCGGTGTGCATTACAAAGGGACCATTCCGGGTCAGTCTAGATCCTATGTTTCCTTAAGCGTCTATAAAGATGAAGTTGTTGGACTGTTCAGTGATAGCCAATATAACTATGAACTTGTTAAATTAAAAAACAATGCCAGCCGTTATATCTTTTATAAAACGGCCAATCTACAAGAAGACATCAAAAAGGATCTCTTTAAATTTGAGTGCCATATGGAAGCTGGCGGCAAAGATATGCCTGTATACACAGATGCTGAACTCAATAATGCCAATAGAGCTCTCGATTGCCAAGTGGTACAAGTCTACCTCGTCGCAGATTATTCTTATTACCTTTTAAACGATTCAGATGCTGACGAAACCACTAATAAGATGACCTCTGCATTTGCTCAAACCATCAATGCGTATAATGCAGAAGACATCTATATGGTGCTTTCTGGCGTATTTGTATGGGATTCACAGGATACCTTTATTGAATCTGACGACACTGGCGATCAGAGAGATGATTTTAGAGCTTATTACAACGGTGATGGCGCTGGATGGCCTGGCGACTTGGCGGCATTAATCTCTGGACAGACAGGTAGTTGGGGAGGCGGAATCGCTTATTTCGATGGGCTTTGCACCAATGATTCCTATTCTTTAACCAGAATTGGTATTGACGCACCTATATTACCTTGGACTTCTTACACGAGATATGTCAAAGTACTGACCCATGAAATTGGTCACAATCTTAACTCACGACACACACATGCTTGTGTTTGGAATGGCGATAGTACACAAATTGATGATTATGGTAATACAACTTCCGCTGGTGTCGCCACAGATGATGCAGAAGGTGGATCTTGCCTCAGCGAACCTTACTTGCTTGATGTATTTCCTACCATTATGAGTTATTTTGACAGCTATGGTCATGGTACGTTTCCAATTTCCAATGGTATGGGAACCCAACCAGGAAACGTGATGCGTAACTATGTCTCCAATGCCTCTTGCTTGACGAATGGTAATGCTATCGATCCCATCGTTGTTTGTCGGGATATTACCATCCAACTGGACACCAATGGAAATGCTACTGTAACAGCTGCTGCCATAGATAACGGTTCTTACGATGCCTGTGGTGGTACACCATCGCTGTCGCTGAGCCAGACGAACTTTAATTGTAGTGATTTAGGTACTAATGTTGTGACCCTCACTGCAACCGATAGTTCTGGCAATGATAGTAGCTGCACGGCTACCGTCATAGTTGAAGATAATATCAACCCTATCATCACCTGTCCTTCGAGCCGAAGCATTAAATGTGATGAAAGTACATTACCAGCTAATACCGGACTTGCAACGGCTGCAGACAATTGCGATGTAAATCCAGATATCACGTATACGGATGTCGCGAATTTGACAGGTTGCGGTGGAACAGGAACGATAACGCGTACCTGGCGAGCCACAGATGCCTCTGGTAATACCACGAGTTGTGTACAGACTATTACATTGGTAGATAATGAAGGTCCAGACATCACATGTCCGCCTGATTTAAACGTTGAATGTGGTAGTGATTACAGTCCTGCCGCGACAGGTACTGCTACCGCTACTGACAAATGTGATCTTAATCCGACAGTGACTTACAGCGATGTTACGAACTTAGATGGATGTGGCGATACAGGAACCATCACAAGAACTTGGACGGCTACAGATGCCTGTAATAATGAAACCTCTTGCGTGCAAGTGATCACCATTATTGATACCACAGCACCAACGGCCATTTGCCAAGATATTACCATTCAATTAGGCGATAATGAGTCTGTCTCTATAACGCCTAGTCAAATAGACAATGGTTCTAATGATATTTGTGGCAATGTGACGCTAGCCATTGATCAATCAGTCTTTACCTGCTATATGTTAGGTGAGCATATTGTGAAACTCACGGTTACCGACGAGTGTAATAACGCCAGTACTTGCAGCGCAATCGTCACTCTTGAAGGTCCAGATGAAGATTGTGATACTGTAGCAGACCAATGTGATGAATGTCCAGGTGGTGATGACACGATTGACAATAATGGTGATGGTTTACCAGACTGCGCATATTTTCCAGGTTTTGACAACCTCATTGATGAATGGGTTTGTGGTAACAAGGAGAAAAAAGTGGTACTTTGTCATAGATCTAAAGGGAGTCTTGATAGCCCTCAAACCATTTGCGTAGCAGAATCAGCTGTGGAAGCGCATCTTGCACACGGTGATTATCTCGGTCCATGTGATGATGCCAATTGTGATGATGTTGAAGCCAAATTTGAGAGCAGTTCGCTAATGCAACTCACCGTATTGCCGAACCCTGTGAAAGATAAAGCAACAATCAGCATCAAGCTGCCACCAAACAGTTCTGCGCAGGTTGACATCTATAATCTCGTAGGACAGCGCGTCTATGGCATCCAAACAGGAACCATAGCATCTGGTAGCACTGAAATAGCATGGGATGGCACCTCTGCAAATGGCAAACCGCTACCAAGTGGTATTTACTATGTCATCTTAAAATCCAATGGCAAGATTATTACTGAAAAGATAATTTTGAAATAAGCCATTGTTCATAACCAACCAATGATAAGAGAGGCCTTTTGGCCTCTCTTTTTTTTAAATAAGTTTAACCTTTAATGCGCCTCACTCATGAGGTCGATGACGCGTCATTTTCTTTGGTTTCTTTGATAATGACGTTCTGATAGCTATAAGGTATTTCTATGTTTTCTTGGTCGAAACGTTCTTTTATGGAGCGCAGTAAATCGCAATACATGATAAACCCATTTGCGGTATTATCGGAGTAAGCCCACACTTTTAAGGTCACAGATGAATTCCCCAATGCAATCACCCTTGAAATTACTTCAGGCACCTTGTTTTCTAGATCTTCAGCCGTTCTATTATCGATATGAAGCGGATGTTTCAGCACCTCTTCTTCCATGATTTCTAAAGCCTTTCCGATGTCTGAATTATAACCGATACCAATTTCAATCATTTTACAAATCTTGGTGTCGTTTAAGTTGGAGTTAACAATCACATTAGAACTAATCACGGAGTTCGGTACGACGATTCTATTATTTTCTAATCTCTCAGTACCACTTGTCGCAAATTAATTTCTTCTACCGTTCCTGTATAAGTTTGGATAAAGGTAATTCTATCGTTGATTTTAAAAAGTTTAAAGATCACGATCAGAAACCCACTCATAATATTACTCAACGCCTGTTGCGATGCCAATCCTGCAACGAGCGATAAGATGCCTGCACCTGCTAATAAGGAATGCCCCAAGGTTTTCATTTCAGGAATTTGAATTAAGGCAAACGAAATCCCGATAATAAAAATAAGGGCTGTTATGAGTTTTGTCGCAAACACATAGCTGGTTGGGTCAATATGTCTTGTTTTGACAAGGGCATTAATTTTCCGCTTGGATAGGTATTTAAAAACCAAAGCAAAACAAATGGTTAAGGCAATGATGATCCCAATGATGATAAGAGTTTTAAAGTCGGAAAAAAAAGACGTGGTCATGACGCTAATTCAAGGAGTTTAGAAATTTAAATATAAGAATTAAAACGGTAGTTAATGCTGTCCCTGAATTATACAAGTTATTAAGTTTAGTTTATTTTCAATAAGGCTGTTTTCGCTTTTTCATATTCAGGATTAATTTCTAAACATTTCTGGTAACAAGATTTAGCAGTCAGGGTATCACCGAGATTTAAGTATGCATTTCCCAGAAGTCTCCATGAGTATGTAGATTCTGGATTTATGGTATTATAAAATTCCAAAATTTCTTTAGACTCCAAAGGCTTTGTGTCATTTATGATTGCACCAGTTGTAAGAAGATCATCAACATTTGTATTATAAACATCTGTGGTGTCTCTATTTAAAAGATACCATAATTCTTTAGCTTTTTCTATTCCCTGTTTTCTATACACATCCGTGAATTTATATTTAGCAGACACTTGATATGGCTTCAATGGTGCGCCAAAAACAGCTTCTGATGCCGCATTTATAATTCTACCTGTTCTTGAAAAGTCTCGATTTGACAAAATGACTATTGAAATGTCATCTTTGGGAAATATATATACTATAGACTCAAAACCAGTATCATTTCCCGTATGCATTATAATTGGACGTTCTAAGTAGATTTGTAAAAACCAACCTAAACCAATAGTATCGCCCCAAGGTGTCTCATACTTTGGCGAAACCATCATCGTAAAATGTTCTTTATCTATTATGGAGTTTCCATTAATAGTACCTTGATTAATATGAAGTTGTCCCCATCGACACATATCCAGTAAACTCGATGTAATTCCTGAACTTGGGAAAACTCATTCGTTATATGGATATGGAGATAGCGTTTGTGTTTCTAAACCATACGAATGCGCATTAGCCCAATCTAAGGGTAAGGAATCAATAGGTTTCTTCATGGACGTATGTAACATTCCTGCTGGTTTAAAAATGGCTTCCTCTAAATACGTGTGAAACGGCATCCCACTTGCCCGACTGATCACAATTCCTAAAATATCGAATGCTGAATTACTATAGTTAAATTTTGTACCTGGTTCAAAATCTAACCGAAGTTTCTTGACAATCTCAATATTTTCATCCAAAGCGTGAATGCCATACGATGGATCAATCCAATCATCTGTTTTTATATTGCGTGGAATTCCAGATGTATGTGTGAGAATATGTCTTATAGTTATGCTAGCATATCCTTTTCCTGTCATTTCAAATTCAGGTATGTGATCAATTAATAAATCATCTAAGTTTAGTTTGTTTTCTTGCACCAGTTTGGCCACTGCTATTGCACTAAACGGTTTGGAAACAGATGCTAAATGAAATCGGGTGTTAAAAGTAACATTTTGACCCTTATCAATATCCGCAAAACCAAATGTTCTAGCATAAATAATTTCTTCACCTTTGGTTATCCCTATTGCTAAACCCGCAGAATTGTCCGTAATATTTCTGAGCTCTTGAACATAGGGCGTTAATATACTATCAACATGGCGTCCTGTCTCTCCATTTATGATGGCATCGGTTGGATTGGCCTCTTTATTATGACAACTTACTAGCAGTAACCAAACAAGACAGCTTATAAATAACTTCATAGAAAATAAGTTTACTTGAATTATTGAAATTCAGTTAGTTAATATATTAAAGAGGCACAAATTATTTAATTGTTACAGTTTTGCCAATTATGGCTATCTGTCTCAGCGATGCTTAATTTAGCGAAAAACCTAGAAAGTACAGACCACATTATCCCGAGCTTGGTGAACTGGCAAAACAATGTCGATCAGCCATTCGTCTGCAATTAAAGACAGACCTCATGCCTAAGTTATTTGCTGTAATTCTCTTTCAATGGCTGATTTCAAATCTAATAAAGAGGTTCTTATTTGTCTGATTCGTAGGGTATCTTCGTCGTACTTGTTCATTTCCAATTGCAGTGCCCACAAAAAATCGTCGTTGTGAAGCACGTCATCGGTTTTTAAACTTTTAACAAGCTGACTCGTCCCATCGGGATGCTTCTGACGTTTGATTGCTATGAGCTTATAATAGAGCTCATCTACTTTGAGTTTGTTTTCATAGTAGAAATCATTTCCAAGAAGTACCGAAATAGGGACATCGGAAGTATAGGTATTATTGATATGGGTTCTCAGGGAATCATTACTGATTAATTCTAAACCACTTGATTTGAGTGCTTCAAACGGACCATTACCATAACGAAAATGGACATCCTGTTTAGCCATATTATAGAATTCAATAAAAAGCGGTTCTGTAATGGTTTTGTTTGCAGACACATAAGCCTGAAGGCTGTCGATGCCACGTTTCTTGGTCGTAAGATTTTGGCTGACATAGGTGTCGTATTCCCATATATCGTTGTCTATGGAATTTACCAGCGACTTTAACACGGAGGTTTCTTTTTCACGGGCTTTTTGCGCTTCGTTCCAATTATTGATTTGCAAGGCGATTAAAATCCCAATCACCACCAGAACAATTTCGCCCATCGCATATTTTAAATACTTTCCGGTTTTTCCTTGCGAAAGTAACTGCATTCTTATGTTTCTGAAAAACTTGATCATTGGCTAGTGCTTGGTAGCGTTGAAGCATGACCACTTTGTATAAGCGTTGTTCCAATGCCT
>JAAEZI010000008.1 GCA_018222915.1 Algicola sp. | reverse complement strand
GCAAGATTTTTCACATAAGCGTTTTAACCCACTTACAGGCGAATGGGTCTTAGTGTCGCCACATCGTGCTAAGAGACCGTGGCAAGGGCAGGAGGAAGCGGTTGCAGATGAAGAACGTCCTCACTACGACAAGAATTGCTACCTATGCCCAGGAAATAAGAGAGCCAACGGAGACATCAACAAGGATTATGAAGATACGTTTGTATTCACCAATGATTTCTCCGCACTTCAAAAAGAAGCTCCAGAATTTCATATGGATAATGGATTGCTAAGGGCTGATAGCGAAAGTGGCATTTGTAAAGTGATTTGTTTTAGTCCAGACCATTCCAAAAGTTTAGCACAGTTACATGTTAAGGACATCGAAAAAGTGATTGTGACTTGGCAAAATGAATTCAGATTATTGGGTAAGGAAGAAGGCATTAATTACGTCCAAATATTTGAAAATAAAGGGGCTGTTATGGGTTGTAGTAATCCTCATCCACATGGTCAAATTTGGAGCCAATCAACGTTACCTAATGAAGTTAGTAAAAAGGATATACAGCAAGACACTTATTATAAAGATCATCAAAAGACCTTACTTTCAGATTATTTAAAGCAAGAATTAAAAGAAAAAGAGCGCGTTATTTTTGAGAATAGAGCCTTTGTGGTATTGGTGCCATTTTGGGCAATTTGGCCTTACGAAGCTATGATTATACCTAAACGACCTCAAAAGAATATTTTAGAAATTCCTTCAGAAGAGACCATTTTATTTGCCGAGGCCATTTCTGTGCTTACAAAAATTTACGATCAATTGTTTAAAACCGCTTTTCCCTATTCCAGTGGGATTCATCAAGCACCAACTAATGGACATTCAAATGAGCATTGGCATTGGCATATGAGTTTTTATCCGCCATTGTTGAGAAGCGCTACTGTAAAAAAATTTATGGTAGGCTATGAAATGTTTGCGAGTCCACAGCGTGATATTACAGCAGAATCAGCCGCATCGACCTTAAGACATTTAGCAGATAATTTGTATTAAATCTAAAAGTTACCCTCATGAAAAGTTTATATACACTTATTTTATTAGTTGTGTTTGTCAGTATTGGTCATTCACAAGAGCATCCAAATAGCGATGTGTTTGTAGATGAAAATGGTATCATGCGTTGGGCTTCCACTAAAGAAGAGGTTAAGGGTTTCGGTGTCAATTACTCTGTGCCATTTGCGCATGCTTATCGATCTGCACAACGCCTACATATAGATGTCAAAAAAGCTATAGATCAAGATGTTTATCATTTTACACGTTTGGGATTTGATTTGTATCGTCTGCATGTTTGGGATACAGAGATTAGTGATGTTCATGGGAATCTTATTGAGAATGATCATTTAGATGCATTCGATTATTTATTGAACAAGCTCAAGGAACACCAAATTAATTATGTCATTACACCCATTGCTTTCTGGGGTAATGGCTGGCCAGAACCAGACACTGAAAGTCCGGGCTTTTCACATAAATATGGCAAAGCCGATTGTTTAACAAATCCTGATGCCATTGCCGCCCAACAAAATTATTTGTATCAATTTTTGAACCATGTAAATCCGTATACAGGAGTCGCTTATAAGGATGAACCCAATGTCATCGCTTTTGAAGTGAGTAATGAACCGCACCACAGAGGTAATGCGCAAGATGTGACGACATTTGTAAAAGGCATGGTGGATGCCATGCGAAGAACAGGAACCTCAAAACCTATTTTCTATAATATGAGTCACGCTGTTCACAATATAGATGCCTATTTTCAAGGAGGTGTACAAGGTGGGACGTTTCAATGGTATCCAACAGGATTAGGATATGGAAAAGAATTGTCAGGAAATTTGTTGCCTAATGTTGACAACTACCACATGCCTTTTGATGATGTCTTTAAAAAGCACCAAGGCGCAAAGTTAGTGTATGAGTTTGATGCCGCTGATGTAGGTAGGTCTTATATATATCCTGCCATGGCTAGAAGTTTTAGAACTGCTGGAATTCAAATTGCTACTCATTTTGCCTATGACCCGAGTTATTTGGGACCTTTCAATACGGAATATAATACGCATTATATGAATTTGAATTACACCCCTCAAAAAGCTTTAAGTTTAAAAATTTGTGCGGAAGTGTTTCATGAAATACCATTGCATGCCAATTATGGACGGTATCCTCAAAATACGACCTTCGGAAATTTTAAAGTTGATTATAAAAATGATCTTTCAGAATATAATTCTAAAGCGAAATTCTTTTATACCAACCATACAAAATCACAACCTATAGATGAGGCTAGTTTGACGGAGATCGCAGGATTTGGAAGTTCGCCATTAGTAGAATATGAAGGTGTTGGCGCTTATTTTTTAGATAAAATTGCAAGAGGTGTTTGGCGATTGGAGGTGCTACCCGATGCGGTTTGGGTCGATAACCCATTTGGGAGAAACAGTCTTAATAAAACGGTTGGGGTTACTAAGTGGCAAATCCACAAGATGGGAATAAAACTTAAAGATTTGGGAACCGATTTCAGCATGACTGCCATTAATGAAGGAAATACGTTTCAAACTGATGTCGTCAATGGGTCCTTTAATATAAAACCAGGAACTTACGTGTTAAGCCGTAAAAATGTAGAGAAATCTTGGACCGAAGACGACGCATTCAAAACTAATAAGCTCAATGATTTTTATGCTCCGCCATCTCATGTTAAGAAAACTTGGTTAAAACATCAGCCTCAAGAAACAATCGCTCAAGGTGATACTTTACAGATTAAAGTACAATGCATTTCAGAATTTAAACCTAAAGAGATTAGCTTAGTCGGCTACAACAGTAATGGGACTTATTTTAATCAAACTTTTGAAAGTTCAAGTCCGTATCAATATACCGCAACGATTCCTTCAGAAACGATAAAAACAGGTTATATAAATTATAATATAATTGTTACGGAGGAAAATGGAAAGCAAATCACCTTTCCTTCTGGGAAGCCAGGCCATGTTTATGATTGGGATTTTTATGATCGCGTGTCTTACAAGGTCCCTGTTCTTCCTAAGGCATATCCAATATATCTTTTTAACGCTCATGAAGACGCAAATGATTTAGTGCGACAGTGGCGACAAGGGTTCAAATTAATACCTACGGAGTATGCTGGTATTTCTGAATACCAAATCAAGTTAGATACTATTTTTAAAATAGATGAAGAAAACCGCAATGCAACACCTATTTACGACTATAGTTTTAAGCATTTTGTAATAGATAAGCTGAGAGGAAGGACCTCAGTTTTGCCCTTGAAGGAGAAGCTTATCTTTAATGGGAGATCTTTGAATGAGCAACCATGCCAACTTCAAGTAGCATTGGTGCTTGATGACGGTTCGTCTTATGGAGCCATCATCAATGTTGATACAGAAATGAAAGATTATGTTATAAATATATCAGATTTACAACCCGTTAAAACGGTGACTTTACCGAGACCTTATCCCAGTTTTTTACCGTATTATTTTGATCATAATAATTCAACGGGATTTGATATTACCAGAGTTGAAAGTATCCAGTTTTCCATAGGTCCCGGAATTTCAGAAGCGGAATTACAACATCCCCATGGTATAGGTATTGTGAGTGTCAGGTTAGAATAAAAAAAGCTTCCCAAGAAATTGGGAAGCTTTTAGGCTAATTCAAATCACTAATTAATCTATATTAAAGTTTAATAAGCTTCGTAGTTAATGTTTGACCATTATGATTTTCGATTTTTACCAAATACATACTCTGTGGTAAATTGGAAATATCATAACTATCAGTTTGAGTAAAATCCCCTTCAAAGGACTTCACTAATTTTCCAGTAATATCGTAAATCTCTAAACTAGT
The DNA here is from genome assembly GCA_018222915.1 of Algicola sp. Lineage (GTDB taxonomy): Bacteria > Bacteroidota > Bacteroidia > Flavobacteriales > Flavobacteriaceae > Psychroserpens. The sequence goes on along the minus strand of JAAEZI010000008.1, from coordinate 101,843 downwards.
AAGTGCTTTGTTCGTTTTGAACATCGTGTTTACAGGATTTGGATAGATACTGAAACTGTTGTTGCTTTCAAAGTCATCTGTACTTAAGGTCGATGGCTGATTACCAAAAATTCTGAATTGTCCAGGTGCAATGGTAATGCTCGCTGCACTGTATGTCGTGTTCCCAGTTTCATCCATAAGATCAAACCAGTTTCCAGCAATTGGGAAATTTGTACTCACGGTTCTCGGAACAACATCAAAATTCGCTAAGACAATCACGTTTCTTAATTCCGTAGTTGGAATAGACGTGTCGAAAATATCAATTCTAGGAATTAAGTTACCAGATGTCAAAGTATAATCACCTTCGAAAACAGGTTCATTAATTTTAAGATCAATCAATCTTGCCCAGTCATTATAAATCTGACTACGGTTACTGTCACCCAACCAGTTCTCATTCCATTGCGGTTGTGGTTTTGTATCCAGCTTGCAGTCACCATCACTTCCTCCAGGTTCATTAACAACACCATTATTACAGGTAAAAATAGAGTTATCCATTCCTAAAGCTCCAAAATGCCAAATCATTTTCGGACCCGGAACTGTAATCGTCATCGCTCCTAAAGCAGACATTCTTGATAAGGCTGTATTTAAATCACGAACATTATGCGATCCATTAGAGTCATTTCCAAAAGTTACATTGCGGTACATCAGGCGTTCTTCATCATGACTTTCAGCATATCCTATAACTCGAGGGCCGTTAAATTGTGCACGAGATTTGTGACCAATAGCATTGATGTTGTTGTTGGAATTATAACCCATGGTCAATTGGTTGTATTGATTGTTCATTATGCCCCACATCATAACACCTTTGCCTTCATTAAGGCGGTAGTTCGCCCATTCCTTTTCTTCATTTTCCTGACCCAAATGTTCAAAAATCACGTAGTGATCTGGATCTAATGACCAGGAGTAATCTGCATACGTTTTCAGGATATCAACACGATCTTGGTTATAACCGTTTGTACAACCTTCATTATTTTCACAGTTTTGAGTAAATCCTTTGGTTAAATCCCAACGGAAACCATCGATTTTAAATTCAGTAATCCAGTGTTTAATCACGCGTTTCACATAATCATTGACAATTGGATTTGTAGTATCGTTCGTGCTAGCATTAGGATCATTAGGTTCCTCTTCTGTATGACTAAAATCTGAACCAACACTATAACTGTGCTGTGCCACTTGATTGAAATAAGGATTTTCTATGCTAGGTCCTCCCCAACCATCACCATCAGGATCATCCATCCACATTCTTACCATAGGATTTCTGCCAAAGGCATGGTTTAAGGCAACGTCCAAGATAACAGCAATGCCATTTTGATGACAAACATCAACCAGTTCTTTAAATTTTTCTTCGGTACCGTAGAATTTGTCTAACGCTAAATGAAATGACGTATTGTATCCCCAACTTTCATTGCCTTCAAATTCCATGACAGGCATCAGTTCAATAGCATTAACATTGAGATTTTTAAAATAATCGATTTTGTCGATTAGATCTTGAAAATTACGGTCGGCATCGAAATCGCGAACTAATACTTCATAAACAATAAGATCTTCCTCCTTTGGTTTATTGAAGTTAGGAACTTGCCAATTATAAGCCGTTTGCCCTGTTTGTAATACCGTCACTTCTCGTTCTTGACCAGCAGGATAGGCTGGAAGGTTAGGATAAGTGCTGGCAGGAATAAAAGGGTCATCAAACGGAGACAAAACCAAGGTGGAGTAAGGATCCGCTGTTTTTACCAAAGTTGGAGAATTGGCAATTGGTGTGGTGTCAAAGACCCAGTATTGATAGGTTTCGATTTGACCAGCGGATAGGCCAGTGATTTCTAACCAATATTTACCTGTTGAAGGGTCACGCTTCATGACATCAGCATTTGATGGCATATAATTATTGAAACTTCCAGCAACCTGTACAAAGTCTTTTTTAGGTGCATTGAGTACGAGCGTCGCTTTTGTTAGATCAGCACCATAGTTGATGCCATCTTCAAGTCCGGCTGGCATTGCCTGTTCTACAACTGTAGGAGCTACAATCACTTCAAATGTGGCTTCTCCAACTTCTGTTGATCCAGGAGGTGTGCCAACAAATTTAACAATACCGCTTTCTGTGATGTTGTTTATGGTTGAATTACATGCTGGAAACCCACACGAACCAGAAGTTATTGATACATCGTTATAGAATATTTCAAAAGAACCTTGAACCGTCGTAGAACCTTGAAAGACAATAGTTGCGCTCACAGCTAGATTGTCACCAGAATTCACCACCACTAGATCTTGGGTTGGTTGCAAGATGTTAATTTGTACACTTCCTATCGGAAAAATAAAATCATTACATCCATTGTCTTTAAGTTCTTGAGTACCATCAGCATTTCTAAATACAATACCTAGCTGTGTAGCATTATCGGCTTGCATTGGCGTCAAACCATAATAAGTTTCAGGCGTGATGGTTATACTATAAGTTCCATCACCATTACTGGTCATTTCCCCTACACCGTCATCTTGGCCCCAATTCCCAATAACACTAAAACCAAATGCGTTAGAGTTATCTCCAATACCAGAATGCATATATACTTTAGCAGGATTGTTAAGACCGTTACAATTTGAGTCGGTACTATTAATATCAACAGTAATTGTTACTGGTTGATCTACTTCAATAGCCCCAACGTCAAGACTCACTTGAGCATAGCCTATAGCGCTTAGAAGTAAAGAAAATAAGATTAAAATTTTTTTCATAGTCAATATTTTATTAAAAAAAAGGCCATGTAAATTACATAGCCTTTTTATTGTATTTTATTATTTATTCTACAGTAATCGTTAGATTTCCTGTGTCTACAGTTACAGTATATGTACCTGGTGTACCATTGAAGAAGAAGTTACTATCTCCATCCATGGCATTGGTCAGGTCACTATCAATAGTATAACCGTCGGCTTCGTAAGTTGGGTAATTGATACCAGTTCCCCAATCACTATTCACTGTAAAGAATCTAAAGGCATCATTTGTTAAAGCAACAGATCCTGAATAGACACCTGCTCCTGTACAAGGTAATGCCACTGGAGAATCCCATGACCATCCAGCATCTACCACACCAGCACCTACTAACCACAGTTGTTCAAAATCACACTGTAATTGTTCAGGACCTAAGGTAATTGTTTTATTGATATCATCTACCGTTAAGAAATACGTACCTGGTGTTCCATTAAAGAAGAAGTTACTGTCGCCATCCATGGCATTCGTAAAGTTAGAATCTATGGTATATCCATTTCCTTCATATGTTGGATAGTTTGTTCCACTTCCCCAATCACTATTTACAGAGAAGAATCTAAACGCATCATTAGTCAACGCGACATTTCCTGAATAGGTTCCATTTCCTGTACATGGAAGTGCAACTGGTGTATCCCATGACCATCCAGCATCTACGATACCAGCACCAACTAACCACAATTGATCGAAGTTACAGTTTGGACCTACAACAGGTGGGCCTAATGTAATGGTTTTAGCCGCTGTATCGATTTCTATAAAATATTCTCCAGGTGTACCTACGAATTGGAAATTACTATCACCATCCATCGCATTTGCGAGGTTAGAGTCAATTGTATAACCTACGGCTTCATAGTAAGGGTAGTTGAGACCCGAGCCCCAATCATTATTCACTGTAAAAAATCTGAAGGCATCATTAATTAAATTAATATTACCAGAGTATTTAGTTCCTTGTAATGGCAATTCAATAGGATTGTCCCAAGACCAACCAGCATCAACCGCACCCGCTCCAACGACATATAAAATTGGTGCTAATTCTACACTGTAAGGCGTTACAGCAATCGTTACAGGATCTGAAAAACGTTCCATGTTACCACCATCCATTTCAATAGTCGCCTTGATTCTAAAGTCCAAACTTCCAACTTCCTCGGCTGTTAGTCCTGAGTTCAATACAACCTCATTAAATGCTTCATGCGTATATGATACTGACGTACCATCAGCGCTTTCCGAAACTGGACTATCAAACCCTGCACTTGTTTCAGTAAATTGTACTTCATAAATAACATCTACAGAGCTATTTTCTCCAAAATCTGGGTCTTCCCAAGAAATAGTAATAGCTTCATCATTAGGCGTTGTTTCCATTAATACTAATGAGAACGTACTATCCGGACTAAGAACAACAGGTGGTGCTACGGAATACGAAGAAACGCTAAAGCTTACGCTGTTAGAAATTTCTGAACCGCTCACAACTCTCATAAAAACTGCAAAAGGTTCAAAGGCATCTCCTCCTGCATCTAAGACCGTATTATTAAATTCAGCAACAGTCATTGTAAATCTATCTGTTGTAGAAGATCCAATCACCATTGGACTTTCAAATAACGGATCTGGTGAAAGTTCAACCATATATCCAGTACTTCCAGATGTTATCTCATCATTCCAAACAATGGTGAAAGCCTCATTGTCAGGAAAATTATAATTTAAGTTAATATTGGAAATTGCCGGTTCCAACAACGTAAGTGCTGGATCTGGCTGAGTAAGTTCAATACTTTCTTCTGTTTCACATGCCACAAATACTAAGAAAAAGCTCAGTATTAAAGCACTAATTTTATTAATTTTCATAGTTTTTATTTTTATAAGTTTAGTGGAATCATGATATATTCCCCTGTCAAGTCATTAAACCAGACTTCGTAATCATCTTGTACAACTACTGGTATACTTGTGGTACCTTCAGTAGCAACTCCAGAGAAACTTGTAGATCCTCCCCAGCTTGCGCCAGTGTTTGTGAGGAACTGTACATCTCCTGGTTGAAGATTGACACTATTGATATACCAAATGTGAGAATCGAATGATAATTGCGTCATAGCGGTATCTGATGCCACGCCAGAACCTTGTAAGGTCATTCCAGTAAAACTTGTCGCACCTGATGCATCGAAACTTTCAATGCTATATGTGTTTGATGAGAAGTTAACTGTAAAGGTATAGTAACCGTCAGCTGTGACTCCAAATCGTCCTGGATCACTATCTTGAGTTCCTGGATTACCTGCAATACCACCAGAGGATTCGATAGGATCACTTCCATCTGGATAAGTGGTTCCCCATTGTGGTTGCCATTGTCCTCTAACTTCTAAAAGTTTGAAACGACCATCGCCATCACCACCACCACCTTTGGTAAAGAAGCCAGTGTATTTGTAAAGATTGCCATTTTCTCCATCTCTAAAAAGAGGAGGATTGTTGTTATTATTATTCCAATCAGCAGAGGTGCCATTTCCTACCAAATAAAAATCCTCATAAGGATAGTTGAAATATGGTTCTACCTCAAAACTAATTGTATTAGAACTAACAGGAAGTCCATTCTGAGTACCGATTGAACTTTCTACCTTAGCATACATCGTGCTTAAGGTGAATGGAGGTAAACCTGCATTACCAGCAGCAGCGTTTAATTCGTTAACGGATAATGTCACTGCGGTAGTACCTGTTATCGAAGTTGCGGTTACTGGATTCGTAAAATCTGCATCTGATGCCAATATTAAGGCATAGTTTTCAGAAGCAGGTTGATCATAATCAGCTTCATTCCAATTGAATGTCGCAGCTGGATTACCAGGGTTACTGGCATCCAATACGATTGTCGTAATAGATAATTCCGACAAGGTAATTGGTTGTGTTTCTGTGACTGTAAATACAGAAGTGTCATCTTCACAAGAATTCATGAAGAGCCCTAATGAAAGTACAGTGAGCAGAAGAACTTTTATTTTAAATATTTTTTTCATTGTGTTGTATATTTTAGTATCCTGGATTTTGAGTAAGGTTTGGATTAGAGGACATACTTAGATTAGGGATTGGATATAAATTAAAGTGAGCAGGAATTGCGATTCCATTACTTCCATTACCTTTCCATGCCCAGTTATAATTTCCTCCAGTAAATAAACCGTAACGAATTAAATCTTGTCTTCTATGTGCTTCCCAATGTAATTCTCTTGATCTTTCATCTAATATGAAAGGTAAGGTCAAATCATCACTCGAAATCAAATTTGGATTATTAGCTCTAATTCTCAAGTCATTGATTAAATCTACTGCTGTTGATAGCATACCGCCTCCACCTCTTAAATGTGCTTCTGCGTACATTAAGTGTACATCAGCCAATCTAAATAATGGGAAATCTGTATCAACAAACGTAAGATCTACTCCAGGAGTTCCATTAGAACTTACATTAGAATACTTTTGGATAATAAACCCAGTATCTCTATCTGCGATATCTGTAATTCCAATAGGTCTGTTTGCAGAGATAATCGTATTTCTATCATCATCAATGAAGTTACCGCCTTGCCATAATTCAGCGAATTCTCTACGCACTCTTAGTGCGCCTCCCCAGCCACCGTCGGTAACACCAACTTCTGTTCCGTTCACTTCAATACTTCCTACAGAACCATTAATCATAACGGTTGTTGGACCAAAATTTTGTGTTGTAAACCCATCAGAAACGATTGGGAAAATAATTTCATCGGCTGCAGAATTCGTATTGTTATCTGCTATAAAATTATGTAAGTAATCGGTTGCTAAGCTATAGCCAGAATTCAATAATTGTTCACAGTAATTGATACAATCTGCATATCTGTTTTCTCCAATATATACTTCAGCATTTAAATAGATTTTCGCTAAAATCATATAAGCGACACCACGATCTGCACGACCATATTCGTTTTGACCAGCAGGTACTAAATCAGATTCAATAGCTAAAAGTTCACTTTCAATGAATTCAAAAAGCTCAGGACGATTTGCCACTGGCAATACTGTATTTACAGGATCTGCTTCAGTTCCGAAGTTAGCTTTGCCGAATAAATCCATCATATAATAATAAGATAGCGCTCTTAATAAACGTGCTTCTGCTCTGTATGTCACAATTTGTTGACGTGTTTGCTCGGAAACATTTCTACTGTCTAATTTCTCTGGAGTAGTTTCTCTTAAGAAATTATTAGCAAAAGCTATCGTTAAATGTGTTCTACTATACATACCCAAAATCAATGGGTTTTGAGCAGTCCAAATGTTTCTTTGGATTTCTCTTGTACCTGGGTCATTTTCATAGGACCAAATCATCTGATCAGCAGACAATGTTTGCATGTATAACAATACACGACCAAACTGACTTGTACCTGCATCAATACCTTCGATGTTTGAAGTACCTGCACCGTCTGTACCTGTTAGAGCTAAGTTGGCATAAACACCAGCTATTACTCGTCTGTAAGCGCTTTCGTCTTCAAAAAGCTCTTCACCTAATAAAGTGTCATCGTCATTGGGTGTGATATTCAAATCCTCTGTACATGACAGGAATGTGAAAATCATTAATAATGAAAGGACACTAATGTTTTTAATTCTTTTTTTCATAGTCTTTTAAAATTTGATATTAGCACCAATTAATATATTGCGAGGTCTAGGATAGATGGTATTGTCGATTCCTCCAAATACCTCTGGATCTAAACCACTATATTCTGTTAAAATAAATACGTTTTGAACACCTGCCCATAATCTGACTGATTTGACGTATCGCGATAAATCCTTGAACGTATATCCTAATGTAATATTATCCATTTTTAAGAAGGATGCATTTTCAACATAGACATCGGAGATGATAACATCTGAAGTTCTTTGGAAATTCGTATCCATTACAGACGTTGGAATATTCGCCAAAACAGAATTGTCTAAAAGCAATTCATATTGTGCACGCGATGAATTAGCGTTATTATACACATAGTTACCTAAGTTCGCTCTCAAGTTGAATGCAAAATCGAAGTTCTTGTATTCAAAGTTCGATTGAAATCCTAAAATAACATCAGCATCAGGATCTGCTTTTAAATAACGATCTTCATCGTTGATGATATTATCACCATTCAAGTCTGCGTAAGCTCCTTCAATAAAGTTACCTTGTTGATCTCTTAATTGTTTAAAAACGTAAAAGGAGTTAGGCGCTTCACCTTCTCTAAATAATTGAATGAAGTTACCAGTACCTCCAGCAATACCACCAGTGGTCACATCTTGGCCAAATGCCAATTCAGTAATTTCTCTGTCTAGAAAAGTTGCATTGAAATTAAAGTTCCAGCTCATGTCATCTTTTTTAATGACATCCACATTGGTCGTAAATTCGATACCTTGAATTCTTAAATTACCAATGTTTTGAACGATGCTATTAGAAAAGTTGCTTCCATCAGGAACAGGTGCGTTAAATAATAGGTCTTCAGAATCTTTCTGGAAGACGTTTAAACTACCTGAAATACGGTTATCAAATAAACCATAATCTAGCCCAATTTCCAAAGTTTTTGTTTCCTCCCATTTTAAATCTGGATTAATTTCAGAAGGAATCACCGACTGCACAACACCATTTCCAAATTGGTATTGGGAGTTTTCATTTCCAGATCTATAACGACTCAAAAATAAATCGCGTTCCCCAATTTCTTGTTGCCCAGTAATACCGTAACCAACTCTTAATTTTAAATTAGAAATGGTTTCAGAATCTTTTAAGAAGTCCTCCTCACTAATTTGCCAAGCCAAGGCTCCTGAGTAGAAATCGCCCCAGCGATTGTTCTCAGAGAAACGTGATGTTCCATCACGTCTGTAAGTTCCCGTTACTAAGTATTTATCGAAAAACGTCAGGTTAGCCCTACCGAAAAATCCGATTAAAACAACATCAGGATCAGCAAATGTATCACCGACACTCAAAGGATCAAATCGGTTACCACTGAAGAAACCTTCATTGGTAAAACGTTGATAAGAGTAACCAGCGGTTAAGTCGGTGTCTACATCACCAAATTCTTTTTTATAATTTAAAAACCCATCTAGGGATTGGTTTTTTCTTATCTGATAGCTTACTGAATTATTAGCCGTAACATCATCATTGGTAGCAAAAACAGAACTATTATCGGTCCATCCTTTAGTTTGATCATACCCTAAATTCACAACAAACTTCATTTCAGGTAGAAAGTGAAATTTATAATCAAAATTTACATTTCCAAAGAAACGGTCAGAATTACCGTAATTGTTCGTTAGTAATAAATTAGCTACAGGGTTAGTCGTTCCGTTCAAGAGAATATCACCATTTCTGTGTTGATAAAATCCGTTAAAAGGCGATGTTGGATCATAAACAGGATGTGTTGGATCATATCGCTGAGCGGCACTTATTTGCCCTTGATCTGCAAAGCGGTTATCTTCAAATGCTAAATTAGCATTCACATTAATTTTTAAGTGGTTGTCTAATAAGCTAGGGTTTAATGCTAAAGAGAGGTTACGTCTGTTAAATTCAGATGTTAATAAGGCACCTTCTTGTTTGGTGACACCAAAGGAAAGACGTGCAGGTAATGCCTGAAACAGGGAACCTCTTAAAGTAACATTGTGTAAAGCTGAAACTGTTTCTCTAAATATTTCATCTTGCCAATCTGTACTAGCTTCACCTAATAAATCTGTATTTAACGTAGAACCGTTGATAGGTTGTGAATTCACCAACTCTCTAAATTCGTCTGCAGAAAATACATCTATTTGATCTGCAATTTGACCAAACGTAAATTGTACATCATAATCGGCACTAAACTTTGATTTACCTTTTTTAGTGACAATGATGATCACACCGTTAGAGGCTCTCGAACCATATATCGCTGTTGCAGAGGCATCTTTTAACACGGTAAAAGACTCAATATCATTAGGGTTGATACTAGCCAAAATTCCACGAGAACCACCAACGCCATCATTAGTAATTGGCAATCCGTCAATAACGATTAATGGGTTGTTCGAGGCGTTTATGGAAGATCCTCCTCTAATTCTAATTTCTGAACCAGATCCTGGAGCACCACTAGTATTGACCGTAACACCAGCGACTCGTCCTTGTAAAAGGTTTTCTGGAGTTACAATATTACCTTTAGTGAAATCCTCAGACGTTACAGACTCGATGGAACCTGTGGCATCTTTTTTAGTCGTCGTACCATAACCTATGAGGACGACCTCATCTAATTGTCCAGCATCTTCAGTCAATGAGACATTAAGAGGCGTTTGACCTTCAAAGGTCACTTCTTTTGTTGCGTATCCTAAATATGAAAATACCAGGACGTCTCCCTGATTTGCCGTTATGGAATAATTTCCATCAAAATCAGTTGATGCTCCTGTTGTAGTTCCTTTCACAAGAATGTTTACTCCAGGAAGCGGTAATGCGTTAGCTTCATCTGTTACAGTACCTGTGACTTTGGTTTGTCCAAAAAATACAGCAGGCATTAAAAAAGTTAGTAACAATAAGCCATTTAAAAATGTCTTCATAAAAAATTTTTAAAATTAGTTGCTTTAGTTAATTTGATTATATTTTCACTTCTGGTGTTAAATCTATGTAAAATTTGGGTATATCCTTAGTTAACTCATTTTATTTGAGTTGCGAAAACGTTTTCGTGTTAAAAACTTTTTTTATTTTAACAGTAATGCTCCTAAAAACACTTAAAATTATTGAATTTATAAAAATACCATGCAATTATTGATATCTTCGGAATTTTAAAATATGCAATTTTACGAAAAGATACAAATTATTTATCTTAAATTGGATGTTTTTAGTCTAGTTGATAGTTCCCATCACAAACCCTAATAATGAAAAGAAAAATCACCCTTAAACAAATAGCGAAAGAATTAGATGTATCCATCTCCACCGTGTCAAAAGCGTTGAGAAATAGTGTTGAAATTAGTGAAGATACGCGGCAAAAAGTACAGGCCTTTGCCAAATTGTATAATTATAGACCAAACAATATTGCGCTCAGCTTGAAAAATCGCAAAACGAAAACTATCGGGATTATTATCCCAGAGATTGTTCACTATTTTTTTTCAACGGTCATTATGGGCATCGAATTGGTTGCGAATAAACGAGGTTATAATGTTATCGTTGGACTCTCCAATGAATCTTTTGATAAGGAAGTCATCAATATGCAAATGTTAGCGAATGGCAGTATTGATGGGTTTATTTTATCCATTGCGAAAGAAACGTTGCAACAACAAGATTATCATCATTTTATGGAAACTATAAATCAAGGGATGCCTATTGTGATGTTCGATCGCGTGGTCAATGAAATTCCGTGTGATAAAGTAATTGTTGATGACGTTGAAGGAGCTAAAAAGGCAGTCGATAAATTAATTCAAACGGGTTGTAAAAACATAGCAATTATTACTACAAAGGACTATGTTAGTGTGGGGAAACTTAGAACTCAAGGGTATTTAGAAGCCTTGGAAGATCATAAAATGCATCCAAAAGCCTCATTGATTTTAAAGATAGAGGACAAATTGTTGTCTGATGAACATTTGGATAAATTGGAACTTGAAATCGAACAATTGTTTAAAACTAACAAGCATATCGATGGTATTTTTGCCGTGAACGAACTTTATGCTGTAACTGCAATCAAGGTGGCTAGAAAAATGGGATTGGAAATTCCCAAGTCTTTGCAGGTAGTTAGTTTTACAGATGGTGTGTTGTCTAAACATTCTACGCCGAGCTTAACAACCGTCAGTCAACATGGTCAAGAAATTGGGGAAAGAGCGGCCGATTTGTTGATTGATAGATTGGAGTTGGAAGAAACAGATGAAGAAGTTGAAGAGATCTATGAAACGGTTGTCATAGAGACCAATCTCATTGAAAGAGAATCTACCAAATCGTAAATTTAACATAGATTAAATAAAACTTTGTTATCTTTGTGCACATTCAAAACTTATATTTTCACTTCTACAATTAGGTTTTGATAAGTATTTATCGCTTGTCAATAGTATTAACCAATACATACTATTATGAAAAAGCGCACGCTAGGTTTCTGGGAAATTTGGAACATGAGTTTCGGTTTTTTGGGAATTCAAATGGGTTTTGCCCTACAAAATGCCAACGTAAGTCGAATTTTTCAAACTTTAGGAGCTGAGGTCGAAGATATCCCAATTTTATGGGTGGCCGCACCGCTAACAGGTTTGATTGTTCAACCCATTATAGGTTACTTCAGTGACCGTACGTGGCATCCGAAACTTGGTCGACGACGACCATATTTTCTCGTTGGAGCTATTTTAGCCTCTTTTGCATTATTCATTATGCCGAATTCTCCAGTACTGTGGTTCGCCGCAGGAATGCTGTGGATTATGGATGCTTCAATTAACGTGTCCATGGAGCCTTTTAGAGCTTTTGTTGGAGACAATTTACCCGAGCATCAGCGTACTAAAGGATTTGCAATGCAGAGTTTTTTCATCGGTATAGGTGCGTATGTGGCTTCAAAACTTCCAAAAATTTTAACGCATTTAGGTGTTGCAAACACGGCACCTGAAGGAATCATTCCAGATTCTGTTAAGTATTCTTTTTATATTGGAGGTGCCGCATTTTTATTGGCAGTACTTTGGACCGTCATTCGTTCTAAGGAATACACGCCTGAAGAAATGAAGGTGTTTGAAGAACAAGAAGCTGAAAATCAAGAATTCGTGAAGGAGGAACGACCAGAATCGTGGTTTATGGCAAACGGAAAATCTCATGTGGTTAAAGGCCTCATTACTTTGATTTTTGGTCTTGTGGCGACTTATGGTGTCTATCATTTTAATCTGAAAAAAGATTTATACGTCTTAACACTTGGGCTAATAACTTTAGGAGGAGTGGTACTTGTAATTTCTGGAATGATGCAACAGGCTAAGAATTATAACAATGGTTTTGTAACAATTGTGAACGATTTTCAGTTCATGCCAAAAGTCATGAAACAACTAGCTTGGGTGCAATTTTTCTCTTGGTTCGCCTTATTCTCCATGTGGATTTACACAACAAGTGCGGTCACAGAGCATATTTACAAAGCGACAGATGCAACCTCCGAAGCTTATAATCTTGGAGCCAATCAAGTAGGTGAGATGTTTGCCAATTATAACATCATTGCAGCAGCTGTAGCCTTTTTGTTGCCATTATTAGCGAAGAAAACCAGTCGAAAATTTACCCATTTCCTCGCATTAGTAGCTGGTGGATTGGGACTTATGTCTATCTATTTTATTTCAAATCCTACCACATTTACTATAGAATGGTTGCCAATGATCGGTGTTGGTATCGCCTGGGCAAGTATTCTTTCCGTGCCTTATGCGATGCTATCTGGTGCTTTACCTGCATCTAAAATGGGGTACTATATGGGCGTCTTTAACTTTTTTATAGTGATCCCTCAATTAGTAGCAGCATCAATATTAGGGTTTTTAGTATCAAAATATTTCGATAATCAACCTGTTTATGCACTTCTTGTGGGTGGCGGATCTATGATTTTAGCAGGAATATTATCATTAACAGTAAACGATAAAGCAGCAATTGAAATCAATGAATAAAAAAGGATTCATATTTGACTTAGACGGTGTCATTGTCGATACCGCTAAATACCATTTTTTAGCTTGGAAAAAATTGGCCAATAGTATTGGTATTGACTTTTCTGAAGCGCAGAATGAACAATTAAAAGGTGTGAGTAGAAAACGCTCCTTAGAAAAAATATTAAAGTGGGGAAATAAATCCTTATCTGAAGGCGAATTTAAAAGATTGATGGGATTGAAGAACGATGATTATCTGAGTCATATCAATCAAATGGATACCTCTGAAATATTACCAAATGTCGCTCAAACCCTAGATTTTTTAAAAGAAAATAAACAAGCCGTCGCTTTAGGTTCAGCCAGTAAAAATGCCGTACCAATACTGAAGAAAGTAGATTTATTGGAACAATTTGAAGCTATTGTTGATGGTAATGACGTATCAAAAGCAAAGCCCGATCCTGAAGTCTTTTTAATTGGTGCCAAACTTCTAAATAAAGAACCAGAGGACTGTATCGTATTCGAAGACTCTGTTGCTGGGATTAAAGCAGCTAATACTGCCAATATGATTTCTATTGGCATCGGTCAAAAAGAGGTATTACACGAAGCGGATTATGTGTTTACAGATTTTACGGAAATGTCTCAAGATTTTCTCAAAGGGCTTATTTCTGGTAAAAACAAAAAACAAACCAAACGAAATGTATCAATCGACAACTGATTTTTAAAAGAATGAACAAAAATTATATACAACCAAATAATTGGTCAATCATAGAGGAAGGATTTAACCCAGAACATGTTAAGTCCTCAGAGAGTTTAATGAGTATTGGAAATGGTGCCATGGGTCAACGTGCCAATTTTGAAGAGCACTATTCAGGTGAGACGTTTCAAGGTAGTTATGTTGCCGGTGTCTATTATCCCGACAAAACAAGAGTGGGATGGTGGAAAAACGGTTATCCAGAATACTTTGCAAAGGTGCTTAATGCGCCTAATTGGATTGGGATCAATGTTAAAGTAAATGGTGAGTTATTAGATTTGGCCAAGTGCACTGATGTTTCCAATTTCAGAAGAGAACTTCATATGAAAGAAGGTTGGCTGTCTCGAAGTTTTACAGCAACACTTCAAAATGGTTTGGAAATCGAAGTCGCAACGAAACGGTTTTTAAGCTTAGATATAGATGAAGTTGGAGCTATTGATTACCAAATAACTCCTTTAAATGAAGCGGCTCAAATTGAATTTACGCCTTATTTAGATAATGGTATTACTAATGAAGACTCGAACTGGGACGACAAGTTTTGGGATGTGTTGAGTGTGAGCCATGATGGCGATCAAGCATACATCGTTTCAAAAACAATGAAAACGCATTTTCATGTTTGTACCCATATGCAAACCGAATTGCGTTTAAACGGTACGCCACTACCACAAGAGAAAACTGTAAAAGTCACGGAGAATAAAATTGCGTTTAATTACCAAAAACAAGTAGCGAAAGGGGATACAGTCAGTCTTATAAAATATGGAGGTTATGTATCCGATAGAAACCACGATAAAGACCATTTGATTGAGGCGTCCAAAAACGTTTTAAATAAAGTGTCAGAACTAGGTTATGAAGCCTTATTGGACATGCAAAAAACAGCATGGGCGAAAATATGGGATATGGCCGATATCACTATTGAAGGTGATGTGGCTGCACAGCAAGGTATTCGCTTCAATATTTTTCAGCTCAATCAAACCTACCTCGGTAAAGATGCACGATTAAATATAGGGCCTAAAGGATTCACAGGAGAGAAATATGGCGGAAGTACCTATTGGGATACAGAAGCTTATTGTATACCATTTTATATGGCTACTAAAGATCAAAATGTGGCTAAAAGTTTATTGGAATATCGTTACAACCATTTAGGAAAGGCGATTGAGAATGCCGAAAAACTTGGATTCTCAAATGGAGCAGCCTTATATCCAATGGTAACTATGAACGGTGAGGAATGTCATAATGAATGGGAAATCACCTTTGAAGAAATTCATCGTAACGGAGCGATTGCTTATGCGATATTTAATTATCATCGTTTTACAGGTGATTTCAGTTATATTCCAGAAAAAGGCCTTGAAGTTTTGATAGGGATTGCTAGATTTTGGCATCAAAGAGCCACCTTTTCTGAAGCGAAAAATAAGTATGTGATTCTTGGTGTCACAGGACCTAATGAATACGAAAACAACGTTAACAATAACTGGTACACTAATTACATCGCTAAATGGTGTATTGAGTATGCCTTGGAAACCATTGGTAAGGTTGAAACTGAATACGGCTCAGACCATACCAGAATCATGAATAAAACAAAATTGTCAAAAGCCGAAATGTCTGAGTGGCAAAAAGTTGCTGAGGGGATGTACTTTCCTTATTCCGAAGACAAAAACATCTATTTACAGCAAGATGGCTTCCTAGATAAGGAACTTATTACTGTAGCAGATTTGCCAAAGTCGGAGCGCCCAATCAACCAAAAATGGTCTTGGGATCGCATCTTGCGTTCTCCTTATATTAAACAAGCAGATACACTACAAGGATTCTATTTCTTTGAAGATCATTTTACAAAGGAAGAATTAGAGCGCCACTTTGATTTTTATGAGCCTTTTACAGTCCATGAAAGCTCGTTGTCACCTTGCGTACACAGTATTCAAGCGGCAAAATTAGATCGTATGGAGCAAGCTTATGCCTTTTACTTAAGAACCTCAAGATTAGATTTGGATGACTATAACAAAGAAGTAGAGGAAGGTCTGCATATTACGTCAATGGCTGGTACTTGGATGAGTATTGTTGAAGGATTTGGCGGCATGCGCATCAAGAATAATACCTTATCATTTATGCCAAAAATCCCGAAAGAATGGGATGGGTATTCATTTAAAATAAACTTCAGAAATCAAATTTTAAAAATCAAGGTAACTAAGAATCAAACCAATTTTTCACTAGAGGGAACGACGGATTTAGAAATTTTAGTGAATGGAAAGCCTGTGACTATTTCTCCAAATAATTTGGTAACCGTGTAAATCATTATGGACACATTTAATAGGTATAGTATGAAAAAAATCAAATATGTAATTTTCTCATGTTTCATACTTTTAGGTGTGTCGTGTAAGGAGAAAACTACCGAAGAAAATTCAGTTGAACAAGTAGAAAAAACATTGGTAGATGTTCACGAAATTGACCGAATTGAACCACCTAATTGGTGGGTTGGTTTCGAGAATCATACCTTACAATTGCTCGTAAAGCATGAGAACATTGCGGACTTTAGTCCGTCTGTTTCCTATGAAGGGATTTCAATTGAGAAGGTTAACAAAGGAGATAATAGTAATAATTATCTGTTCGTAGACCTTCAGATAGATGAAAACACAGTGCCAGGATCATTCAATATCACTTTTAAAAATGATAAAGGTGAAGAACTGGTTGATGTTTATGAATTAAAAGCACGTCAAAAATCTGCAGAAGCTTATGTCGGTTTTGATAGCTCAGATGCCATTTACCTCATAACTCCAGATCGATTTGCTAATGCCAATCCAGCAAATGATTCATTTAATAATCTTAGAGAAAAAAAAGTAGATCGCTCAAATGATTATGCAAGACATGGTGGTGATATTCAAGGGATCACTAATCATATTGATTATATATCAGACTTAGGTTTTACAGCTGTTTGGCCACAACCTCTTTTAACAAATGATATGAAAAGTGGGTCGTACCATGGGTATGCTATTACCGATTTATATGAATTGGATCCGCGCTTTGGCACTATGGAAGACTACCTATCCTTATCAGAAAACCTTAAGAAAAAGGATATGAAATTGATTATGGATCAAGTGGCGAATCATTGTGGTTTAGAACATTGGTGGATGAAAGATTTGCCTTTTAAAGATTGGGTAAACTATCAAGAAAACTATGAAAAGAACATAGACCAATGGAATTGGGAAACTAATATTAATTCTAATCACAGACGCACAACTAATCAAGATATCTATGCAGCAAAGATTGATAAAGATGGTCACTCCCAAGGATGGTTTGTATCTACTATGCCAGATTTGAATCAACGTAATCCATTTATGGCTACCTATCTTATCCAAAATAGCATTTGGTGGATTGAAACAGCTCAATTAGATGGTATCCGCCAAGATACTTACCCATATCCAGATAAGGATTTTATGAGTGATTGGGCAGGTGCTATTATGACGGAGTACCCAAATTTTAGCATTGTAGGTGAAGAGTGGAGTTATAACCCTTTGCTTATAGGATATTGGCAAGATGGTGCCAACAACAGAGATGGTTATGATTCTAATTTAAAATCTCCAATGGACTTTGCCATGCAAGCTAAAGTCGTGGAAGCGATGAATGAAGAAGAATCATGGGACAGAGGTTTGGTCAAAATTTATGAAGGACTGGCTAATGATTTTCATTATGCAAGTCCAAAAGACATCATGGTATTTCCTGGAAACCATGATATGAGTCGTATCTTGACGCAATTAAAAGGTGATATCACCAACACTAAAATGGCGCTAGCATCTTATGCGACCATGCCGAGAATTCTGCAGATGTATTACGGGACAGAAATTCTTATGAATGACTTTGATAAACCCGGTGATCACGGATTGATCAGAACAGATTATCCTGGCGGATGGCAAGGAGATACTGTGAATGCTTTTAATGGCGAAGGATTGACCCAAGAACAAAAGGAAATGCAATCTTTTGTTAAGAGTTTGCTCAATTTTAGAAAGCAAAGCGAAGCGATTCATGAAGGAAAAACGGTGCATTTTGCACCTTTTATGGGCACTTATTTTTTGTTTAGAACGCTTGGTGATGAAACCGTTGTATTGATTCTTAATAAAAATGAAAAACCTTTAACTATAGATTTGAAGCGCTATGATGAAATGGGCTTGAAAGGAAAATCGCTTAGAAACATTCTTACAAACGATCAAATGATTTGGCAAGATAGTTTAGAGTTAAAAGAAAAAGGATGCCTCATGTTAACCACAAAATTGCAATAATTCTGTTAGCCGATACAAGGCACTGAACATTATGAAACAACTTCTTTACTTATTTTTTCTAGTACTTCTGCAAACAGGTTATTCTCAGGTAACAATTCTTGTTGAAGAGGTGCCGGAACAAACCCCTGAAAATGCCAGCATTTTTATTTCAGGAGATTTTGAAGGTTGGTCTGGTGGACAAAAAGAATATCAACTCGAGCATATAGACGGTCGATATAGTATTACCCTCCCACAAATAAAAGGGCGTATTAACTTTAAGTTTACTCAAGGATCTTGGCGTACGGTAGAGTGTGATAAAAAAGGACTAAGTCTTGATAATAGAACCTATACTTTTGATAAGATTAACGATACTTTAAAAGTAAAAATTGCAGCTTGGGATCATTTATTTGATTTAGAAAAAGTCTCTACAGCATCTAAACAAGTCGCTGTTTTATCCGAAACATTTGAAATGCCACAGCTAAATCGTAAGCGTCGTGTTTGGATATATCTCCCAGCTGATTATAATGTTTCTGATGCATCTTATCCTGTGGTTTATATGCATGATGGTCAGAATATTTTTGACAACGGCACCTCTTATTCAGGAGAATGGCATGTGGATGAGACTTTAGATAAATTATATAGGGAAAAGAATCTTAAGCTCATTGTCGTTGCAGTTGATAATGGAGGTGATAAAAGATTAGATGAATACTCGCCTTGGAGAAATGCTAATTACGGTGGCGGTGAAGGTGACGCGTATTTGGATTTTTTGGTCCATACGTTAAAACCATATATAGACGCGAATTACAAAACCTTAAAGGATAAAAGTAACACGGCTATCATTGGAAGTTCAATGGGTGGATTAATTTCACATTATGCAGCATTAAAATACCCAAAGGTTTTTGGTAAAATTGGGGTTTATTCACCCGCATTTTGGTTTGCTCCTGAAATTACTAGTTATACGAAGACACATGCCGATATCTCAGATACTAAAATGTATTTTTTAGCTGGTGGAAGAGAAGGTGGCAATACAGGGTTTGATGAAATAAGTCAAACGGTAAAGGATATGAATAGCATGATGGCTGTTCTAAAAGGCTCAGGTTTTCCAACTGAAAATATGGCTTCAAAAGTAGTTCCCGAAGGAGAACATAATGAGGCTCTTTGGAGTTCTAATTTTGAAGAGACCATCACATGGCTTTTTAAGGATTCCTTCAAAAAGAGATCTTTCAAAGACGCTATATATCAAGATAACATTCTTAAGATTCAAGTGAATGATGGTCATTATAGGATTCGACTAATAACGACAGATATTGTAGAAACATCTTTCATTCCACAAGGCGAAGTATATAATGACGTGTCACATGCTGTTATTTTAGATCAAAACAAAATTAGTGGCGATTACAAAGAAACCGATGCTTATGTGAGTCTTAAATCTGACGGTATTACTGTAAAAATTCAAAAAGAGCCATTTCAAATCACCTACACTTATCAAGGTGCCACTATTATTTCTGAGAAAAACGGCTATCAAAAAAACGACGATTACGAAAGCATTCAATTTAATTTAACTCAAGATGAACGGCTCTATGGTGCAGGTGCCAGAGCTCTAGATATGAACCGTAGAGGTCATCGTTTAGAACTTTACAACAAAGCGCACTACGGTTACGAAACCGAATCTGAATTAATGAATTTCACTTTACCAATTGTAGTATCATCAAAACAATACATGTTGCATTTTGACAATGCTCCAATTGGCTTTTTGGATTTAGATAGTCGTGGTGATAATACCTTAGCGTATGAGACCATATCTGGTAGAAAAACCTATCAAATAACTGCGGGAGACTCTTGGTATGATCTGTTAGATAATTACACCAATTTAACTGGGAAGCAACCAATGTTACCAAGATGGGCATTGGGTAATTTTTCCAGCCGCTTTGGTTATCATTCACAGGAAGAAACCTTAAAAACAATCGATAAATTTAGGGAAGAACAAATTCCAGTAGACGGGATTATTTTAGATTTATATTGGTTTGGTAAAGAGGTTAAAGGTACCATGGGTAACCTTGCCTTTGACCGTGATTCTTTTCCAAATCCTAAACAGATGATAAAGGATTTAGACGCTAAAAATGTGGAGACGATACTCATTACAGAACCCTTCATATTAACCACTTCCAACCGTTGGCAAGAAGCCGTCAACAAGGATATATTAGCTAAAGATTCTATTGGGAATCCCTTCACTTATGATTTTTATTTTGGAAACACGGGACTTATAGATATTTATAGTCAAAAGGGTAGAACGTGGTTTAAAACTATTTATAAGGAATTATCTGATTTGGGTGTTGATGGATTTTGGGGTGATTTAGGAGAGCCTGAAGTTCATCCATCCGATCTGATTCATGCCACTGGTACTGCGGATGAGGTGCATAATATTTATGGGCACGATTGGGCCAAATTGGTTTACGAGTCAAGTCTTGAAGCCAACCCAAATAAACGACCGTTTATTCTAATGCGTGCAGGTTACTCTGGATCTCAACGCTACGGTATGGTACCATGGTCTGGTGATGTTAATCGGACTTGGGGCGGACTTCAAAGTCAACCCAAAATAGCCTTACAAATGGGCATGCAAGGTATGGCTTATATGCACAGTGATCTGGGAGGTTTTGCAGGAGCAAATTTGGATGATGAATTGTATGTTCGATGGTTGCAGTATGGTGTTTTTCAACCTATATTTCGTCCACATGCCCAAGAGGATGTTGCCAGCGAACCCATTTTTAGAAGCGATAAAGCGAAAGCCATAGCAAAGGAAGCGATTGCCTTACGCTACAAACTTTTGCCTTATAATTATCACTTAATGTTTGAGAACAATCAGACAGGAATCCCTTTAATGCGACCTCTGTTTTTCGATGAAACGAACAATCCCGAGTTATACGAGTATTCTGAAGCTTACCTCTGGGGAGCAGATATTTTAGTGGCTCCTATTTTGGAGTCAGAACAAAAATCGAAAGCAGTTTATTTACCGAAGACTTCTAATTGGTTCGATTTTTACACAGAAGCGATGTTTGAAGGCGGTCAAACCATATCGGTGTCCACCAAGGCTAATTCCATACCAACCTTTGTGAGAGGTGGTAGTTTTATACCCATGACGTCATTGCAGCAGTCTACTAAATCCTATTTCGGGAGAGCGCTGAAATTACATTACTTTTTGGATCCAGATGTCCATAAAAGTTCTCGTCAACTTTATAATGATAACGGCAATTTATATCAAGCATATGAATCTGAGAGTTATGAATTATTAACGTTTAAAGCCCAGAATACAGGACGGTTTTTAGAATTTCAATTTGACGCTGAAATAGGCGTTAATTTTGAAGCGGTTCAAAAAAATATCGAACTTGTAATTCATAATCTTAGTAGTGAAGTGAAATGGTTAAAAGTCAATGGTGTTAAAGCCAAATTCGTTACAGATAAAGACACCAAAAAAGTAGTATTACCAATAAGCTGGAATCCTTCAGAAGACATAGATATTAAACTAAAATTAAAAAGATAATCCCAATGAAACTTTGTAAACAAGTCCTATTACTCATTACTCTATTCTGTTACATGGGATGTAAAACTGACAAAAAAACTGTGCAAGCACCAAAACAAACTACTCCAGAACTCAAGAAAAAACAAGTCGTTTATCAAGTATTTACCCGTTTATTTGGAAACTCGAACACTACAAATAAACCATGGGGAACTATCGAGGAAAATGGTGTCGGTAAGTTTAATGATTTTACAGATAAAGCTTTACAAGAAATTAAAGAATTGGGTGTAACCCATATTTGGTATACAGGTGTTCCTCATCATGATGTGATCACGGATTATTCAAATTTTGGTATTACAAATGATGATCCTGATATTGTTAAGGGACGTGCTGGTTCACCTTATGCTGTAAAAGATTATTACAATGTGAATCCAGATTTAGCTGTCAATGTAGACCAGCGCTTGGCAGAATTTGAAGCACTCATACAGCGATCTCACAAGGCTGGATTAAAAGTTATTATTGATATTGTACCTAATCACGTTGCAAGAAATTATCAGAGCTTAACCAATCCTGAAGGCACTACTGATTTTGGTGCTGAAGATGATACGAGTGTTACCTATCATGTGAACAATAACTTTTATTACAATCCTGATGAGGCATTTCAAGTACCTCAATGGCGTAATGGCTATGAACCTTTAGGAGGTAATCATCATCCTTTAGCCGATGGTAATTTTAAAGAAGTACCAGCCAAATGGACAGGAAATGGTTCGCGTGCGTCTCAACCAGATATGAACGATTGGTATGAAACCGTAAAGGTCAATTATGGTGTTTCACCCGAAGGGCATAAGGATTTTGCAGAATTACCCGATGGCTACGAAGATCAAGATTATACCACTCATTTTGAGTTTTGGCAAGACAAAGATATTCCTAGTTCTTGGAGAAAATTTAAAGACATAGCACTTTATTGGACAAACAAAGGTGTGGATGGGTTTCGCTATGATATGGCTGAAATGGTACCAGTTGAATTTTGGAGCTACATGAATTCGCATATTAAGATGGAGAATCCAGACGCTTTCCTTTTAGCCGAAGTCTATAATCCAAGTTTATATAGAGATTATATAAAGAAAGGTAAAATGGATTATCTCTATGATAAAGTACAGCTTTATGATACCATCAAACATGTGATGCAAGGTCATGGAAAAACTGATCATATTCCTCCAATCCAACAGGATTTAATGGATATTGAGCATCACATGCTCCATTTCCTCGAAAATCACGATGAACAGCGAATTTCGAGTCCTGAGTTTGCAGGTGATGCACTTAAAGGAAAACCTGCCATGGTGGTTTCAACAACGATCAGTACCTCACCAACAATGATTTATTTCGGTCAAGAATTAGGAGAAGATGGTTCTGAAGATGCAGGTTTTGGTAAACCTAGTCGAACTTCTATTTTCGACTATATCGGAGTGCCAAGTGTGCAGCGCTGGGTAAATGACAAGCAGTTTGATGGAGGGCAATCGACACCTGACGAATTGGCATTGCGAGATTTTTACAAACGACTGCTCAATTTTTCCATAGAAAGTACTGCCTTAGCTGGTGCTTATGAGGATATTCATCAGTATAACAGAGAAAACTCCCAAAACTACACGGATAAATTGCTGTCTTTTGCACGATGGAGTGAAGAGGAGCAATTGATTGTGGTCTCTAATTTTGATGCTGAAAACGCCCTTAAATTTGAATTGAAATTACCACAGTCCATCATTCAAAAATGGGAATTGGCAGACGGAAGTTATCCGCTTTCTGATCAATTATATGATACTTATAAAACAGAATTGACCGTTAATGATGGCCGAGGATTTATTACTATTGATATAGCGCCTTTGCAATCCTTTATACTAAAAAAGAAACAATTATGAAAAACCTTATACTTACATGCATGGCTCTAACCTTCATTATGTCGTGCAACTCCGACAAAAAAGATGTGAAAAAAAGTGTTGATGCAGATAATGTGACCAAAGACACTTTTACACCAATTTCTCAAAATGATATGGAATCTGCTGTTATTTATGAGGCCAATATTCGTCAATATTCACCTGAAGGCACTTTTGATGAATTCACTAAAGACATTCCGAAATTAAAATCTTTAGGTGTAAAAATTATTTGGTTAATGCCTGTATTCCCTATTTCAGAAACTAAACGAAAGGCTACTGGTGGTCCCGACAGTAAATTTGCATCGGATTTCCCAGAAGGTGAGCGCGAAAAGTATTTAGGGAGTTATTATGCTGTTACTGATTTTACAAAAATTAATCCTGAGTTTGGAACTAAAGAGGATTTTAGGGAATTAGTAAAAACTGCTCATGACAATGACATTTATATCATTTTGGACTGGGTGCCTAATCATACTGGATGGGATCATGAATGGTTAAAGAATCATCCGGAATATTATACGCAAAATGAAGTGGGCGAGATTATACATCCAGCAGGAACAGATTGGACAGATGTAGCCGATTTGAATTATGACAATCAAGAGATGCGTCATGAAATGATAGAGGATATGAACTATTGGATTACTCAAGAAGGGGTAGATGGATTTAGATGTGATGTTGCTGGCTCTGTTCCTATTGATTTTTGGAAGACAGCTATCTCCAGTTTGAGAAGCAATAAAGAGGTGTTTATGCTGGCAGAAGCATGGGAGCCGGAGTTATTGAAAGACGATTTATTTGATATGGCCTACGCTTGGGATGGCCATCACTTAATGAATGGCTTAGCCAAAGGAGAGAAAACCTTAGCTGATTTTAAAACTTATGTTGAAAAGCTAACTAACGATTACGATTCCGATGATATTTTGATGAATTTTATTACAAATCACGATGAAAATTCTTGGAGTGGCACGATAAAAGAACGAATGGGAAATAAAAAGGAACTATTAACAGCCTTAGAATACATGATGCCGGGAATGCCTCTAATTTATAGTGGACAAGAATATGATTTGGATCACCGATTAAAGTTTTTTGAGAAAGATTCAATTCCAAAAAACAAAGGTCCTTATTTTGAGTTTTTGAAAGCCTTAGGAAAGCTAAAAACGTCGAATCCAGCAATGCATGGAGGTAAACAAGCAGCGAGATTTGAGATATTAAAGGCTGAAGACGACCTTTTGATGTTTGAACGTAGCAAAGATGGGCAATCCATAGTATTTGTTGCTAATTTTTCAGATAATCAACATATGGCCTCTCTTGATAAAGGGCAGTATCTGGACTACATATCTGACGAAAAACTAGTCTTAAATGATGAACCTATTACCTTAGAGCCTTGGTCCTTTAAAATTTTAATCAAATAACATGAAAAAAGTACTGCTTCCAATAATTTTACTAACGGCCATTTTTGGTTGTAAAACAGAGTCGAAAAATCACGAAAATCAGGCACAAGAAAAGCAAGCCCAAGGAGAGACTTTACCATTTATGTGGGAAGGAGCTAATCTTTATTTTCTAATGACAGATCGCTTCAATAATGGAGACAAGACCAATGATCTTAATTTTGACAGAACGAAAACTCCAGGGAAATTGCGAGGATTTCAAGGAGGTGATTTAAAGGGAATCACTCAAAAAATTGAAGAGGGTTACTTTACCAACCTCGGAATTAATGCTATTTGGATGACACCTGTCGTTGAACAAATTCATGGCGCCACAGATGAAGGTACTGGAGTATCCTACGGATTTCATGGTTATTGGGCAAAAGATTGGACGACTATCGATCCCAATTTTGGAACAGCAGAAGATTTGAGAAATTTGGTTGATGCGGCTCATGAACGTGGTATTCGTATAGTATTAGATGCCGTCATTAATCACACGGGTCCTGTCACCGAAAAAGATCCTGTTTGGCCAAATGATTGGGTGAGAACTGAGCCACAGTGTCAATATAGCAACTATGAAAATACCATCACCTGTACCTTGGTGAAAAATCTACCAGATATTAAAACGGAAAGTAATGAGGAGGTTGATTTACCGCCTCAATTAATTGAAAAGTGGAAAGCTGAAGGGCGTCTGGAACAAGAAATGGCTGAACTCGATGCCTTTTTTGAGAAAACTGGTCATCCTCGAGCACCGCGCTTTTATATCATGAAATGGTTATCTGATTACATCACTGATTATGGAATTGACGGCTATAGATGCGATACTGTAAAGCATACTGAGGAATTTGTATGGGAGGAATTTAAAACAGTTTGTGATAATGCGTTTGCTGAGTTTAAAGCAAATCATCCCGATAAAATATTAGACGATTCCGATTTTTATCTGGTGGGTGAGGTCTATAATTATGGAATCAGTGGTGGTAAGTATTTTGATTTTGGCGATAAAAAGGTCAACTATTATGATGATATGTTCACAAGCCAAATCAATTTTGAGTACAAGTGGAATGCCCAGCAAATGCCTAAGGAAGCACTTTTTCAGAAATATGACAGTATCTTACATCATCAACTTAAAGGCTATACGGTCTTGAATTATTTGAGTTCTCATGATGACGGTCAACCCTTTGATGCCATGCGGCAGAAACCTTTTGAATCCGCAAATTTATTAATGTTAACTCCAGGTGGCTCTCAGGTCTATTATGGTGATGAATCTGCAAGGGTTTTGAAAGTTGATAGTGCGCAAGGTGATGCCAACTTACGTTCTGCTATGAATTGGAAAGCTATTACTAATGATAGTACAACGCGTGCCATTTTGAATCATTGGCAGAAGTTAGGACAATTTAGAGAACAGCATCCAGCGATTGGTGCTGGGAAGCATCGATTGATTTCAGAATCACCCTATCTATTTTCAAGAGAACTCACTCTTGGAGAGATGGAAGATGTGGTATTGATAGGATTGGATTTAAAAGAAGGTCAAAAAACGTTAGATGTTTCTAGTGTTTTTAGTGAAGGTAACGTAGTCTATGATGCTTACTCCAACCAAGAAGTGAAAGTCTCTGATGGGAAAGTAGTTATAGATTCTAAGTTTAATTTGGTTCTTTTAGAACTAAAAAAATAGTAAAGAAATGAGAAGAATTGGAATAGTAATGATGGTGCTTAGTTTATGGTCATGCAATCCTTCCGAAGGGCATAGATTAGATGTCAGCTCCCCAGAAAATAAAATTAATGTGAGTTTTAATGTGACTGAAGATGGTCGTCCTTACTACCTTACAAAATTTGAAGGACAGGTGGTTATTGATACATCTTATTTAGGTTTTGAATTTAAGGATGCAGCGGCATTAGGAAAAAACCTCGCGATTAAGAATTCTAAAATAGCTACAGTTAATGACACTTGGCAAATGCCTTGGGGTGAACAATTGGATGTGGTCAATAATTACACAGAGCTTAGCGTAGAACTTCAGGAGACTGCAGCGCCTAATCGCTTACTTAATGTGGTGTTTCGTGTTTTTGATGATGGTGTCGGATTTAGATATGAATTCCCAGAACAAGAAGGTTTTGATAGTGTTGAAATTACTGAAGAACACACCCAATTCAATTTGACTAAAGATTATAAGACGTTTTGGATTCCAGGAGATTGGGATATTTATGAGCATTTATACAACACGACAAAATTATCTGAAATCAATGCACTTGATTATGCCAATCACAATGACCTAGCTCAAACGTATATTCCTGTCAATGCCGTTAATACACCTGTGACTATGGTTAGTGATGACGGTTTACACCTCAGTTTTCATGAAGCTGCACTGGTAGATTACTCAGGGATGACTTTGAAAATTGATACTGAAACTTTCAATCTAGAATGCCATTTAGTTGGTTCTAAAAACCACCCTTATAAAGTAAAAAGGAATGTGCCTTTTCATACACCTTGGCGTACCATTCAAATGACGAACAATGCGCCAGAACTTATCGAATCCAATTTAATTGTGAATTTGAATGAACCTAATAAATTAGGAGACGTGTCTTGGTTTAAACCAATGAAATATACAGGTGTTTGGTGGGAAATGCATCTTGGTAAATCATCATGGGATTATGGGATGACTCAAAATATGAGCACTTGGACTGATACTGGAGGAGCCCATGGTAAACACGGTGCAACAACTGAAAATGTTAAACGCTTCATTGATTTTTCAGCTAAAAATAATATTGGAGGTGTGCTCGTTGAAGGTTGGAACACAGGTTGGGAGCATTGGATAGGATTTGAAGATCGTGAGGGCGTTTTCGATTTCGTCACGACTTATCCTGATTATGATATCGATGAAGTAGTGCGATATGGAAAAGAAAAAGGCGTGGATATTATCATGCATCATGAGACATCAGCAGCCACGGAAACTTACACAAAACAGCAAGATACGGCATTTGCTCTCATGAAAAAATATGGGATGCATACGGTAAAAACAGGTTATGTTGGTAAAATTTTACCGAAAGGAGAGTATCATCATGGTCAATATATGGTCAATCACTATAATAATACGGTTGAAAAAGCAGCAACGTATGAGGTGGCTATTAATGCTCATGAACCGATTAAAGCTACTGGCTTGAGACGAACCTATCCGAATACCATATCACGTGAAGGATTGCGTGGTCAAGAATTCAATGCTTGGTCTAGTGATGGTGGAAATCCGCCTGAACACTTGCCTATTGTGGCATTTACTAGAATGCTCGCGGGTCCTATAGATTTTACTCCTGGAATATTCAACATCAAATTTGATGCATATAAAAAAGACAATCAGGTGAACACCACAATTGCACAGCAATTGGCATTGTATGTGGTTATTTATAGTCCGATTCAAATGGCTGCGGATTTAGTGGAACACTACGAAGCTAACCCAGAAGCTTTTCAGTTTATAAAAGATGTTGGTGTGGATTGGGAAACCTCCAAAGTACTTAATGGTGAGGTTGGAGATTATGTGACTATTGCCAGAAAGGAGCGTGAGACAGGTCATTGGTTTTTGGGAAGTATAACTGATGAAAATGAAAGATCGCTTACTATTCAATTTGACTTTCTCGATGACAACCAAGAATACACAGCTAACATTTATAAAGATGGTCAAGATGCGCATTGGAATGATAACCCACTAGCCTTAGAAATTGAAACTAGAGTTATAGAGAAAGGTGATGAACTCACTTTGAATTTAGCACCAGGCGGTGGAACCGCAATTAGTATTCTTAAAAAATAACAATAAAAGCTCCTTCTAGGAGCTTTTATCTTTTAAGGGTGAAATGACCTTTGTAGGTTTTACCATTAGTTCGTTCAACTAAAAACCAATAATCATTGGTAGGCATTTTTTGTCCATTATAGGTGCCGTCCCATCCAAAATCTTGGCCGTTGAAATAGGTGAGTAGTTTCCCGTATCTGTCAAAAATAAATACACGCAGTTCAGGTTCAATGCGCGCTAATTTTATGTGCCAAAAATCATTATAACCGTCATCATTTGGCGTAAAAAAACTAGGGTAGTTTAAAAGAAAGACCTCTTCCGTAGCAATACCACAACCATTCCTGTCCTTGACATAGATCAAGTATTCACCAGGCGGTAAATTCGTAAAAGTATTTTCGGTCTGATAGTTAACACCATCCAACGAAAATTCATAGTCACCAGAACCACTTACCAATACACTAATGGTGTTACTATTAGCGGTCCAATCGGTAGTTTCAATACTTTCAATCGTCGCAATATTTGAAGATACGACGTTAAAAGTCTGGGTGGATTCACAGCTAAAATCACCAAAGTTATTTTTAACCACCACCGAATAGATACCGTCTTGAGACACAGTGATAGATGGTGATGTCTCTCCTGTAGACCATTCATATGATGGATAACCTGAGGTCGCAGTGAGTAAGGTCGTACTACTATCACAGATCGATATTGTTGCGTCAGGATCTAAAACAGGGATATCTCCAACCTCAATTTCAAATGACGTGGTAGCATAACAAATATCCAAAGTATTATGAATCACTCTAACATAAATGGTTTGTGGATTGGAGGTGTTTGTGTAATTAAAAGGCAAGGGGTTGTTTCCACTATTGGCATCATTCATATTTGAATGAAAAGTCACTATAAAATCATTGGGATCTTGGTTCCCTAAAATTTGATCTTGTTGATCTGACAAATTAAAAGTCGCAGCAGTTGCTCCAGAATCACTGCAAACCAAGAGGTTGTCTGGTTGATTCACGCGCACTAAAGGCTGTAGGTTTTCCAAGTTAATGATGATGTTTTCAATGCTCCCACAAACATCTTCCACTTTTATCTCATAGGTGCCAGGATCCAGATTTGAGAAAACATTGTTCTCTCCATTGTCTAGAACGAACGGCTCGATAATACTAAAATTATAAGGAGCAACACCAATCACATCAACGATGATGTCTGAAGCACCTGGTCCGCCAATACAACTTAAATTATAAACACCAGAGATTATTAAATTTGAATAAATGCTGAATTCTGCAAAAATATCAAGGCAAAACTCATCAGGATTTTCGTTGTTAAAAGGTTGAAAGACTTTTATAAGTCGGAAGTCTCCCGTTAAAAAAATATTGAATATCGTTTCTTCATTTTGAATTTCGATAGCCGTTGACGTATTCGGGATGTCACCTTCAACATAAGGAACTTCTGTATATGGGTGACCCCAAGATTCTGTTTCAGGAATATACTTTTGAAACCAATATGATTGAGGAACGACACTATCATCAGTCTCCAATATACCCACATCAAATGAACCACAATTTCTATTGAGAACATATGAGTTTGGATTGCTTACATATGTGTCAACATACACCTCTGGATTGTAAACATAACCACATAAGTCTATGAGCTCAAAAGTATAAGAGCCTGCCGGTAAATTATTCTTGAAGAAAATTCCAAGATCATTAATATGATCACTAAGATCATCAGGAAGACTCTGGTTATAACTAGATGGTGCTGCAGTCATGATAACAGATGTTAAAGCACCATAACCGCTAGCAAGACGCAGCGACCCTGTTTCCGTAAGGCAATTCGGATAAGAGATGATAGATAGTGGCTGTTGTACAAATTCAGGAACGGTGGTTTCAATAAGATATTCGCTGCCGCAATTATCAATCACCAAAACGGTATAATCACCACTCGCTAAATTATTGACACTTAAGGTGCCATTGTCAATATCTTCTGAAAGATCATCGGGCAAAGTATTTCCATAAGATGCTGGTGCCACTAGCATCGAGGCTGACGCAACTTCTCGATCTGGAATACTTACATTTATAAATCCAGAATCAACTGAGCAACCTGTATTGTTAACAATAATGTCAGGTTCTAGCGGTTCTTCTTCAAGCAGTAGCGAATGAATGCCAGTTCGACCACATTCATCTGTGACTTGAACCGTGTAACTACCATAGGGTACAGGCATGTCTTGTGCTTCAAACGTGGTCACAGAATTAAAAAAAGGTCCTGGATAATCTTCATTGTAATCCACTGGGTTAAAATCAGAAGGAGCCTCAATGAAATCCACCTGATACGGTGGTAAAAAATGGTTGACAATGAGGTTTAAGGATTTTCCACAATAGGCTTCCGTTGGAAATAATTGTACCGACGGATTCGGATCAATCGTATTGTCTCTTTCAAAGACATTGTCACAAGAATCTGTTATCGAGATATGTACCGTAAAACTGGCATCACCATAGGTCATAACAGTTTGACTCATGTTGAAAGTTTGGGAAGGTCCTGAGGTAAGCTCTTCAACAATGATGATTTCTGGAGCGCCATCAGGAGGAATAATGGTATAAGTAACGGTTAGAGGATACAGTATTGGGTTTTGCGGTGGCGCACTAAAAATATTTGTAATGGTTACTTCATCACATGAATCATAAACGACAGGTAGCGTTGAAGGATTTATAGATATATTATTGACAGATAGAATTAAGGTATACGACTTTGATAAGGCATTACCACAATCGTCAAAAACCCGCACAATGTAAGTTCCAGGCGGTAAATTTTCAAACTGGTTAGACTCTTGAAGCTCCGCAGTAACAGGTCCTGATAGGATCTCATATTGAAAAGCATTTCCGGAGGTGACATTCACCACGATAGTACCTGTAGGGTCACAATCGGTGTTAGTGGTATGATTCACTTCGAAGTCGATTTCTGAGGTGAAATCATTAATAGTAACGTCCTGTTGCTGTTGATTTTCTTCTCCAGATAAGGTTTGAGTGGCTACAACTCTATAATTTCCAGAAACAAGATTGTCAAATGCCGTTGCCGTGGTTTCTGCAATAGGTGTGCTATCGTCAGGTAATTCATAAAGTGTAAAAATGATGTCTGCTCCAGCAGTCGTATTCGCGACACTCATTTGCAATCCACCATTTCCTGAACAGGTTTCATCGGTTACTGTAACTGACAACTCAAAATCGGAAAGCTGAGCAAAGCTCAATATGGTATAAAGAGACATGACAAAAGCACAGAGGTACTTCCGATAGTTACTTAGACGATTCAAAATTAATGGATACAGCATTTTAAATTTAAAATGATGATAGTATCAAATATAAGATTTAAAAAGGGTAATTGATGAAGTTGCCTTTGAGAAGTCAAAAAACTCGTTGATATTCAGTTACTTTCTTATAAAAAATGCCATTGTAAGTTTCAGAGTATCAAAACGACCAACTAAGTTATTAATTTGTAAATTTGTATACACTGCAGACGGGTATTATGAATGACATTAACGATCATATCGAATCGCCTTTTAGATTAAAGGTAAGTTTTAATAAAATTCTAAAGCACTATGAGTCCTTGTCTAATCACGAAGATGAATTCATAGCCGCTAAAGCACGTCGTGTGTTAAAAACTGCGGAAGGATTTCCCGAATTAAGAGCTGGTATGACAGATCCAAAGGATTTAGTCACTCGAGAAAAGGAAATCAGTATTATTCTTCAGGATTCTTTCAGTCCCATTTTGACAAAAAATGAAATCAAAACGGCTTCGGTTCCCTTCCATAATTTGATTTTTAATGCTTCGGAACGTTTTAAATCGATCATAGAAACTGCAGGCCCTGATTTTGAATTGGAAATAAAGAACATGCCAGAAGATGATACTTATATCATTGCATGTACGATTATACTCAACTTTTGTTATGGTTATAATTTGAATTTCAAACGGCCATTTTATTATGAAATTCCAGATGCTAACGGCATCATCCGTTATTATAAAATTTTATACAATGCCGATTTTACGGAAATTGTCCCGAATGACAATGCACCAAAAATTACTCAGGAAGATTATGACATGTTGTTGGATAATTTTGATAACATCGACCTTTGGAAAGAGAAGTTTCCACCATTCAGTTATACGTTTAAAGGATTTGTGATAAGTAACATTTTTGATGTCACAGATGACCAATCGATTTCTAATATTAAGTCTAGCCTTATCGGAAGTGATAAGCGAAATAAGGAAAGTTTCATGAAAGATTTTCATGGAATATTCCAATCGCTATTGGGTTTAAAAGATATTCGCGTAGGGTTTTCAGTATACAATAAGGAGGACGACCATTTCGAACGGGTTCATGGTGCTGGGATGAGCAGCTTTCTTCTAGAAGAGAAAGAATCTAAGAAGTGTTCAGATGCCCTCTGCACTTGGTCTTACAAGAAGTTGTTAAAAGATAAAGTTTACATCTCCATCTCTGATGTAGATAGGATGCTCAAGAAATCCAAAGGGAAAGCGCCACATATAAATACGTTACACCACCAAGGGATAAAAAGTGCCATTTTTGCTCCCATCGCGAATGAGAAAGGCCTTATGGGTATTTTGGAAATCGTATCAAGTGAACCACGCGTTTTAAATAGCATTAATGCTAATAAGTTGGTAGATGTTATGCCATATATTATTTCTGCGGTGGAGCGCTCTAAAATTGAAGAAGAAAATTTAATTGAGGCTATTATACAGCAGGAGTGTACCTCTATTCATCCTAGTGTGTATTGGAAATTTGTGGATGCCGCACGACAGTTTCTTAAGGATAAGCATTACCACGGAAATGAAGCGTCATTTGGAAAAATAGTATTTGATAATATTTATCCGTTATTTGGTCAAATAGATGTAAAAGGATCGTCTGATGCTAGAAATGAGGCTACTAAAAAAGACTTGGCCTTGCAATTAAATCTGGTTTCAAAAATTATGGATGCCATTCTTGAAACTGAAAATTTGCCAATCTATGAACAGATTCAGTTTCAAATCAACGCCTTTATAAAAGAATTGACGTCTGATTTTAAAGTGGATAGTGAGCATAATGTGACCGCCTTTTTAAAAGATGAAATAGAATCGATATTTAAATTTCAATACAATAAAAACGCCGATTTAAGACCGCTTATTGATGATTATTTTAGTAAGGTGGATGACGATTTGAATGTGATTTATTTTTATCGTAAGAATTACGACGATACGATCATGTTGATCAATAAGAATATGGCGTCTCTACTAGATCGAAAGCAAGAAGAAGCACAAGAGATGTATCCACATTATTTTGAGCGCTATAAAACGGATGGTGTTGAACATAATATGTACATAGGAGAGTCTATCACTAAAGCCGTCAGCTTTAATGAGGTGTATCTCTATAATTTGAGATTGTGGCAATTACAAGTGATGTGCGAAATGGAAAACGAGTATTATCAAAATCAGCACGAATATCCATTAGCACTAGATGTGACATCCATGATTTTGGTGTTTAATCAACCGTTATCTATTCGATTTAGAATGGATGAAAAACAGTTTGATGTAGATGGTACATATAATGCGCGATACGAAGTCGTAAAAAAACGTGTGGATAAGGCGTTTATCAAAGGCACGGAAGAGCGTATCACTCAAAATGGAAAGATGACCATTGTTTATTCACAAAAGGAAGATGAGATTGAATATTTACAGTATGTGAACTTTCTACAATCAAAAAATGTCTTAGACGAGGACATCGAAATTGTTGAACTAGAAAACCTTCAAGGAGTGACTGGCTTAAAAGCTATTCGAGTGAATATTCTTTATCATAAAAAAGAGGACAAATCCTTTTACACTTATGATGATCTCATCAAAGAGGTGAATGCCTAAACAAAATAAGCCGCTTTATCTATAGCTTTATTCTGATATAATTCTGATTGTGAATTTGGGTCTAAAACATCTTGAATGTCTGCTCCTGGATTATTTTTTACTGCAATGCCGAAGGCAATCAACGAGACGATGATTCCAATCATAAAGACCGTATAAGTAATTCGTAACAAACGGTATTTTCGTTCCAATACCTTACCTAAAAAGTACAAGTCTTTGGTAAGTGCTTTGTAAATATAATCTTTGTCATTTACCATCTCTTGGATGGCCCATTCATATTCTTCCAACGCCATTTGATGAAAATTTCCAAAGAAACTTAAATTGACCTTTTGATTCTTGACATCTTCTTTCGTGAATTGTCCGCTGGTCACGTTAGGGCGTGTAGCGATAATGGACATAATCATAGAAATAACGCTAAATAAAGTAAAAATAACTGTTGGCCAAGTGAGGTACGGATTGGTATCTAATTTTGAAATCAAATTGGCTAAAACCACCGATATAATAATCGCATTCACCGACAATAAAATGTTTGCTTTGGTATCAGCAATGTCACTTAATTTTATATGATTTCTCAAAGCCACTCTATAAAATGTTTGAACGCCACGCTCTGGACTTTCATTTTTATATTGCATTTTATATTTCGCTTTGATTTCCTCTTTTTTATACTTGCGTTTTTGTTTCTTTTTCGCTTTTAAAAGTTTGGATAAGTTCTTGTCTTTACGTGATTGCCAGTTTTTTAAGGCGTATTCGGTATAAAACTGATGTTTCTTTGCAAGTACTTTGATGTTTTCGTTGCGCCATTCTGTAGCAGAATAGGTTACTTCACCTCTCAATTCCAATTCTTTTCTTAAGAAATCACTCGCCTCCTGGAAGTATTTTTTCCCGAAATGCGACGCATCAGCATCGCGAATGATTTTTCCTAATTTGGTGGTAGGCACTTCCTTAAATTTGGTCTCCATGATACAGGTATTCACCGCATCAATCAGTTTCTGGTCTGCACCTTGTTCAGTAAGAAATTCAGTGGCGATTTTGACACTTTTTTCTTCATGGTCTTCAGCGCCTTGGGTGTATCCAGTGTCATGCAATAAGGCTGCAATTTCTAATATTTCAGCTTCATCATCTTTCACATCGGAGTTCTCAATAATCTCACGAGTGCTTTTTAGAACACGTTGCGTGTGTTTGTGATTATGGTATAGAAATACAGGATCTAATTCCTTTGTAAGGAGATCAAATACAAATGCTTCAGTTTTTTTAACAAAATCCGTTGCCATAAATACGTTTTATAGATGAAGGTTAAAATTACAAAATTAAGATTTAACAAAATCTAACTTTCTTTCGAATTGGTAACGGTTAAATTATTTGTAAATTATGAGAAGAAATAAGTAATTTAAAACAAGCTGATTACCAGTTTTTTAATGGAAATAAATACTAAAAATATTTTTACAGAGGCCTTGCCATCAGATTCAAAGATGGAAAATTCCAGACGACAAGTGACGCATGCCTGTTTTTCATATGTGACACCCAAAAAGCCGTCGAACCCCAAATTAATACACGTCTCCGATGACATGATAAAAACATTGGGTTTTTCAGATAAGGATGTAAGCGCTCAAAAGTTTACTGAAATTTTGACTGGTGCTACAACTTTGAAAAACACGAAACCTTATGCCATGTGTTATGGAGGGCATCAATTTGGACATTGGGCCGGACAGTTAGGTGATGGTAGAGCTATCAATTTATTTGAAGTGGTTCATAATGAGAAGGTATGGACTGTTCAACTCAAAGGAGCTGGTGAAACGCCTTATTCAAGAAATGCTGACGGTTTGGCGGTTTTAAGGTCTTCCATTAGAGAATATTTGTGTAGCGAGGCGATGTATCATTTAGGGGTGCCAACAACCAGAGCACTTTCTTTGGCATTAACAGGTGATCAAGTACTTAGAGATATGCTCTACGATGGCCATCCAGAGTACGAAAAAGGCGCGATAGTTGCCAGAGTGTCACCATCGTTTTTACGCTTCGGTAGTTATGAAATATTTGCGGCGCGACAAGATCATAGTACCTTAAAAACATTGGTGGATTATACGATTGCACATCATTTTTCGCATCTTGGAAAACCTTCTAAAGAAAACTATATTCAGTTTTTCTCAGAAGTAACCGAGCGCACGCTTAAAATGATTGTTCATTGGCAACGCGTTGGCTTCGTACACGGCGTTATGAATACCGATAATATGTCTATACTTGGTTTGACCATTGATTACGGACCTTATGGCTGGTTGGAAGGATTTGACTTTGGGTGGACGCCTAATACAACAGACAAAGAGCACAAGCGATACAGGTATGGCAATCAACCACAAATTGGCTTATGGAATTTATACCAGTTAGCTAACGCCTTATATCCATTAATAGAGGAAACAGAACCTTTAGAGCAGATTTTGGAGGGTTATAAAACGGGATTCGAGGAGCAATCATTGGCTATGATGAAATCAAAATTGGGGCTTCACAACAAGCATACTGCTGATCAACGCCTTATTCAGGATTTAGAAAAAGTATTGCTAGCCACTGAAACCGATATGACCTTGTTTTTTAGAAATTTAGGACATTTCAAAAAAAGGAATGCTAAAACAGGTTTAGAGATAGTAAAAGTTGCATTTTATGTGCCTAATGAAGTGTCTGGTCAAATTGCGCAGGAATGGCGAGATTGGTTTAAACGTTATGACGACCGACTTCAAAACGAAAGCTTAACTGATAAGCAACGGCAAAGCAAAATGAATCAGGTGAATCCTAAATTTGTTCTCCGGAACTATATGGCACAATTGGCAATTGATGATGCCGAACAAGGGAACTATGATTTGTTGAACGAACTGTTCCAATTATTAAAAAGGCCGTATTCGGAGCAACCTAAATATGAAAAATGGTTCAAAAAACGACCAGATTGGGCTAGGCATAAAGTAGGCTGCTCAATGCTATCTTGCAGTTCATGATGACTTTAATACGATTAGCATCCGTTTATTAGCGTTAGAATCAATATCTTTAGTGATATGAACAAACTTAACAATTTTTTGATTGTTATTTTGTAATTCAAAAATAATATATGCCCAACTTTAAAAAACTATTGGTCTGTTTTGCTTTTAGCATATTTATAACAGCATGTGCTACATACAAAGCACAGTATAAAGAAGAAGAGGATGCCACGGTCGAACTTCCAAACAAAGAGATCGATAAAACTTTTTATCTCATTGGAGATGCTGGAGTATCACCCATGGGTGGGATGTCTCAGGCCTTAACAGCTTTTAATAACCACATCGCAGCTCGAAATACAGAAGATGATTATACCATCTTTTTAGGAGATAATATTTATCCTGACGGACTGCCTTCTGAAAATGATCCACATAGAGCGATGGCTGAGAATGCACTCAACGGTCAGTTGAAATCTGTTGAGAATTTTAAAGGCGATGTGTTGTTTATTCCTGGTAATCATGACTGGTATGCGAATGGTCTTAAAGGTTTAAAGCGACAAGAAAAATATATTGAAGATGCACTTGGCAAGAATACATTCCAACCAGAAAATGGATGTCCTTTGGAAGATATCGATATTAATGAGAATATAAAACTCATTGTAATAGACACCCAATGGTATTTAGAAAACTGGAATTCTAATCCAACGATTAATGATGAATGTGAGATCAAAACACGTGAGCGCTTCTTTTTGGAATTAGAAGGTGAACTCAAAAAAGCTCAAAATAAAACCATTGTTTTAGCCATGCATCACCCGATGTATACGAATGGTACTCATGGCGGACAATTTGCAGCCGAAAAGCACTTGTATCCTACCCAGAGTAAGATACCTGTTCCTGTATTCTCTTCTCTCATTGCACAGGTTAGAACGCAAGGAGGCGTCTCCATTCAAGATAGGTATAATGAACGCTACAATGAACTAATGAAGCGCTTGGAAACTCTGGTCTTTGATTCTGAAAATTTGGTGGTAGTGTCTGGTCACGAGCATACACTTCAGTATATCGAAAATGAAAGGATTAAACAAATTGTGTCAGGTTCAGGTGCCAAAGAATCGTCTGCGACTTTGAGTAATAATGGCTTTTTCTCGTATGGCGGACAAGGATTTGCTGAGCTCACCATTTTTAAGGACGGAAGTAGTTGGGTGACGATATACGGTGTCGAGAACGGTGAGCCTAAAAAAATGTTTACCAAAGAAGTATATCCGCCAACTAAAGACTATGATGTGTCTGACCTTCCTGATAGTTTTCCGCAGGAAATTGAGACGTCCGTTTATACCGCTGAAGAAACAGATAAGAGTGGATTTTTCGAATCGGTTTGGGGCGATCATTATCGCGATGTTTACAGTACGAAAATCACCGCTAAAGTGGCAACTTTAGACACGCTTTATGGTGGTTTGGAGATTGTAAGGGCTGGTGGTGGTCATCAAACAAGATCCTTAAGATTAAAAACCAAAGACGGTCGAGAGCTCAACATGAGAGCGCTGCGTAAAAGTGCTACACAGTACCTACAGACCGTGATGTTCAAGGATACTTATATACAAGATGACTTTGAACAAACAGCTATTGAAGGCTTAATACAAGATTTCTATACTGCGGCACATCCTTATGCATTTATGGTGGTGCCTGAATTATCTGATGCTGCTAAAATCTATCATACCAACCCTAGAATATTTTATATTCCTAAGCATAAATACCTCGGTAAATATAATAATGATTATGGAGGCGAATTGTATATGATAGAGGAGCGTCCAGAAGAAAATTACACAGATGAACGCAACTTTGGTTATG
Source organism: Algicola sp. (assembly GCA_018222915.1). GTDB lineage: Bacteria > Bacteroidota > Bacteroidia > Flavobacteriales > Flavobacteriaceae > Psychroserpens. The sequence continues at coordinate 62,212 of JAAEZI010000008.1, read as the reverse complement.
CCGATGATATTGAAAGCACTCATGATATAATTGAGAAGGTACGTGAAGATGAGAAGTATAAAATTGACGAGAATGCTTATGTGAGAGCGCGTTTATTTGATATGCTTATAGGAGATTGGGATAGACATCAAGATCAATGGCGATGGGCACAATTTGATCAAGAAAATGGGGATAAGTGGTTTCGTCCAATTCCAAGAGATAGAGATCAAGTGTTTTCAAATTTTGACGGTGCTTTGCTTGATGTGATGCGTATTATTTCAGGTTCGACAAAACAACTTCAAGTGTATGATTCTGAATTGAAAGATATTGAATGGATGAATGCGGCTGGCGTCAAACTAGATAGAGTGATGGTGCAACAGTCAACAAAAGAAAAGTGGCTAGAGCATGCGCAGTTTTTACAAGATAATATTACCGATGAGGTCATAGATAGCGCCTTTCTAAATGTTCCTGAAGCGGCACAAGATTCTACCTTGATGGAAATCAAAGAGCACCTGAAAGGGAGACGAGCCAATTTACGGGACATCGCTACGAGATATTATGAGTTTTTGAATGAGTTGGTGATTCTCACAGGTACTGATAAAGACGACTATATCGAAGTTCAAAGAATTGGTGATAAACAAACACGGGTGATTATTTCAAGAATTAAGGATGGTGAAAAAGCTGATGTCCTAGTAGATAAAGTGTTTCATAAAGATGTGACCAAAGAATTATGGATTTATGGTCTTGACGACAAGGATATTTTTGAAGTCACAGGGAAAGCCAATAACCTCATTTTTACAAGACTTATTGGCGGACAGGAAAATGATACCTACATCATTAAAGCTGGACGTAGAATTAAAGTATACGATCATGAGAGTAAACCCAATACCGTTCAAGAGAATAAAGGTGGAACCATTCGTTTTACGGATGTTTATAAACTGAATCTCTTCGATTTTCAAAAATACATTACTACCAACAGTGTTATTACTCCAGCCATTGGATTTAATCCAGATGATGGTGTGTCGTTAGGATTGCAATATGTGAAGACCAAAAATGGTTTTCAACGTAATCCGTTTTCTCAAGAACATCGCTTTAGAGGTGGTTACTTTTTTGCTACTAGCGGATTTTCGCTTATTTATGACGGTGAATTTGCCAATATCATGAACGATTGGAATTTACATATTGGTGGTCAATTCACATCCGAAAACTTTACCAATAACTTTTTTGGCTTCGGAAATGAAACGGTTAATAATGATGATGAACTCGATTTGGATTATAATCGCGTCAAAACAAGCATTTACATGGCGAAAGCTGGTATTATCAAAAAAGGAAATTTTGGTAGTGATTATGGTTTTAGAGCGGTTTTTGAAGCTATTGAAATTGGAAATACAGATGGCAGGTTTATCACAGACATCGTTCCATCAAGTACCGAGGATTTTTATGAAAGACGTATTTTTGGAGCCTTAGAAGCTGAATATAATTATAAAAGTTTTGATAATCAATTGAATCCCACAAGAGGGATGACCTTCTTGTTAAATGTTGGTGGTAAAACAGAATTTGAAAATTCCAAATTCACTTATGGTTATGTCAATACCAACCTAGGGTTCTACAATGCTATAACTAAAAACCGTAAACTTGTTCTTAAAACAGATGCTCGAGCACAATTCCGTTTTGGTGATGATCTCATTTTTTATCAAGCAGCAAATATTGGTGGTCAAAATGGATTGAGAGGTTTTCGAACAGAACGCTTTACAGGTAAAAACTCGTTTGTAGGTAGTGCTGATGTAAGATATAGTTTCAACTCTTTTAAAACGAGTACACTTCCTCTACAGATTGGTGTTTTTGGAGGATTTGATGTTGGTAGAGTTTGGTTGAAAAATGACTTTTCCGAAAAATGGCATAATGACTATGGTGGTGGACTCTGGATTACTGCGGCAGAAAGTCTTTCAGGAACATTTAATCTCTTTAACAGTACGGAAGGCTTGCGATTTTCTTTTGGATTCGGTCTAAATTTCTAGAATCTGATGAAAAATTACCTAGACATTACTCTAAAATATATTTTCAAGCTTAAGAGTAAAATTGCGTTCTATCCAACATTGCTAAGCTTACTTGGCTTGCTATTCGCTTTATTAATGTTTTACTTAGAAAGTCAGGGTGTTTCAAAATATTTGCTGAATCATGCACCTGTGTTTGTCGTCAATGATAGTGAAACTGCAAGAAGTCTGCTTACGACGTTTATTGCGGGACTTATTTCTATCATGGTTTTTAGTTTCTCTTTGGTGATGATACTTCTTAATCAAGCCTCCACAAATTTCTCACCGAGAGTCTTGCCTGGTCTTATCTCAAATAGACGCCATCAAATGGTTCTTGGAATTTATAATTCGACATTACTCTATTGTATTTTCACATTGGTCGCTATTGAGCCCAATGGCAATAAATATCAATTGCCTGGATTTTCAGTATTATTGGCTATATTTTTTATGACCTTGTGCCTTGGCGCTTTTATTTATTTTATTCATTCCATCTCACAAGAAATCCAAGTGAATAACATCATGGATCGCATTTTTAGTACGGCTAAGAAGCGCATGGAACAACTCATTGATTCTGAAAGTGACAAGGAGTTCGATGCCATAGATTCTTCAGATTGGGATGAGATAACTTCAACAACATCAGGGTATTTCCAAGATGTCAGAATTCACGCGATTAAGGACATCATTTCTGAATTAGATTTTAAGGCAGATATTCTTCCAGTAAAAGGCTCTTATGTCTTAAGTGGTATGCCTATCATTAAAACGAGTATAGCATTAGACGATGAGGTCAAAGACCGGATGTTATCCCATCTTCATTTTTCAAAAGGCGAGCTGATTGAAGAAAATTATGTACTAGCGTTTAAGCAAATTACAGAAATAGCTGTTAAAGCCATGTCGCCTGGAATTAATGATCCAGGAACAGCAGTCAATGCCATAGATTACCTAACGGAATTATTTTTACTAAGAATGCAAAAGAGGGATTCAAGCCAGATTTGTAATTCTGATGACCAACCGGTTCTTGTTATTAACACCGTTGATTTTGAGACCCTATTATTTCAAGTGATGGCGGCATTGCGGACCTATTGTAAACATGATATTGTGATCGTTCAAAAGTTATTCGTAATGCTACAAGCCCTTCAAAAGAGCCAAGGATGTAACAATGACGTTTATAGAAAAGCTGTTGACAATGACATTCAGAATCTCTATCAAGATGCGACCGCGCAATTAACAAATAAAGCCGATTTAAAGGTTGTAGAACGATTATTTCAGCAGTGTACTAATCATCAAAACTAAAACTATACAAATTACCGCCTTCACTCTTGTCACGTTCGTCGGTGATTAGCACCTTATTTGGAGCGATTAAATTAATTCCTTCTTTTTGAGTGTCGTGATCAAAAGGAATGGACTTAAGATCACCATCAAAAAAGTCATCGGTAGAAAATCCTGATAACTTCCATAGTTTGTCGTGATTTAATAATACTACGGTTTTTCCGTCTTCACTAATATCAGCTGATGTCACTTTGGTATGCTTTCCTGGGAGTTCATATTCGGAAATATATACTGCCTCATGATCTCCAACAATATTAGGAACCTTAATTAATTCACATTTCTTGTGGTCTTTTGTAAAAAGATAAAAGAAATCATTATACAGAAAAAAGGCTTCAAAGTCTTCAGACTTCATATTTTTTGGGAGTGTAAAGCTTATAACGTCTGCCTCGGTGGAGTCGTCTGCATTTTCAGGGTTTGAAACTTTATAAATAGCAAAATGTTCGCGCTTTTTAGCATTGTTACCAAAGTCACCAATATAGATATTACCGTCTTGGTCTGAAGTTAAATCTTCCCAATCTATATTTTGTACATTATCAATATCGATATCTTTAGCAATTTGTCCTTTCGTATCTAAACCATAGAGATTGTTTTTATTACCAGCATCTTCAATCACCCATAAAATATCAGAATCTTTCACTACCTCAATGGCTGAAATTTCTTCTAAATCTGAGGGAAGGTCAAGGAGTGCATTTAATTTACCAGTGTTACAAGAACTATTAAGTATGAATAAAGTAATAAGGATGTTTAATTTTGAGGTCATAACGTGTCGTTCTAAACAAAATTAAATGCTTTTTCTTCAGAATGAAAAATCTAAACTCTTAAAGATTACATAAAATATTTATGATGCTTGCTAACTTGTAATTTAATACTTTTATACCAGATGAGAAATCCATTGAAAATAGGGCACAGAGGTGCTAAAAATCATATTGCAGAGAATACCTTGGAGTCTGTGAAACAGGCTTTAGAATTAGGTGTAGATGGCATTGAAATAGACGTGCATAGATGTGCCTCAGGTGAATTAGTCGTATTTCATGATTTTACATTAGATCGCATGACGAATGGTTCTGGTGAGATTGCGAAGCACACACTGCTTGAGCTTCAGCAATTACAAGTAGAAGGACAATTTAGCATTCCAACACTTGAAGAGGTTTTGAATGTCGTTGATAAAGCATGTGTTATCAATATTGAACTTAAAGGAAAACAAACAGCTGAAGAAACTTGCCGCATACTAGATGATTACATCAATTCTCACGGCTGGAATTATGACCAGTTTATTATTTCAAGCTTTCAAAGTCACGAATTAGAAACTGTTTATAAAACTCACAAGAATTTAAGATTAGGTGTTTTGACAAAAGCCAGCGTTTCAGACGCTATAGAAATTGCGAATTCGGTCAACGCTTTTGCCATTCATCCAAATATGGCCTTGATTACCAAAACAAATGTAGCATATGCACAAGAACTTGGCTATAAAGTCATCGTTTGGACTGTCAATGATGAAGTAGCAATTACCCGAATGAAATCTTATGGCGTTGATGGTATCATTTCTGATAATCCAGAACGTTTATGAAGACGTATGATGTCATAGTGGTTGGAGGTGGTGCCGCAGGCTTTTTTGCAGCGATTAATATCGCGGAGCAAAACCCTGAAATGAAAGTGGCCATTCTTGAAAAAGGGAAAACAGGACTACAGAAAGTAAAGATTTCAGGTGGAGGTCGATGTAATGTCACACACGCCGAATTTATACCATCAGAACTCGTAAGAAATTATCCAAGAGGTGAAAAAGAGCTTTTGGGACCATTTCATCAATTCATGACTGGAGATACAATTGCATGGTTTGAAGAACGAGGTGTTCCTTTAAAAATTGAAGAAGATGGACGCATGTTTCCCGTTTCAAATTCGTCTCAAACGATTATTGATTGTTTTTTGAATGAAGCTGAAAAGAATGATGTGGATGTATTGTACACTCATTCTGTTAAATTTATTCATCCAATAACTCATGAAGACACATCTCAAAACAGATTTAAAGTTGAAACTACTAAAGGCACTTTTGATTGTGATAAATTGCTTCTTGCAACTGGTAGTAACCCGAAAATATGGCAATTATTAGAAGATTTAGGACATACCATTTCACCACCTGTACCCTCTCTATTTACCTTTGATATAAAGGATAAACGGATAAAAAATATTCCTGGAGTCGTGGCGCAACACGTAGAAGTTTCTGTAGTAAATTCAAATCTTTGGAGTGAAGGACCATTATTAATAACACATGTCGGGATGAGTGCTCCTGCTATTTTAAAATTATCGGCATTTGGAGCCATAGAATTAGCGGAAAAACATTATAATTTTGATATTGAAGTCAATTTTATAAAACAATCATTTGAGGATTGTATCGAAGCCTTAAAAGCATTGAAACAACTATTAGCAAAAAAGGTAGTGGTTAAATCGGCACAATTCGAATTACCAAAACGATTGTGGCAAAACCTAGTATTAGCATCGCACATCAATGATGATGTGCGTTGGGCTGATCTCAATAAACTTCAGTTAGAACAATTAGCCTCTCAGCTTACTAAAGCTGTTTTTCACGTGACCGGAAAAAGCACCTTTAAAGAGGAGTTCGTAACAGCTGGAGGTATCAATTTAAAGGAAGTGAATTTCAAAACCTTCGAAAGTAAATTGCATAAAAACCTTTATTTTGCGGGAGAAATCTTAAATATTGATGCAGTAACAGGAGGATTTAACTTTCAAAATGCATGGTCTGGTGCCTATATTGCGGCACAGTCAATTTTAAATTCCGAATGATATGAAATACGTCTTATTAACAATGCTTTTTACTCATTGTGTTTGGTCTCAAAATCTTGAGAAACACCAATGGAAGGAACGTGTTGTTCTCATAAAAGCTGATCAAGCGCACCTTCAACTCGCAGAGCAACAGTTTGATATTCTACATAAAGATTCAAATGGTCTGATAGATCGGAAGATAGTTGTGTACAAATGTTTAGATGAAAAATGCACATTTTATAACTGGAAGGATCATCCTCAAACCAATGATACGACTCAAACTTTAAAAGGTTTTAAAATAGTATTAATAGGTTTGGATGGAGGCGAAAAATATAGTTCTACTACCGTAGTGACATCTGATGTGATTTTTAGCCTAATTGATGCCATGCCAATGCGTCGTCAAGAACTTGAAGAACGCAAGAAAAATGACTGAGTATATTGTCTTATTAAGGGGAATAATTGTTGGCGGACACCGAAAAGTACCGATGGCTGAACTCAGAACACTACTAGCAAAAATTGGCTTTGAAAATGTGAGAACCTACATTCAAAGTGGAAATATCATCTTAACTAGCCAAGACGACAATCATTTAGAAGTGGTATCAAAAATCAAACATGCCATACATCAGCACTTCGGTTTCGAGGTGTCTGTGATTGCGAAAACAAGAGATGAATTATTGAGAATTTTTGAGGCTTGCCCATTTTCTGAAGTACAAAAAAAAGCAAGCTATTTTATTATTTTAGATAAGATTCCTGATGGTGACCGTGTTGAAGAGGTAATACAACGTTCATACGATAATGAAATGTTTCAAATCATCAATGATGCTGTATATTTCTACTCCGAGGCAGGTTATGGAAAATCAAAGTTCAATATGAATCTCTTTGAGAAAAAGCTGCAGGTCAATGCCACGACAAGAAATTATAATACCATGGTAAAATTGCTAGCCATGTCTGATGAAAATAACAAAGACCAATAGATATTCCTTATTTTTGCAACATATTGAACCAACCTGTTAGTGAAGGTAAAGAAATTAGCCGCTTTCAGATATAAATTTTTACATGAGCCCAGACGATTTTATTCCTCAACCTTATAGTTTTAGTATAGACAATGGTAGTTTTACATGGTCTTCGCCAAGTAATATTGCCTTAGTGAAATATTGGGGAAAAAAGGACAACCAGATTCCTGAAAACCCATCTATTAGTTTTACTCTAGATCATTGTAAAACTATAACAACACTAAGTTTTTCAAAAAAAACCAGTACAGATGATTTTTCTTTTGAGGTGCTCTTAGATGGCGAGCAAAAAGATGATTTCAAGCCAAAAATTAAAACGTTTTTTAAGCGCATTGAAAATTATCTATCATTTTTAAAAGACTATCATTTTACAATTGAAACGTCAAATACGTTTCCTCACAGTTCGGGCATAGCGTCTTCGGCTTCTGGAATGAGTGCTTTAGCATTGTGCTTAATGAGTATTGAAAAAGAGTTGTCAGAGGGTATGTCAACAGATTATTTCACTAAAAAAGCATCATTTTTAGCCCGTTTGGGTTCAGGAAGCGCTTGCAGAAGTATCGAAGGTGATTTGATTGTTTGGGGAGCTCATGAACAAATTCAAGGGAGTTCAGACCTTTATGGTGTAAAGTATCCTTTAAAAGTACATGCTAACTTTAAAAATTTTCAAGACACTATTTTATTGGTAGATAAAGGAGAAAAGCAGGTGAGTAGTACCGTTGGTCATAACCTTATGCATGGTCATCCGTTTGCAAAAAACCGTTTCAATCAAGCGCACGCTAATTTATCGAAACTAACAAAGATTTTTGAATTGGGTGATTTGGATGCTTTTGTCAATTTGGTAGAAAGTGAAGCATTAACCTTGCATGCCATGATGATGACTAGTATGCCCTATTTTATATTGATGAAACCTAACACCTTGGAAATCATCAATAAAATTTGGGCCTATAGAATTGCGAATGGTTCTAAAGTTTGTTTTACCTTGGATGCAGGAGCGAATGTCCATGTTCTTTATCCAGAAAATGAACAGGAAAACGTGCTAAAATTCATTAAGAATGAATTAGTTGCGTACTGTCAAAATGGTCAATATATTTGTGACCAAATTGGTTTCGGTGCGAACCAAATACAAGAATAATACGTATATTTGTTAAAGGAAATTGCGAAATTACATGAAAGGACCTCTTTTTTATTCAAAAATCTTACTCTTTGGTGAGTACGGAATCATCAAGGATTCTAAAGGCTTATCAATCCCTTACAATTTTTTTAAAGGTGCTTTAAAAACGGATGAAAATCCTTCGCCAGAAGCGATCAAGTCAAACGAGAGTTTAAAGCGATTCGTATCGTATCTCAACGATATTGATAAGACCTTGGTGTCTTTTGATATTGAGACTTTAACCGCTGATGTTGAAAACGGCATGTATTTCGACTCCTCGATTCCACAAGGTTATGGTGTAGGAAGTAGTGGTGCTTTAGTAGCCGCTATTTATGACAAGTATGCTTACGATAAAATTACGGTTTTAGAGAATTTGACACGTGAAAAGCTGCTGAAACTTAAAGCTATATTTTCTGAAATGGAATCGTTTTTCCACGGAAAATCATCTGGTTTGGACCCTCTAAATAGCTATCTGAGTATTCCTATTTTAATTAATTCCAAAGATAATATTGAAGCCACTGGAATTCCTGCACAACAAACAGAAGGTAAAGGCGCTGTGTTTTTATTAGATTCTGGAATGATTGGAGAAACCGCTCCTATGGTTCGAATTTTTATGGAGAACATGAAGCAGGAAGGATTTAGGAGTATGATAAAAGATCAGTTTATTAAGCATACGGATGCTTGCGTTGATGATTTTTTAAAAGGTGATGTAAAATCATTATTTCAAAATACGAAACAATTATCGAAAGTAGTATTGAGCCATTTTAAACCAATGATCCCTAAGCAGTTTCATGAGTTGTGGAAAAAAGGTATTGAAACCAATGAATACTATTTGAAACTCTGTGGTTCAGGTGGTGGTGGTTATATTTTAGGTTTTACTGAAGATATTGATCGTGCCAAAAAGTCTTTAAAAGACTATCAATTAGAAGTGGTTTATAACTTCTAAATATTCCTCAAGACATTGTGAATGACTATGGTAAATTTCATACAGAACATTTTAGATTTGTATGTTATTTAATTCCTTAGATTTTGCCGTCTTTCTGCCAATAGTTTTTCTTCTATATTGGTTGGTAATACCTAAAAAATCAACGGCACAAAACAGCCTCCTTTTAATCGCAAGTTATGTGTTTTATGGATGGTGGGATTGGCGTTTTCTCTTCCTAATTGCATTTAGCTCGCTGGTCGATTATTTTATTGGCATTCATCTTCATAAAAGTACCAGCAAGATTGGTCGTAAATACTTGCTTTGGATAAGTGTCGCCGTTAATCTAGGTCTTTTGATGTTTTTCAAATACTATAATTTTTTTGCTGAAAGTTTTGTCGAGGCTTTTACACTTTTTGGCACAGCATTATCGCTCGATAGTCTAGAAATTATTTTACCTGTTGGAATTAGTTTTTACACATTCCAAAGTCTTAGTTATAGCATTGATGTTTATCGTAAAAAAATGACTCCTACTAAAGATTGGGTATCCTTTCTATGCTACGTAGGTTTCTTTCCACAATTGGTTGCTGGACCCATAGAACGCGCTGGACATCTATTACCACAATTCTATAAATTACGTCTATTTAATTATGAGCAAGCAACCGATGGCTTACGACAAATGCTTTGGGGATTCTTTAAAAAGGTGGTCGTTGCTGATAATTGCGCACGATATGTCGTGCTTATTTTCAATGACGCCGAAGGCTTGTCTGGAAGCACATTATTATTGGGAGCCATCTTGTTTTCATTTCAAATTTATGGCGATTTTTCTGGGTATTCTGACATCGCCATAGGTAGTGCAAAATTATTCGGTTTCGATTTTAAGCAAAACTTCAGAGTGCCATATTTTTCTAGAAATATAGCTGAATTTTGGCGTCGTTGGCATATATCCTTATCAAGATGGTTTAGGGATTACCTTTATATTCCATTAGGTGGCAGCCGAGGATCTAAAGTAAAATCGATCAGAAACATTTTTATCGTGTTTATTATTAGTGGCTTATGGCATGGCGCTAATTGGACGTTTGTTTTTTGGGGATTCTTACATGCCTTGTTCTTTTTGCCCTTATTTATGGTAAATGCCAATAGAAAATATTTGAATACAGTAGCAAAAAACAAGCTATTTGCAAGACCAAAAGAGTTGATATCTATGCTGGTCACATTTACTATAGTAACGCTAGCTTGGATCTTTTTTAGGGCAGATAATCTAACAGATGCCATAGTTTATTTTGAAGGATTGTTTTCGCCTTCAATATGGTCTTTGCCTGAATTCATTAGTGAGGAAAAGATGATCATTTCATTATTCTTTATTGGTGTTTTGGTAGTGTTGGATTGGCTTGGGCGAGAAAATAATCATACCTTAGAGCATCTAAATAAGAAGTTTTCTAAACCAATTTGTTATACGTTTTACTACCTAATGGTGATGATTATTTTCTTATTTGGCGTCAAAGAACAACCGTTTATATACTTTCAATTTTAAACTAATAATGAGTTGAAGCGTTTTTTAATCAAGATTGCCCTTTTCGGAATCATCATACTTTTGAGTGTGTTTTGTGTGTTTTATCAAGCTGATGGTTGGTCAGACCCATTCTATAAAAGGTTCACATCACCTAAACAGAACTCACTAATTTTAGGTTCTTCTCGAGTGTCTCTAGGTATTGTGCCATCTGTGATTAATAATGAGATTCCAGGAACGGCAAGTTATAATTATGCGTTTACCTATAATACGAGTCCGTATGGTCCAGTGTATTTAGAAAGTATTAAGAGGAAATTGGACACCTTACAAAATGGCCAACTATTTATTTTGGGTGTGGATCCATGGGTTCTATCTAGCGATAACCAAAATCCCAATGATTTGGCTGGGTTTACAGAAAGCAATGAGTTTTTAGGAACCTTACAGTCTGTGAATTCAAAGCCTAATTTTTCCTATTTACTAAATCATTATTCTGAACCCTATATCAAGATATTATACAATAGATCGCCACGAGTGGTGGAAGATGATGGCTTCTTGAAAATGACGCTAACATTAACGCAAGAACAGAGGCTTCAAAAACGACAACAGAATATTTTGGATTATGCCAAAAAACGACAAGATTTCGCTTTATCTTCATTGCGCTTATCTTATCTCAATAAGACGGTAAATTTTTTGGAAACTTATGGAGATGTCTATTTGGTACGATTACCAATTGATGGTGAGTTGCTGCAAATTGAAAACGATTTAGCGCCAAATTTTGATAGGGTAATGACAAATTTGGCACTAGAGCAAAACATTTCCTATTTTGACTTTTCAAAAGAAGGGCAACATTATAATTTTATTGATGCACACCATTTAACTTTAGATTCAGCAAAAAAACTATCTTTAAAACTAGCGGCCAAAATTAAGGGGTCAGCACCATTTAATGAGTCCAATATTCAATAGAAAACAAAAGCATATTTTGCTAAAGTTCTTTAGCATGTTTTCCGTGGTTCGCGGATACAATATTCTCATCGTGGTCATTGCCCAATATTTAACTTCCATTTATATATTGGCACATGATATGCCGTTGAAGCTTGTATTGTTTGATCTTAATTTATTGATGCTTGTTTTAGCTTCTGCAGCTACCATTGCAGCTGGCTATATTATCAATAACTTTTACGATTCAGAAAAAGACCTAATTAATCGTCCCCAAAAATCAAAGCTAGACCGTTTGGTAAGTCAGAATACGAAGTTGTCGTTTTATTTTGTGATGAATTTCTCGGCAGTGGTCATGGCTAGTTATGTGTCTTTTAGAGCCGTTATATTTTTTTCTTGTTACATCTTCGGCATCTGGTTTTATTCGCATAAATTAAAGAAACAACCTTTTATAGGTAATCTCACATCTGCCATCTTAACTATCACACCATTTTTCGCAATTTTTCTCTATTATGGTAATTCTGAAACGGTCATTTTTGTGCATGCTGTTTTCTTGTTTTTAATGATTTCCATGAGAGAGTTGACCAAGGATTTGGAGAATATGAAAGGAGACTTGCTTTTAGGTTATAAAACCATTCCAATAGTATATGGTGAAAGGGCTTCAAAGATCATGCTAAGCCTTTTAACAGCACTCACGACCATTCCAATTTACTTATTGCTCACACGATTTGACGTTGGTCATATGGATCTGTTTTTTTACTTAGCCATTGGCCTTCTATTGTTGTTTTTGGTGATTTTATGGATTGCTACAACGAAGACTCATTACTTAATTTTACACAATATCTTAAAATTTATTATTGTAGCTGGAGTTTTCAGTATTGTGTTGATCAAGGTAAGTGTGGTCTTAAATCGAATTTGATAAACAGCGTAAGCTTTTGAACTCAAGCGCAATTGATTCATAATTTATCGATTGGTATCAACTAATATACTACCTTTGCGCAAAATTTAAGAATCATGAGTAGACAGCAAGGAAGCAGTGGAAAAGGAAAGTCCTCAGGAAGGAGTAGTAAACCAATGAATAAACGTTCTAGTAGAGGCGGTGACACCAATAAAGGTAAAAGTTTCGCTCGTGGTAATGCTCCTATGACAAAAAAGCCATCGGTAAAGACTAAAACGTCAAATCCGGATGAAATACGTTTAAATAAATACATTGCTAATTCAGGCATATGTTCACGTAGAGATGCAGATATGCATATTTCGGTAGGAAGTGTTACGGTGAACGGAAAAGTAATTACTGAGATGGGCTACAAAGTGAAGCTGGAAGATGATGTTCGCTTTGATGGTTCACGAATCAATCCTGAAAAAAAGACCTATGTATTGTTGAATAAACCAAAAGGTTTTGCCACGACTACGAGCGAAAGTAAAGGCCGAACAGTTATGGATCTCGTGGCTAATGCCACAAGTGCTCGTATTAAGCCTATTGGACGTTTAGGTAGAAATTCGACAGGGTTATTACTCTTTACCAACGATGATACTGTGGTGAAAAAATTTACAAACTCCAAAAATGGTGTCTCGCGTTTATTTGAAATAGAATTAGATAAAAACTTGAAGCATGAAGACTTCAAAAAAATTCAAGACGGATTTAAAGTTGAAGGTAAGCTCGTTGCAGTAGAGGAGATTAGTTATATTGACGGTCAGCCAAAAACTAAAATAGGTTTGAAGATTAAAAACACCGGAAATTCTATCCTGCATACCATCTTTGAACATTTTAAGTACGATATCATCCGAGTGGACTGCGTTCAAATTGCACATTTAACAAAAAAGGATTTACCACGCGGTCATTGGAAACACTTGACTCAACAGGAGATAAATACACTGTTAATGGTGTAATGACCTAATTATTGTTTGACATCGAAAGTATAAGTAGACACTAGATCCTCACCAACATAGAGATGTACGTCATAAAATCCGACAGTAGAAAATCGATACTCGAATTCGAACCAATGGTTGTCTAAATGGGATAATTCAGGATGTATTTTTTTACTGAAGCTGCCATCATCTATCAACAAACTGATGTCTTTTGAAGCTGCTGGTTCCAAAAGTTGGTATTTAAAGGCTACTTTTTCATTTTTTAAAATGGTATTGTGTAATTTTTCTGGAGCGCTATGATAGGACAAGTTTCTATAGGCCTTTCCATAAATTACAGGAGCTTCTAGAAAGCTTTTAAAGGAAGGAGCCTTTTCCAACGGAAGCAATGACCATTGATGCTCGATTGGAAAATGATTGATTGCGAAGAATTTAGGGTCTACTAAAAAGAACCCGTTGATATAGTCATACCTTAGATTTTCTGAAGTAGGGTTTTCCAAGCCACTGGCCCAAGTAGGATCACTCAAGTACCATTTTCCGTTGAGCTCTACAGCATTCCAAGAGTGGTTTGGAGCGCTAATTCTATCGACATTAATAGTGCTTGTTCTACCGTACCCATGCACGATTTTACAAGTAATTCCTGATAATTGGGATAACTCTTGTAGCAAGTAGGCATAACCTGTGCAAATGGTTTTTTTGTCTTTGAGTAACTTCTGAAAAGTGATTTTCTTTAAATGGTCATTCCATTGTTGAAGTTTAATACTGTCGTTATGTAACTTGTTTCTTTTACGTTTATTTCTGGCATACAAACCATAATCTGCTTTAATATTGGTACAAATCCACATATAAATTGCTCGAAATTTCTCAACGTCTGTATCCAAATGTGCGGTTAGTTTATAAGAAAGTTCAGGTAAATTATAAAGGCTTTCATCATGAAGTGACATAGCGATGCTATCTGATTGGGTAAAATCTATAGTTTTAAAATCAGAAATCTGTGCATAGCTAGACCACGTCATGATGAAGCACAAAAAACAGTAGGCTGTTTTCATAAACTCAAAATGAATAAGGAGCTGTTAATTAGAGCGTTTCGACTTATAAGGCTTGTTCGTTTCTAATGCGCCTAAAATTTCAACAACATCCGATGCAAGGACGATTTTCAGAAAGGCCGAATCGTCTGCAATTTTGATTTCTTTCGTCTCATAGCCTAGGAAACTTATGATTAAAATGTCTCCAGTGTTTAGTGATTTAGGAAAGGTAAAAGTGCCATCTTTACTTGTGATAGTGCCTACTTCACTCCCTTTGAGTGCAATATTTGCACCGAGTAAAGGACCATTTTCATCGCTAACGATTCCTTTGACGGTAATCTCCGCATTGTTCGTTTGAGCATTCAGTGTACTAAAAGAAAGACATGCGATAAATAGCATGGTCATCCATCCAATTTTTTTCCGTGTTAAAGTGCTTAGTGTTTTCATAATTATTATTGTTTTAATCAAATCTAGAGTGTCTTACTTGTACATCCTAACTGTATTGAGTTATATGGTCTGCAGACTGAGTGAACATAGCATTTGAATGAGTATATGAATTCATATGTCTTTGCAGCATTTAAAATACGTTGAAAATCAGAGGTTAAAAAATTTTTCTAAAAAAAATAAAAAAAAGAAGGTCATATTAAAAAATAAATTACATTTGCCGCGCATTTAGCTGAACAAATTGAAATCTGTTTATATGTTCGGGCTTTTGAAAATTAGGAAGTCATATTCAAAAGCTGCTTATAGATTAAGTAACCGAATTTTAGAGCTAACTTCCGCTTACTACATCCTCATGAGCCAACATTTGTATGGCTTCATTCCTACGACCCATCCACAGATACAGGTTTGATTTTTATTATTTAATGATATCCTAACGTTGAGAGCCCGCTTTCAGCCATACCTTTAAATTTTAAAAAACACTAATGAATACAAAATATTTTGACCTGGTAAATCAAACATTTGATTTTCCACAGGAAGAATTCAAACTTGAGAACAAGACCTTGGAGTTTCACGATATTGACCTGATGGCTTTGATCGAAAAGTATGGAGCACCTTTAAAATTTACGTATTTGCCACAAATTTCTAACAATATTAAGCGTGCCAAACAATGGTTTGCTGAGGCTATTGAAAAGAATGATTATAAAGGTAAGTATAGTTATTGCTATTGTACGAAGAGTTCCCATTTTAAGCATGTGCTAGATGAAGCCTTAAAAAATGATATCCATATTGAAACGTCTTCGGCGTTTGATATTGATATTGTGGAGCGCATGAAGGCCGAAGGAAAAATCACAGACAATACCTTTGTGATTAGTAACGGTTTTAAGCGTGCACAATACGTCACTAATATCGCCAGACTTATCAATAGCGGCCATAAAAATGCGATTCCAATCATTGATAATTACGAGGAAATAGAACTGCTATCTTCAGAAATTAAAGGAAATTTCAATGTTGGTATTCGCATTGCTTCAGAAGAAGAGCCAAAATTTGAGTTTTATACATCTCGATTGGGCATTGGTTATAAAAACATCGTTCCTTTTTATAAAAACCAGATACAGTCAAACAAGAAGGTCGCTTTAAAAATGCTACACTTTTTTATCAATACAGGTATTCGCGATAACGCTTATTATTGGAATGAATTGACCAAATGTCTAAAGGTTTATACGAGCCTAAAGAAAATTTGCCCAACCTTAGATAGCCTGAATATTGGAGGTGGATTTCCAATAAAAAATAGTCTGGCTTTTGATTTCGATTACGCCTATATGGTAGACGAGATTGTCAACCAAATCAAACTGGTATGTGATGAAGAAGGCGTGGATGTCCCAAATATTTTCACTGAATTTGGAAGCTTTACAGTAGGTGAAAGTGGTGGTGCTATTTATGAAGTATTGTATCAAAAACAGCAAAATGATCGTGAAAAATGGAACATGATAAATTCGTCATTTATTACGACTTTGCCAGATACTTGGGCCATAAATAAACGATTCATCATGTTGCCCATTAACAGATGGTTCGACAGTTATGAACGCGTACTTTTAGGAGGATTAACCTGCGATAGTGATGATTACTACAATAGTGAGCAACACATGAATGCAATTTACCTTCCGAAATACAACAAAGAAAAACCTTTGTATATAGGATTTTTTAATACGGGTGCTTATCAAGAAACCATTGGTGGATTTGGAGGTTTACAGCATTGCTTAATCCCATCGCCAAAGCATATTTTAATCAATAAGGATGATAACGGTGTTATCACCACAAAACTATTTAGTGAACAACAAAAAAGTGAAGACTTACTTAAAATTTTAGGTTACAATGAACAATAAAACTTACGCAGGAATAGAAGAGCAATTTTCTAAATTGGACAGTTCAAAAATTGTATTGATTCCAGTGCCATATGATGGAACAAGCACTTGGCAAAAAGGAGCAGATAAAGGCCCAGAGGCTTTTTTAAATGCTTCCGAGAATATGGAGCTTTATGATATTGAAACCAAAACTGAGGTTTACAAGCAAGGTGTATTTCTTGCTGATGCTATTATTGAAAATGACTCTCCAGCAAAGGTGGTGGATGTCGTGCATCAAGTAACTAAAAAGTACATCAAGAAGAATAAATTTGTGACAACTTTTGGAGGTGAACATTCTATTTCAATTGGTAGCATCAGAGCTTTTAATGAGTGTTTTGATAATTTAACAGTGTTGCAGATTGACGCACATGCTGATTTGCGTAAAAGCTATCAAGGTAGTAAGTGCAATCACGCTTGTGCTTTGTATGAAGCAAGTCAGACGACCAATTTAATTCAGGTTGGTATTCGAAGTATGGATGTGATGGAAACAACTGTGATGGATGCCGATAAAACATTCTTTGCGCATGAAATGGCAGAGGATGATAACTGGATGGATTCAGCTATTGATTTGATGACAGACAATGTTTATATTACATTCGATTTGGATGCTTTCGATCCTTCTATTATGCCATCAACAGGAACTCCTGAGCCTGGCGGATTACTCTGGTATGAGACTTTAGATTTTTTACGTCAGGTTTTTGAAGAAAAAAATGTTGTAGGATTTGATATTGTGGAGTTATGTCCGAATTCAAAAGAAAAATCATCAGATTTCTTAGCAGCAAAGTTATACTACAAAATGCTAACATATAAGTTCTTAAATGAAGATGCGATGGATGATTTCGACAATAATTTTAACGAATCGAAAGTAGGTATTAATAAATTCTCTAAATTTAATGATGATGACGACAACTAAAGGATCTATATCTCAATTTATAGAAAAATATTATTTGCATTTTAATGCTGCGGCTTTAGTAGATGCTGCTAAAGCTTATGAAGACCAACTTCATTCAGGTGCTAAAATGCTGGTGTCACTGGCTGGTGCTATGAGTACTGCCGAATTAGGTAAAATTTTCGCCGAAATGATTCGTCAGGATAAAGTACATATCGTGTCTTGCACCGGAGCAAACCTTGAAGAAGATATCATGAATTTGGTAGCACATTCGCATTATAAACGTGTACCAAATTACCGTGATTTAACGCCTCAAGAAGAATGGGATTTGTTGGAAAAAGGTTTAAATCGTGTAACCGATACCTGTATTCCTGAAGAAGAAGCCTTCCGAAGAATTCAAGAGCATATTGTAAAAATATGGAAAGATGCTGAAGCCAAAGGTGAACGTTATCTGCCACATGAATATATGTATAGATTGTTGCTTTCAGGTGTTTTAGAAGAATATTACGAAATAGATTTGAAAGATTCGTGGATGTATGCCGCTGCGGAAAAGAATTTGCCTATTGTTTGCCCTGGTTGGGAGGATAGTACCATGGGAAATATCTTCGCTAGCTACGTGCTTAAAGGAGAATTACAAGCAAGCACAATGAAATCTGGTATAGAATACATGACGTTTCTAGCAGATTGGTATACTGAAAATTCGGAAAAAGGTATTGGGTTTTTTCAAATTGGAGGTGGAATTGCAGGAGACTTTCCAATTTGTGTCGTGCCAATGCTTTATCAAGATATGGAGCGTACAGACACCCCATTTTGGAGTTATTTCTGCCAAATAAGTGATTCTACAACGAGTTATGGTTCCTATTCTGGAGCTGTTCCGAATGAGAAAATTACTTGGGGAAAACTCGATATCAACACACCAAAATTCATCATTGAAAGTGATGCGACAATCGTTGCCCCATTAATTTTTGCCTACCTTTTAGACATGTAATGGAAGAACAAAAGATTGAAAATATAGAACTGAAATACCTTTCGGTTGACGATTTTAAGGAATTAAAAGAGACAACGCTAGAGGTCTATGGAGGTATGAAAGATTCTGTATGGAAAAAAAGCGAAATAAAACGTTTAACAACAATCTTTCCTCAAGGTCAAGTGGTCATAAAAATTGATGGCGTCATTGCTGGCTGTGCATTGTCGTTGATAGTAGATTCAGAAAAAATAGAAGATGCGCATACTTACAATGATATCGTTGAGGGAGAGAAATTCAAAAACCACAATCCAGATGGTGAAGTGCTTTATGGGATTGATGTGTTTATAAAACCTGAATTTAGAGGCTTAAGATTAGGCAGACGTTTATACGATTACAGAAAAGAGCTCTGTGAGGAATTAAATCTTAAAAGTATTGTTTTTGGAGGTAGAATGCCAGGTTATCATAACTATCAAAAAGAATTCACTCCAAAACAGTATATTGAAAAAGTAAGACGAAAAGAGATTAATGACGCCGTTCTTAATTTTCAGATTTCTAATGATTTTCATCCGGTTAGAGTTTTGAAAGGCTATCTTGAAGGCGATACAGCATCTAATGAGTATGCAGTATTAATGGAATGGGATAATATCTATTATACCAAAGAAAGACGAAAGGCGAGCACCGTAAAAACTGTTGTAAGACTGGGTCTTATTCAGTGGCAGATGAGACCGTATAAAAATTTAGATGATCTCATGGAGCAGGTCGAATATTTTGTGGACAGTGTTGCTGCTTACAGATCTGATTTTGCGGTTTTCCCGGAGTTCTTTAATGCGCCGTTGATGGCAGAATATAATCATATGCACGAGCCTGATGCGATTAGAGAATTGGCTAAATACACTAAAACCATTATCGAAAAGCTACAGCAGTTGTCAATTTCTTATAACATCAATATTATATCAGGTAGCATGCCAGAAGTTGTCGATGACAAACTCTTTAATGTTGGTTATTTATGTCGTAGAGATGGAAGTTTAGAACGCTATGAGAAAATTCACGTCACGCCAGACGAAGCACGAGTCTGGGGAATGCAACAAGGTAATGAATTAAAGACTTTTGAAACTGATGCAGGAAAAATAGGAATCTTGATTTGCTATGATTCTGAGTTTCCAGAACTTTCTAGGTTATTAGCTGATGAAGGTATGGATATTTTGTTTGTCCCATTTTTAACCGATACACAAAATGGCTATTCTCGAGTGCGGTTATGTGCGCAAGCTCGTGCGGTTGAAAATGAGTGCTATGTGGCTATTGCAGGGAGTGTAGGGAATTTGCCGAATGTGAATAACATGGATATTCAATATGCCCAATCTGCTGTGTTTACACCATGTGATTTTTCATTTCCTAATAATGGTATTAAGGCAGAAGCAACCACCAACACTGAAATGATATTGGTGGCCGACGTCGATTTAAGTTTACTGCGCGAATTGCATTCTTTTGGTGCAGTGAAAAATTTAAAGGATAGAAGAAAAGATGTCTATAACGTCATACGAGTAAAAGAATAAATAGTATATTTAAATCAAAATTAGCTCCAATTACAACAAACAATGAAACGTAAAGACGCAAACTTAAAACGAGTTATAGTTGATTTTAAAAAATTAACTCCAGAAATTTTAGCCTTGTTAGTAGAGAGGTATCCTGATGGTTATGATGACGATCATATTATCTCATTTCGAAATGCCAATAACGAAATTGTGGAAGCTGTAGAAGTAACTACTGAAGACACCAAATACTTGGTGAAAGTTAGTACGAAACTTGAAGTAACCATGGAAAACTACGATGAGGACGATTATGAAGATTTTGATAATGATGATCCAGATGCGGTTCAGGATCCAGATTTAGACACCGAGGGAATGTCTGATGAGGACGATGATGACCTCTAGTATTAAGGATGAAATGATCTAAACCTTTAAAAAAAACGTATATATAGAACTCACTCCACGTGTAAGTCATTAGAATGATATTACTAAAAGTGCTCTCGGACTTGTAGTGGCAAACTTCCGAAGAAACTAAATGAATATTCAGTTTTAAAATTAGGTTTAAAATGAAAACAAAATCAATACTATTGACGAGCTTATTAATGATCTGTTTTGTAACCATGTCTTCTTTCGTAATGGCTGTTCAAGACAAGCTAACTTTTGAAGGTATTTACGATGGACACGAAGATTATGGATACAACTTTATTGGAATAGATGAAGATGATGAAGAGTATACTATGACATTTCAGCAGGTGGATGAAGGCTTATCTAAATCTTTCGATTTGATGTCTGACCAACATGTTGGTGCTAAAATTAGTGTTACATATACAGTCACAACAGAAACTGAAATCGATGAAGATGGCTATGAAGATGAAGTCGATATTTATAAAATTATAGCCCTAAAAAAACTATAATTTTTCACCAATTTATGATGAAGCCAACTCTTTTGAGTTGGCTTTTTTTATAAAAACTTCATAAATAAAGACAGTGTAGACGATCGTGTATTCCAATGCGATAATCCAAAGGTTCTCAGATTTATCTGCGGTATTGAGGTTCAAATAAGCGAGGTAACTTAAAATGATGGTATAACTCCAAACCATTGGGTATTTGTAGTTTGTAAAGACACTCAGAATCACTAAGGTTGCCAAATACCACGGGTGTACAGTCGTACTCAAAAAGAGATAAACTGACAAGGCGAAAAGCATCTGAACTATTAACGTTTTAAGGGTTTGTTGCTTTTTAGAAAAAGCAATTCCAACAACCATACAAAAGACCAAAAGAGCCAAGATTTTACCTATAATTGCAATTTCATTATAACCTCTAAATAAGTAACCAATCTCCCTAGCGATATAATAGAAACTAGCATTAAATTCAAAGTTTTGAAACCAAAGCGCGACCGTTCCTGTATAGTTGTTGAAAAACGCCTTTGAATAAAATGGCAGAAATAGTAGTAGTGTTGTAAGACCTACAATAGCATAGAAAGCCATCAATCTTCCAAAATTTAATCTGTGATCTGACGCTTTTTTAAAATATCGGAAGAACAATGGGAGTAATAATAAAGGAATTAACTTGACAGAAATAGAAAAGGCAAATACGATAGCTGCCATTTTCCATTTCCCACAGTTTAAAAGGTATAAACTCCAAACGAGACAGCATATTAGGATACCTTCGAAATGTAGGTTTCCAGTTAACTCTATAATAATAAAAGGGTTTAAAATATAGAGGAATATATTATTTACAGGTAGTTTTAGTTGTGCTAATAACCGCTTTCCGTAGAAAAGTGTTCCAAAATCTGCAGCGATAATTAAAAGCCGAAATACAATAACAGATCCTAGAATACTATGGTTCGATACTGCAGCTGCTAATCCGAAACACAGTTGTTTCAATGGCGGATAGTTACTAAAATGACTGCCGTTGAGTTCTCCCATGCCTTCGTAAAGTACTTGAGCCTGATGAATTGGAAAACTTCCAACAGTCATAAATTGTTCAGGCGTATACAGATAGGGATTGAAACCTTCCAGTAATAATCGTCCGTCCCATATAAATCGGTAAAAATCTTGTGACAAATTTGGTATGGCAATTATAAATATAGCCCTAAACACAAAGGCAACTATCGTCAATAAACGTGTATGTTGTTTACCGAATTTAAACAGCATTAAGAAGGATATCCACAATACCGTGTAAAGTAAAATTAACTTTGGGCCATCTGTCCTAACAAGGTCATAGGCAAAAAAAACATAAAAGCAACTACTGACCAAAGTCAGAAGTAATGGCGCTTTATACGTTTTCCAAAATAACATTACACTTTGGATGAAATGGATTTAAAAAACACATAACCAAAACCAATAAACAGCATCAGGTGAAATGGGAATAGCCCAAAATCGCCACCTTGATCACCAACTACAAATGCACTGTATAGTCCAAAGGCGAAGTAGAGCATGAGGAGTCCTTCAATAATGACATGAGGCGATAATTTCTTTCTCAAGTATTTATTCCCTTTCCAAGAATCTCTGATAGTACTAATATTAAATTTTGGTGTACGCACAAATTCACTTCGTTTCCCAATATGACCTTCGATAACAGCAATAGAATTGTGTAATGAGAAGCCCATAGCGATAGAGAAAAAGGTAAAAAACATACCTATATAGCCAAAAAATCGCTTAAAGCCACTGCCATAGATTTGCTTGTACATAAACCAATAGCAAACAAAAAAGATAACGGTACTCATCACAAAAAAGCTCATGAAGTAGAAATAAAACCTTAAATGCGCATATTCATTTTTGATATAAAGCATGGGAATACTCAAAACCGCAACAATGAAGACGTTTAAAAACATCGTACTGTTCAGTAAATGCAATAAACCATGTACTTTTGTTTTTACGGAAATATTTCTGGACTTTAAAACACGCCAAAGCATTTTTCTAAAGTTCTCTGCACCACCTTTGTTCCACCTAAATTGTTGTGAGCGAGCAGCGCTAATCACCACAGGTAGTTCAGCAGGTGTTTCAACATCTTCTAAATATTTAAATTTCCAATTTTTAAGCTGAGCTCTATAGCTCAAATCCAAATCTTCAGTCAACGTATCGCCTTCCCAATTTCCAGCATCAATAATGCAAGCTTTACGCCAGATGCCTGCAGTGCCATTAAAATTGATAAAATGACCTTTAGAATTACGACCCACTTGTTCTAAGGTAAAGTGAGCATCTAAGGCAAAAGCTTGAATTTTCGTAAGAATTGAATAGTTCCGATTGATATGTCCCCATCGTGTTTGTACCACGCCAATCTGATCATCCTTGAAATAAGGGATTGTCCGTTTCAACCAGTTTTTTCTGGGTAAAAAGTCAGCATCAAAAATGGCAATAAATTCACCTTTAGCTAGTTTAAGTCCTTCTTTTAAAGCACCTGCCTTAAAGCCTGTTCTATCTGCCCTTGTAATATGTTGAATGTCTAATCCAGTCGCTTTTAAACGTTCAATATGCTGTTTAGTTGAAGCAACGGTTTCATCTGTGGAATCGTCTAAAACTTGAATCTCTAGTTTGTCTTTTGGATATTCAAGACGTGCAATATTGTCCAAAAGACGGTCCATCACGTACATTTCATTAAAAACAGGGAGTTGAATGGTGACAAAAGGAACTTCCTCCGGATTGGACAAATCAAAAGTAGCACAATCCTTATCATTATGTTTTTTGGATGAAAGGTAATTAGATAATAAGTTGAGTTGTGCCAAAGCATACAAGAAAATAAGTAAAATGGCAATGGTGTAAACAACAATTATAACCGTTTCGAGAATCATTTTTTAAAACTATATTTAAAAATCCAACCTAGGATTTTTACGCCTGCAAATATAGCACCTTTTACCGTACCTGAAACTTTTGAGACGCCTATTCTATTTCTATAATTAACAGGGACTTCTGTGTATTTCAACTTTTGGCGTAAGGCTTTTAGTTGCATTTCGATGGTCCATCCATAGGTTTTATCTTCCATTTGAAGCTGTAGAAGCTTATCATATTTTATGGCTCTAAAGGGACCTAAGTCGCTAAATTTTGATCCAAAAAATAAGCGCATAAGGGATGTTGCAAGCCAATTTCCAAAGATTTGGGGCTTGGTCATTGATCCTTTTTCCCGTAACGTCTTTACACGTGCTCCCACTACAAAATCCAAATCGTTTTCAATAATAGGTTGTATTAGTTTTGTCAGTTCTTCAGGGTAGTCACTAAAATCACCATCTAAAAAAACAATGATATCTGGTGTCTCCTTTTGAAGGGCGACATAGCTCATTCCTTTTAAACAAGCATAGCCATATCCTTTTCTCATTTCAGATAATACTGTAGCGCCAGCTTGTTTGGCATTGCGTTCCGTATGATCTGTAGAATTATTACTTACGACAATAATTTCATTCACCACATTAGGAATATCCTTTATGACCAGTCCTATGGAATCAGCTTCATTATATGCGGGAATGATTACTTTTATATTGGCCATGATTCTTTTTTGCGGTGGCAAAAGTACAATTTCTTAGCGCTCATTCACTAGTTTTATGAGATCAACATCATTACCAAGCAGGATCTCATTCGAGTTGATACGTCCTTTCATGGAATCATTCTCTAATTTCAACACACCTCTAGGGCAAACGGCAGAGCAAATGCCACAACCGACACAACTGGAGCGTACGATGTTTTCACCTTTTTGAGCATAGGCACGCACGTCGATGCCCATTTCACAATAGGTAGAGCAATTACCACAAGAAATACACTGTCCGCCATTAGTGGTAATTCTAAATCGAGAGAATAATCGTTGTTGAAAACCAAGGATTGCTGCCATCGGACATCCAAAACGACACCAAACACGATTGCCAAAAATAGGGTAGAATCCTGTTCCAATGACTCCAGAAAAGATAGCACCAATTAGAAAGGCGTATGTTGATCTTAGCGTTTCTGCTTTAAACAGGAATAACTTAGTTTCAGAACCAAAGAAGTGCATTCCAATTAGCACTAAAATGATGACAAAATAACCAATAGCACCATATTGTGCATCCTTTGCAAGTTCTTTTCGTTTAAAAATCATGACTAGGGCAAATACTAATGTTAGGAATCCTGCGATGCCGTATAAAAAGACCTCACGAGTTAACCAGTATTTATCGGAATCGTATCCTAAATATGTGTAAATGACGGCTATAGTCATAAGTACTACAAATACCAAAACACTATGAATTACCCAGCGTTCTACTTTCCAAGCAAACTGACTTTTATCACTTAGCTGTCTAAACGAGTCACCAGCAGTTTCTGCAAGTCCGCCACACCCACAAACCCAAGAGCAATACCACCGTTTTCCGTATTTAAATGTAAGAATAGGTGTGATAATAAAAATTGAAATGATTCCAAATATGAGCATGGAAACACCTATAGTTCCAGCATCGATAAAGGCATTGACGCGATATTGTTCAAAATTATAATAATTGAGAGGCCATATGTTTTTTAAATCATAATAAGGCAAATCGGAATTCATGACATACATAAATTCTGGTATCAGAAAAGCAAATGCCAACTGAAAAAACATCACAGAGATGGTTCTAATTTGCTCATAGCGATTATGTCGATATTTCAAAATGAATTTGTAACCAAAAGCAAGAATGGCTAAGGTGTACAACGTTCCATAAACAAACCACTGACTGGCTGGTCGACCGCTTAGCAACTGACTCAAGGGATCAAAAAGAGCTATAAGGCCTGAATTTGACGCACCATCTGAACCTAAGCCTAATGTAGACGGGTAAAAATAAAGGACAATGTAAAATGCTGTTAACACAATGCCAGTCACCCAGCCTAAAGTCCCTCTAGACGATATAGATTTAAACCAAACGCCATCATTTTTAATCCCTTTAGATTTTAAGAGGTAAGCATTATTGGCATATACGATAGTACCTATGCCAACTAATGACAGGGCTACGGTAAGCACAATGCTATGATTTGGTAAGTCTACATTAAAGAGAGCAAGTACTAAAATAAATAAGCCAATGACACCAAGTGCTACCGCAATCTTTTGTGTTTTCGATAAATCCTGTGCATCAGGTTGCGCCAAGGACATACTTTGATGTAGGTTTGAATTCATAGTGAAGCAGATTGAAATTGATGGTTGTACGTTTTTAAAATAGCCTTTTCATAACGCGCATAAAGTTCCGGATCGAAATTGGCTTCAGCGAGATGATTCATTACGTAATCTATGTCTCGCTTTTCGTTTAACCAACGATCGAAGACCTCATGACGCATGCGAATGCCAAAAGTATTAATCCCTAAAAATTGTAAAGTGGATTTGTCATATTCGATGGTGATACATTTGGTATCGTCCTCATAAATCCAGTGAAAATGAGCATGATTAGCTTCTGGTTTAGCATGCACCCAACCATAGGTTTGGTATTCGATATCTAAAAATTTAGCTGAATTGAACCAATGTCCAGGATTATACGCTATCCGATTGCCGCAAATGGTTTGTGCTAAGGTTTCACCCATCATGCGACCTGTGTACCAAACCGCTTCAATCGGTCTTCGCTTGTCAATAGCTTCTCTTTGCTCAGCGCAATCACCGATGGCATAAACATCTTGAATGTTGGTTTCTAAATAGCGGTTAACAAGGACGCCTTTATTTGTTTCAATTTGAGCGTTTTTTAAAAATGAAATATTTGGTGAGACGCCAGCTGTTAAGCCTACAACATCACAAGGTATTTCTTCTCCAGTCTCTTCAATGATGACCGATTTGGCACGTCCGTTGTCATCACTTTCAATAGACCTTAGGTTTGTAGAAACTCGTAAATCAATATGATGATTTTTGATGTGTCTATTAATCATGGCACTTTCTCCCTCAGGCAATACTTTATTCCAAAAACTAGATTCACGAACTAGAAATGTGACTGGTATTTGTCTGGAAGCTAACATTTCAGCCAACTCAATGCCTATCAATCCACCACCTACAATAACGGCTCGTTTACAAATAGCATTATTTGGAGCATTTCTTTCCAAAGTCATAAGGTCTTGTTTGCTATACAACCCTTGAACACCCTCCAAATCTTGACCTGGCCAACCAAATTTGTTGGGTTTGCTACCCGTTGCAATGACAAGTTTGTCATAATTTAAAAAACTTCCGTTGTCAAGGTGTAATAATTTTTCATCTGTATTGATACTTTGAACATAAGCTTTCTTTAATTGAATATCATTTTTTTTCCAAAACCAGTTCTCGTAAGGTTGTGTGTGCTCAAACTTCATATGACCCATATAAACATACATCAAGGCTGTGCGTGAGAAAAAATAATCAGTTTCGGAGGAGATGATTGTAATTTTTTTATCGGATAATTTTCTGATATGTCTCGCTAAGGTGACACCGGAAATGCCATTTCCAATGATAACGATATGTTCCATAGGTGTTGGTTTAGTTAAACTCTAAGTCGAAGGTTTTGTTAAAACCTTAATACAATTGTTCGCTATTGTTTAAATTTAGATATTAATTGACACTTATGAGACGAATATTACAATTTTGTTTTCTCAGTTTATGCTTGTCTTGCGCCATGACCTTGGTGGAAGATGAAAAAATTGATGGTGTTAGTTTTGTGGCTTCTCGAGTAGCTATTGATAGTTCTCATGTACAACCAGTTGTTAGTGTAGGTGCTAACTATGCCGCAATCATGCCTTTCGGTTTTATTAGAGATTTAGAGCATCCCGAAATCATTCATAATACCGATAGGCAATGGTTTGGTGAGACAAGCGCAGGAGCAAAGGCTTACATTGAAGAACTTCGGAAATCACAAATAAACATAATGATCAAACCGCAAATTTGGGTGCGGCACGGACAGTTTACTGGTGACATCCAAATGCCTAATGAAGCCCATTGGCAAGCGTTGGAGGTGTCTTACAAGAGCTTTATTATGGAGTATGCAAAACTAGCTCAAGATACCAAAGCTGAAATATTCTGTATTGGTACAGAGTTGGAAAACTTTGTTCAGGCGCGTCCAGAGTACTGGAGTGACTTGATCTTGGAAATCAAAGGTGTTTATAAAGGAAAGTTGACTTACGCTGCCAATTGGGACGAGTTTAAAAGAACACCATTTTGGGGGACTTTGGATTATATTGGCGTTGATGCCTATTTTCCTGTGAGCGATAGTCAAACACCTAGTGTTGAATCCTGTAGGTCTGGATGGCAATCCCACAAGGCCATCATAAAATCGATGGCAGACACATATGATAAACCTATTTTATTTACAGAATATGGATACAGAAGTATGGATTATACAGGGAAGGAGCCTTGGGAGAGCGATCATCGCTTGAGTACTTTGAATTTCCAAGGGCAAGCAAATGCTACAAAGGCGCTTTTTGAAGAATTCTGGCATGAAGAGTGGTTTGCTGGTGGTTTTGTATGGAAGTGGTTTCATAATTACGACAAAGCTGGAGGCATGGACGATAACCAGTTTACACCTCAAAACAAACCTGTAGAAGCGGTTATTAGATCGTATTACACAAAGTAATGATTAACAACTATTTATGAGAACATTTGCTGTTGGAGATATTCATGGAGGACTCAAAGGATTGGAACAATTACTTCATAGAATTCAAGTGTCTGATACCGACCGTTTTGTTTTTTTAGGCGATTATGTGGATGGCTGGAGCGAATCGGCTCAGGTTATCGAATACCTTATAGAATTTTCCAAGCGATGTGATTGTGTGTTTATTAAAGGAAATCATGATGTTTGGTGTGAATCTTGGTTGCGTAATGGTGAAGGAAGCTCCGTGTGGTTGCACCACGGCGGGAAAGAAACCATAGACAGTTATCAAGGATATACTGAAGCTGAAAAAAAAGCGCATCTCCAATTTTTCGAAGACATGCAGTATTATCACATTGATCCTAAAAATCGGCTTTTCCTTCATGCAGGTTTTACGTCCATGCATGGTGTAGAGCGAGAAGTTCATAAAGAGAATTTTTATTTTGACAGAACCCTTTGGGAAATGGCTTTAGCTATGAGCCATCTTATAAAAAAAGAGGATATCATTTATCCTCAAAGATTGAAGCATTATCAGGAAATCTATATTGGACATACACCCACAATCAATTACAAACAGACCGAACCAATGAACGCTATCAATGTGTGGAATGTGGATACAGGTGCTGCTTTTACAGGTAAATTATCTGCTGTAGATGTTGATTCCAAAGTCATTATACAAAGTGAGCCACTCATTGAATTATATCCTAATGAAAAAGGCCGGAATAAATAACTTTTGAAGACGCTTTTAGCAAAGATGCCGTTTATAATAAGCGAAAAGCTCTTCGGGAGAAGCACCAAACCATTTTTTGACATAAATCGTCCAGTAATGATACTGTAATTTCCAGATACCATGTTTGCGATACATGCGTGCTGAGGTTTGTAATTTTTTATTAATCACCACAAATTCTTGTCGTTTGTACAATTGGTTGATAAGGATATTATCTTCATAAATAATATAGTTTTCATCATAACCACCAATGTCTTCAAAGAGCGCTTTTGTGATAAATAAACTTTGATCACCACCTCTACAAGCTCTCCATGAGAATTGTGTCAACCAACCAGCCAGTCGTAGCCACCAATGGTTACTGTCGAATGTTATTCTAAAACAACCAGCATCATGGCCTTTTTCTACTTGATCTATAATACTTTGATCATAACGATTGGGTGGAAAGGAATCTGCGTGTAAAAAATAGAGAATATTTCCGGAGGCATTTTTAGCGCCAACATTCATTTGTTTCGCTCGACCTTTAGGAGCTGATAATACTTTGATTTTTAAATCGGACTGTTCAATAATATGTCTGGTACCATCTGTGCTTCCTCCATCTACCACTATAATTTCTGAAATATGCTTAAGTGAGGCGTTGTCAATTAAATGAAAAAGCAACTTTTCTATGTTTTCTGCTTCGTTGAGAACTGGAA
Source organism: Algicola sp. (assembly GCA_018222915.1). Taxonomy (GTDB): domain Bacteria; phylum Bacteroidota; class Bacteroidia; order Flavobacteriales; family Flavobacteriaceae; genus Psychroserpens. The sequence continues at coordinate 32,010 of JAAEZI010000008.1, read as the reverse complement.
TTATAATGCTTATCATGTCATTATCTACGAATAATGTGTTTTATCGGTTTTGTTCATTCAGAGCCCAATTGTATTCGATATAGTCAATTTTAGCATCTTTTGAAATGTCGATATTCGCATATTGATTGATGTAATCAACAAGGGAACCCTGTGACGTAAAATCGCTTTCGTACCATTTAAAAATTTTTGAAAGTTGAAGCTGGTTTTGCGCAAGCTGGTTTTTATCGTTGTTATTAATAAAGTCAGCGGTAGCTTTTTCCATGAGTGCTTCAACATTGTTTGCCGTGTAAGCAGTATTTAAAAGTTTCGGACAGGAAACAGAGGCGCAGTTAATCGCAAAATGAATTCTTGGCTCGTTCATTTTTCTTAAAATACCATTTTCAATATCCGCCAATGAGTAATCTTCATCACCAATTTTTAAACGATTTTTTAACCATGGATTGCTAATATCCTTTATACTCTTTGTTGGATAATTATCAATGATTAATTGGATGGTATTGGCATTATAAACATTGATGAAGTAGGCCAATTGCTCTTGTACACTCCAGTCTTTTGCCGGTACTTTTGTTGCTAAATAGTTAATGTAATTATCAAGTGCTTCACGGTCATTTTTAAAACCTTGATAATTCACATCACCATTTTCAGCGACGTATTTTTTTAATAGCTTATCCCACTCTGAATGATCCACCATTGGAGTCATGGTCACATAATCTGTTTGCACATCATCTTTTATTTCCGAGGATAGCTTGGTGCTGTCTGCAGTCATGCTATCTACATCAGAGACCTGTTTGGAATTATCTTTCGCCACCTCTTTTATGGGAAGTCCCTTCGCGGAAAAGCAACTATATGTGATTAAACTGATGAGGATGACTAATACGACTTTTATATATTGCATGTTTTTGATGTTACTGGTTACCATTATCTACGTTGAATTGAATTTTAAGGTTTTAATCTTTTGAACTTGGGTGTTTTAGTCTCATTCTGAAAGATAAACTAACAAACCACCTACAATCTTCTTAATGCAATAACTTGAAATGTTGCTTTAATCAAAAAAAGACCATTTTTTACAAAGGCCTTTTTTTGAATTCTTTCAGTATTGAGATTAGCAACAACCACCACCATCGTAATGAAAGGTCGATTCACTGATAAAAATATCATCACGACCGAGGCTTTTTAAAGCACCAGCAGTTTTGTCACATACAGCTAAAGGTTGGTTTTTAAGCAATACATGGCCAGCGTTATCATCAAAATAATCTTGTTCGCCATAATAGATTGCGGCTTTACCCGTAAAGATACAAGGGCCGTCGGATGGCATAGGATCTTTAATCGCTGCAACTTCAATAGATTCGATGTATATGAGCTCTTCTGTTGGATAGTGTTTAGGATCTAAAATACGGTATGGCTTTCTGGCTCTGATCTCGATAGTACCAAAACCAGCATCGGTGAGTGCTTTCACATATTCTGAAATTGGTAAACTTCCGCTTAAACATAAAGCTCTTAATCGGTCATCATTACGAAGCGTATCATTCATGGGTTGCTCACAGGTAGGATCACTCATCACTAATCGGCCATGAGGTTTTAAAACACGATACATTTCGGCGATAGCTTTTTTCAAATCTTCAGCTTTGAAAATATTAAATAAACAATTCTGAGCAGCCACATCTATAGTATTGTCTTCCACAGGTAGATTGAGTGCATCCCCTTTTTTCAGTTCTACGAAATCACTTTTAAACCAATCGTTTTGGGCTTCTGCTTCCTTGAAATTTTTACGCGAGGCTTCTAACATTTCGTCTACAACATCGACTCCTATGACACCACCTTTCTGACGGTTGAAATACGCAAATTGTAGTAACTCCATACCACCACCAACACCAACATATAGCATTTTTGGGTTGTTAGTTAAATCTCTTGCATGAACCGTTGACCCACAACCATAATTCATTTCTTGCATGATTCTCGGAATTTTCAATCCTGGTAATTCCCAGATAGGATTTGTCGTACAACAGAGACCAACGTCTGGCGTTAAGGCAGCTTCTTTGTATAAGTCGTTAGTAGCATTTAAATAACTCATGGTTATAATGTTTTAATTAATTCTTTAAATAAGGTAATCATATGCGGTTCTGCTTTTGAAGCCATGGCAATAATGTCATCAATATTTACCGGCTTCAAGTTGTCGGGATCGCATTCATCGGTGAGCACTGAAATGGCCGCTGCTTTTAAATTTAAATGATTCGCTACGATGATTTCAGGAACGGTACTCATTCCAACAGCATCAGCGCCAATAATTTTGAGCATTCGGTATTCGGCTCTTGTTTCTAATTGCGGACCAACAACACTGGCATAAACGCCTTCATGCAATGTGATATTATTGTTTTTTGCGATTGCTCGGAAGGTATCATTAATAGCGGCATTATAAGGAGCGCTCATGTCGGCAAATCGTTCAGCAAGTTTAGAGACACCTTTAAATGCCAAAGGAGAACTGCCTTGCAGATTAATATGATCTTCAATAAGCATCAATTCACCTTTTTTGAAATTGAGGTTGATAGCTCCAGACGCATTTGATACTAAAAGTGTTGAAATTCCTAAGGCATTCATCACACGAACAGGATAAGTGACATCTTGCAGCGTGTAACCTTCATAAATATGGAATCGCCCTTGCATAACGATGACTTTTTTACCACTTAAAACACCATAAAGAAGTTTTCCTTTGTGAAACTCTACAGTGGCTGTAGGAAAATTGGGGATATGATTATAACTGACTTCTTGAAGTATTTCCATATGCTCGGGTAATTGTCCGAGTCCGGTGCCTAAGATAATCCCTATTTCTGGGTTCTCGAACCCTTTGGATTGCAAATACTCTGCAGTTTCGTTGATAAATTTAAGCATTCAATAGTTTGATTTTTTGTTGTAAATTTTTGTTAGTTCGATAAAAATTTGAAGCTTCCAAATCTTCAAAGGTGTCAATATCATTTAAAGTGTCTAAGGTAGTGAATGATATGTTTTTTTGTTGTAATTCTGATAAGGTTTCTTTTAGTAAATGAGAAGTACTCCAAGGTTTATTTTCAAATACACAGGACGTCATTTTTGAGAGACCAATTAGGTAATAGCCACCATCTTCTGCAGGCCCAAAAACCGTATCATAATTATTTAGTGCTTGAATACCAGCCTTAATATGCTTGTCGCTTATGTCGGGTAAATCCGAACCGATTAATACGATATGCTCGTAGCCATCTTTAAATCCTTGAGAAAATGCCTGTTTCATACGAGCTCCCAAATCTGCACCCTCTTGCACTGTTTTATAATCTCCTGGCCATTTCGTATCCACAATAGCTTCTGAAAAATAAATACGTTTATCAATTGGCAGTTTTGATGTGGCAGACTCCGTGATTTGAACAAGTTCTTTATAGACTTCAAAAGCCGCTTGATTACCAATAGTTTTGGCAAGTCGTGTTTTGACCTTCCCAAGTTTCATGTTTTTTACAAACACGATCACCAATGCTTTACTCATAAACTTTAATACCGTTTAACAACCATTTACTCCAGGTTTTAGAAAAAACATGGACGCTATCGGTTTTTTTATTAATTGAATTATAAATATCGAAGCCTTTGTTTTTCCATTCGAAAATACCACCATAGAGATTTCGCACATTCGAATATCCAGCTTTTTTCAATTTATCAGCAATCGTTTCAGAACGAATTCCTAAAGAACAATAGACCACAATGGCCTTATTTGTATCAGAGATTTGCTGTTGCAAGCGATCAAGTTTAAAAGTTTCATAGCCAATGTGTATGGCATCTTTTAGGTGACTCACGGTATATTCTTCTAATGACCTGGCGTCTAAAATGACCACCTCAGTTTTAGGCATAGCGAGTTCTTCTACTGAAATATATGGAACGTCATGAGAATTATGTCGTTTCAATAGATCCTCTAAGGATGTTTGTCCAAATCCACACCAGGCTTGGCAAATTAATAGGACTATGGCTATCTGTTTTTTCATCTTAAGCAACGCTTCCTTGACAACTACTTCCAGCTCCTGCGGTACAACCATAACAATGCTGGGAGATCACAATGTTGCGTCCTTCCAAAAGCTCTTGTTTGAACTCTGATATATGTTTGGCCTTGCTATTCACAGGTAGTTCCAGCATTTGGTTAAAATCACAGTCGTATAAATAACCATCCCAGCTTACCGACAAAGTGTTAGTACACATGACATTAGAAACGGCTGCTGGGTTATACGCTTCGACTAATTGATACATGTAATCTTCATAGTTTTCAGAAGCAATTAAATAATCCAGAAAACGTGAAATGGGTAAATTAGTAATAGCAAAAAGATTATGAAACTGAATATCGAAATCTTCTTTCAAAGCTTTCTTGAAGTCTTTTTCCATTGAGGATTGATCGCCTGGTAAAAAAGCACCAGATGGATTATAAACCAAGTCTAATTTCAAATGACTATTTGGCATTCCATACCCAACTGCATTTAATTCTTGTAATGCTTTTATAGATTTATCAAAAACGCCATCACCACGTTGCTTATCTGTTTTTCCTCTTGTCCAATGAGGCATCGAACTAACCACATGCACGTTGTGTTTTTTAAAAAAATCAGGTAAATCGTAATACTTTTTATTTGCTCTTATGATGGTAAGGTTGGAACGCACAATAAAATCTTGAATGCCCACTTTAGCTGCTTCTTCAACAAACCATCTAAAATTAGGATTCATTTCAGGGGCTCCACCTGTTAAATCAAGCGTGTGCGCACCAGACTGTTTAATGACGTCCAAACATTGTTGCATGGTTTCGCGTGTCATGATTTCCTTTCTATCAGGACCAGCATCTACATGGCAATGTTCACACACCTGATTGCACATATAGCCCACATTAATTTGAAGAATTTCTAGTGTTTTGGCTTTTAAAGGAAACTGATTGGATTCTGAAATTTTCTCTTTAAAGGTTGGCAATTCGCCATTTTTGAAGATACCATTCGATAAAATTTCTAATTGTCTGTTACTTTGAGCTAAATCACTCTCTCGTTTATGTAAAGATTGGGTTTTTAATTTTGTCATGTATTTCTATCCGTCTAATTTATTCACTTTGTTCATCATCTGTACGCCATGTACGAGCGTTGCACCACTTTTTATAGCAGCGCCTACATGAATCGCTTCCATCATTTCTTCTTTGGTAACGCCACGTTGTAAGCCATCCTGTGAATAGGCATCAATACAATACGGACATTGCTCAGTGTGTGCTACAGCTAAAGCGATGAGCGATTTTTCCCGTGCTGTAAGGGCACCTTCTTCGAACACTTTTCCGTAGTATTCAAAAAATTTATTTCCTAATTCCTCGCTCCACTCAGTGATTTTACCAAATTTTCTTAAATCGGCTGGGTCGTAATATGTTTTTGACATGTCTGTAAATTCTATGGTTATTCTATTTACGATAAAATGGTATGTTGAGTTTTTAAGTCGACATTTCTTATCAAACTTAACAGAAAAATTATCAGTGAACTAATTTATTTTTAGGAAAGACCTTAAAGATGTCACAGGGCCATGATTTAAACAAAAAAATAGCGTTGTTTATGCTTTGTTGAAAGAACTTAATTTTTAGTAGGGTTCGATTTTCGAAACTTTAGTGGAAATCAGACTTTATCAAACAATAGATTTCGCTATCAAGAAATTGGCCATTATAGTAATAGTTCTCTCGAAAATGCGCTTCTAGTCGAAACCCAAACTTTAATAACATCGCTTTGGAGTTTGAATTCATTGGGTTAACATTGGCTTCAAAGCTATGCAATTTCATGTGGTTAAACCCAAAAGATATAATTGTATGAATAGCTTCAGACATGTAACCCTTGCCCCAATAATCGGGATGTAAAACATATCCGATTTCACCTCTGGCATTTGCTTTATCTATTCGCCATATGCCGAAATCACCAATTAATTTACCGGAGTCTTTATCAATAATGGCCCAAGTAATACCTTTCTTATTCTGGAAATCTGATTGCATTTTTTGAATACGTTGTTTCGTGTCTTGATCAGATTTTGGAATCTCCGAATCCATGTATTTGGCAACACTTTTATGACCTCTTATGTCATACAGTGCTGAAGCATCTTGTAGCCTATAAGCTCTGTAGCTGAGACGCTTACTTTCTAACTCTGGAAAAGCATCAAATATATGGTCATTGGTTATAATGTTCACGGATTTTGATAATATTTATATTGAAATATGAGTTTATTAGTATTCAATTTTATCTTGCTTTTTAGTCCACTCTTGAAAGGGTTTTAACGCCATTTCTCGCGCCAATTGTTCAAAAGGAATACTTCTTTCTTTATACGGTAAGGGAATTTCTTTATAGATAAAAGCGTCATCAAAACCAATATTTGCAGCATCCGTTTGATTACTACCATAAAACACTTTGTCTGGTCGTGCCCAATAAATAGCACCTAAACACATTGGGCAAGGCTCACATGATGTGTATATTTCACAGCCTTCTAGTTGAAACGAATTGAGGTTTTTACAGGCATCTCTAATAGCAGTAACTTCAGCATGAGCTGTTGGGTCATTGGTAGAAGTCACCTTGTTATTGCCGCGACCAACTATTTTTCCATCTTTTACAACGACACAGCCAAATGGGCCTCCTTCATTATTGTTCATTCCTCTAAGAGCCGCATTCACAGCTTCTTTCATGAATTGTTTTTTAGTTTCCATGTATAATTCTACTAGATTTTGTTAAACGAAGTTTTAAATAAAATACTGCTTCAAAAATTCATTGGCATTAATATAAAGCAAACGGTCTATTATTTCGTTTGCCGAAATTTGATTTTTTTTTTGTAACTCAGACTTATGCTCTTTGAGATAGTCATTTGCACACTCCACGAGATACGGCGCAATGTCTTTGATGTTTTCGGCAGTCCAAAGGCCTTTGATTGGGTTAACGATGCCGTCGAAATCTGATCCAATAGACATGGTTGCCCAGCAAAATAAGCCATGCTTATCTAAAAGTTCTGCCACATGCTGAATTTGTCTCCAAATAAGTTCTGATTTGTTTTTGTAGCGTCTTTTCTTACTTGGAAAATAAATTCTTGAGCGTCTGATAGCTTTTTTACTGGCAATACGACGCTCATCTAATTGCAGGCCAAAAATACCTTTTGATTTTGCAATACGCAAAATTTCAGAATCGTAAAAATTAATATCGTCTTCTCTGAAAAGATCTGATAATGGCGTGTCGGATTTATCGCTTTCAGTAATAGATCGTCTTCCGTTGACGGCACCATGACTTACAATGATTGGAATTTGTTCTTGTTGGTACGTTGTTTCTAGAAGTCGATAATAGGAAGCTCTAGAAGCTGTACTCATATGTTTGACATCAATTAGAATGCGTTTATTCGATGTGTTGTCTAAAAGCTTGTCAATAACTTTTAATCCTAGGGTCGTAATATCAGTATCCAAACCTCGGTTTTGATTTTTTTTGATTAACCCAATGCTAATACTTCGAGCATGACCGCAAATTTCATTGTAGAAATGATGAGCCAGTGTGATAAAAAATGGTGGGTGTTCCCAATTTTTTACCGCTTCAATATTACTCATTACTGTCATTTCATCTGCCGTGTTTCGGTCTTTATGTAGTCCGGTTTCAAAGGCATGAGCACCCTCAATTGTAGGGACTAAGCTTATAATTTTTCTATTAGAAGTTGAGGTGTTCTTGTGAGTTGAGATTTCAGAATAACTGCTCACTAACCGATATGTGAAGGTCATCCCATCCACTACTTGAGCATAATTATGCAACTGCATATAATAATGATACTCATCTTTTAAGTCTTGAAAATAACTGTTGTGATTTCTAAGGTTGTCAATGCGTTTTTGACTCACGCCAGCTGCTAAATTGACAAGTAAATCTGGAATAAACTTCACGCCTAGAATCTTATCTTTCAGAAAATGCTTCTCAAATGGATATAAGGATATAACCACAATATCACAGTTGCTTTTAGCCAAAGCAGTAAGGTCGGTTTGAGTAAATTTTGTCAATGTTAGTAAGCGATTAACTTGCCTTTCAAGAAAATTTGGTGGGCTATAATGCCAAATGGAATTTTTTCTGCCACTATTTAAGTTGTTTTGTTTAGGTGGCTTGTATTTAAAGCTTTTTCCATAGGGCTTTAACGACGGATGACAATGTAGGTCTATGTGTGAATTGCTCATTGTTAGTTGGTTATGCTTTTGAAAAGATATTCAATTTTTGTCACATTTAAAATCTATTCTTTTCAAATTGCTTAGATTCGTTTTTTCAACTGTTAGCATCATGATCTATTTTATTGTTTTTCTACTACTTGCCGTATTTGTAGGCTATGTTTTCTATAAAATGAATTTTAAAACGGTACAAGTATTTCCAGAGCATTGGCATGACATTCTCCTGAAAGAAGTGGTGTTTTATCAAAAACTAGATAAGAAGGAGCAAAAACGATTTCAACAGAGATTGATGCAGTTTTTGAGTGAAGTTTATATTGACAGTGTTGGTTTTGAACTCGAAGAGACAGATAAGATATTAATAGCTTCTAGTGCCGTCATACCTGTATTTGCATTTAAGGAATGGCATTACCCGACGCTGAGCGGTATTTTACTGTATCCCGATAATTTTAACGCTGACTTCGAGTTTTCAGACAAGGCGGATTCAAGACAAATATCAGGTGTTGTTGGAAGTGGACGATTGGAACGGCAAATGATACTCTCGAAAAAAGCGCTTTATCATGGCTTTAAGAACAATAATGACGCACGCCACACGGCCATTCATGAATTTGTACATTTGATAGATAAAATGGATGAGTCTATTGATGGCATTCCTGAGGTTTTAATGACTAACGCAAATACAATTCCTTGGTTAAAACTGATACATGAAGAAATGGAAGCCATAAATAATGATGCTTCCGATTTGAGAGCTTATGGTGGTACTAAGCAAGCTGAATTTTTTGCAGTCGCTGCGGAATATTTTTTTGAAAAACCAAAACAAATGAAACGAAAGCATCCAGAATTGTATCAAATGTTAGCAGACTGTTTTCGAATTAAAATTTAATTCTACTCCCTAAGTCATAACTTTATTTTTTTATGGTTTGTAATTCTCATTCTTATCATTACTTTTAGAATTCAATAGAGTAGTAGTTGACTTATTGTACGGTTCAATAAACGATATGAACACAATCAAACAATCTTTCCTTGTATGTTGTATGATGCTTTTTGCATCCTTAAATTCATATGGACAATATTCACCTTATTTTAAGAATTTTCAGCTTTCAGAATATAATGCAGGTAATCAAAATTGGGACGTGTCCCGAGCAGATGACGGAAAGGTTTATGTCGCCAATGATAAAGGCTTACTAGAATATGATGGTCTTAAGTGGCGTTTTTATGATCTTCCGAATAAAACGACGTTAAGATCTGTATTGGCATTAAAGGATAAAGTATATACTGGATCTTATGAGGAATTTGGTTTTTGGAAAAAGGGTGAAAAAGGCCAATTGATCTATCATTCTTTAAGTGATAGCATTCAAGATAGCATATCGAAAGATGAAGAAATCTGGCAAATTTTACCATTTAAAGATCAGATTATTTTTCGATCGTTTCTTAATATCTATATTTTAAAAAGTGATGGTAACATCGTTAAGAAGCGACCAGAATCTGTTATTATTTCCTGTAATGTAGTAAACGACATGCTGTATGTCTCAACACTGAAAAAGGGCACTTTTGTTTTGGAAGATGATACCTTGCGTCCATTTTTGAATGTTCCAGAGCTATTTGATACAAAAATTGTTTCAATAGTCTCTTACCAAGGGAAACTGTTAGTGCTCACCTCATTGAAGGGTGGTTATATTTATGAGAACAATATTCTGAAGCCTACTGATTTTCAAATAAATAATATTATCAAACAGCATCAACTCAATTCGTTTTCTATACTGCCGGATGGTAAAATGGTTTTTGGAACAATTAAGGATGGGGTGTATTTAACCAATGCGGATGGTGATTTGGTATTTCATGTCAATAAAGAAAATGGCTTAGCCAATAATACGGTGTTGAGTCAGTATTTGGACAAAAATAATAAGTTATGGTTAGGTTTAGATAATGGTTTAGCCTCTGTAGATTTGAGCAGTCACAATTACTTTTTTAATGATGTGTCTGGTAAGTTAGGAGCGGTTTATGACGTGATAAATTTTGAAGATACGATTTATATAGGAAGCAATACAGGACTTTTCTATTTGGACGACAACAATAGACTGCAATTCATAGATGGAACTCAAGGTCAGGTTTGGGATTTAAAGGAAGTCAATGGTGAATTATTTTGCGGACATAATGATGGGACCTTTATAGTGAGAAATAACACAGTCACTCTTTTGTCTGATAATACAGGCGGATGGGTGCTTAAAAAAGTTCCTGAGAAATCAAATATCTATATACAAGGAACCTATGCTGGTTTAGTTCGTTTTAAAAAAGAAAACCAAAACTGGTCTGTGAAGCATTTAGGTGAAACGACAATGCCGTTACGATTCTTAGTTTTTGAAGATCAATTTACAGCTTGGGCTGCCCATGCTTATAAAGGGCTTTATAAAATAAAATTCGATGACAACTATGATACCATAGCCTCCATAAAAAATTATGCGAATAAGGGGATATGGTCTAATTACAATATTAGGGTACGAAAGATTAAGAACGATATCTGTTTTAAAACCAATAGTGGATGGCAAAAGTATGAGCCATTATTAGATAGTATTGTGCCCTTTGATCTTTTGAATGATAGTATGGGTAAAGACTCATATGTGATTTCTGAAGCTGATGTCAACAAACTGGTTCTAAAAAATGACAATGATATCATCACATTCAAATCGTTTTTAAATGAGACGGATGAATTTTCTTTATCTAATGAAGTCTTTGATAATAGACTTATTGTTGGTTATGAAAATGTCTCTAAAATAAGTGATTCAACCTATGCTTTAAACCTGAATGATGGGTTCATGCTCATCGATCAGAGAGCACCGAGTGAAAAAGGAGTTTACAAACCAATTATTGAACGGTTAGAAGTTAATGGTGATCTTGTCACATACAATGATGGTGAAAATTCGATAGATCTGGATTTTAAAAAGGAAATAACCATGTATGTGTCATCACCTAAATCTGAAAATCACTTTTTTGAATATGCCATTCTGAATTACGATGATAATAAATGGTATCGATTAGAAAATTACAAGTTGGTGCTATCAAATTTGAATCATGGTGAATACAACATAGGAATAAGAACAAGAAATAATTTTGGTGAAGTGTCTCCCATTACGAAAATAAACGTCAACAGTTTACCACCATGGTATAAGAATACTATCGGATTTGCATTATACACAGCCTTAGCTTTTATTGCCATGCTTGTTTTCTATAGACTGCACAAAGGCAAAATTAATAAGGAACAGAAGTTACTTCAAATAGCATTCGATAAAGAGCAAGAAAAATTGATTAGAGAGAAAACCATTGAAAATGAGAAAAATTTGATTCAACTCAGAAATGAGTCTCTGAGAAATGAGGTGAAATTAAAGAGCAAGCAATTGGCAAATACCGCTATGGCTTTAGTGAAGAAAAATGAAACTTTAATGGAAATTAAGGGTGAACTCACAAATAACAAGAATAACTTCGATAATTATTATTCCTACAAGAAACTTCTTAAGAAGATCAACAATTCTATCGCTCACAAAGATGAATGGGAGATTTTTGAGCATAACTTCAATCAAGTTCACGACGAGTTTTTTAAAGGATTGATAGAAAAATATCCAGATCTCACGCCTAAAGACCTAAAAATTTGTGCGTACATCAAAATGAATTTATCTACAAAAGAAATTGCACCCTTAATGAACATTTCTGTAAGAGGTGTAGAAACACATCGTTACAGGTTAAAAAAGAAATTACAGTTAGAAAATGATATTTCTTTGACTACTTATTTGCTAAACTTCAAATAAAAGTATTAATAAATTACGTTTTTTACATTTTTAACTACGTCATTACTACGTCATTTAGGGTTTTAATTAGGGATTTTACTAGGTTATTTGTAGTTTTAGTATACGTCAATTGCTGTTTTTCTATAACGTTTTCGTAAATGACGTATTTAAAATGTAAAAGGATATTTATATAAACTCCAAAAGCATTTTATATTGTAACCAACTAATCAATTATAAATTTTGAATGCAATATGAAAGCAAAAATTAATGTTTTAGTCTTTTTCCTTTGTTCATTTTTTGCCATGTCACAAGAAGTGACGGTAAGTGGTACTGTTACAGGTGCTGAGGATGGAATTCCTTTGCCTGGAGTGAATATTTTAGTGAAGGGGACAACCAACGGAACAAGCACAGATTTTGATGGCAATTATTCAATTAAAGTGACTCAAGGTAGTGTTTTAGAGTTCTTCTATGTTGGACTAAAAACTCAAACGGTCACAGTAGGCAGTCAAACAACAATTAATGTAGCGATGGAAGAAGATGTTGCCGCATTAGATGAAATTGTGGTGATTGGTTACGGCTCGCAGAAAAAAGCGGATTTAACAGGATCCATATCTACCGTGAAGGCAGAGGAAATTCAAAAAACACCTAACAGTAATGTGATGCAATCTTTACAAGGTAAAGTAGCTGGTGTCCAAATCGTGAGTAATGGATCTCCTGGTGATTCACCAACCGTTCGATTACGTGGTGTTAATTCTTATGCAGGAGGTAACAATCCTTTGTTTGTGGTTGATGGCATGTTTTACGATAACATCGACTTTTTAGATAGTAGCCAAATTGAAACGATTTCAGTCCTCAAGGACGCGTCGTCAATTGCTATTTTTGGACAAAGAGGTGTGAATGGTGTTATCATTATTGAAACTAAGGGCGGAAAGCTTGAAATGAAGCCAGTGTTTACTTACAATGGTTATTCAGGATATCAGAATGCTCAAAATGTTGTGAAAATGGCTAATGCTGAGCAATTTGTAACTATGGCTTATGAGTCTGGGTCTGAAGCTGACATAGAATTTGTTGAAAATGCCATTCAACGTTATGGAAGAAGTCGCTTAAACCCTAATATTCCAAATGTCAATACCGACTGGTTTAAGGAAATACTCAGAGTAGCACCTATTTCTAACCATAATATAGGTGTGACTGGTGGTAGTGAGTCTACGAATTATGGTGTTAACGCTAGTTTCTTTACGCAAGATGGCTTACTAGACATGAAAAATGAATACGAGCGATTTAATATTCAGTCCAATTTCGAAGTGGAGGTGTCTGATAGATTTAAAATCGGAACGAATGCCATCTTCAGTAATGCTACAAAATACAATCCAGAGAATGGTGCTTGGTTTCAAGCGTACTTTGCGGTTCCAATATTACCGAAGTTTGATACTTTAAATACGGAAGCAACACCGATTCCTTTTTCTGATGCTACTGTTTTAGGTTACAGAGGGTCACAAAACCCGTTTCCAGTGATGACCTTTAATGAGAATCAGTTGAAGATTAGAAAAATATTAGCGACGATCTATGCAGAGTATGAGTTGATTTCAGATAAATTACGATTTAAAACCATGTATAGTCATGATTACTCAACCATCGCAGAACGAAATGTTAGATTACCATATTTTATATCGGAAAATTCTCAAAGAGAAACCTCTTCTATTCGTAGAGCCGATCAGGCGTATTCAACCCAGATATGGGATAATACATTTACTTATGATGATCAATTTGGAGATCATAGTGTGACACTTATAGCTGGTTCTTCTTATAGAGACGAGCAAGTCAATCAGTTTTCGGCAACTGGTAATGATATACAAGGTATTGGTTTGGAATCTTCCTGGTATTTGAACTTTGCCGATCCCACAACGTTTGAAAACCAAGTCAATGAGATTGGCGATCGCTTATATTCTTTGGCATTTTTCGGAAGATTAGAGTATAGTTATAAAAGCACTTACTTATTAAATGCTACCTTACGTCATGAGGGCGATGGTCGATTCCCAAAGAAAATCTGGGAAACATTTCCAGCTGTTGGATTAGGATGGGTTATTTCGAATGAAGGTTTCATGGAAGATAATAATACCTTCGATTTCCTAAAATTACGTGCAAGTTGGGGACAATTAGGTAATGGGTCGTTAACAGGAAGTACTGGTGCCAGAACCGCCTCACAAACCGTAACAGATATTGGTGATGTGCCAACTAATGGTATCTTAACTACGAATTCATTTTTAGATCTAAAGCGAGAGGTTCTTGAAGAAACTAACATTGGAATAAGTTCACGTTTTTTTGATAATCGATTAACTTTAGAAGCTGATTATTACATTCGTGATACTAAAAATTTAGTGCTTCCTAGAGAAGTTCCTATTACTGCGGAAGTGATATTGGATAATATTGGTGAAATGAGAAACCAAGGATTAGAGGTTGCTGTTAACTGGAGCCAAACTATTAATGAAGACTGGAGTTTTTCAGTAGGTGGTAATATCGCTACTCTGAAAAATGAAGTAACTCAAATTGATAGTGAACAAGGTTATTTTGATACCGGCTCAGCAGAATTTCGTCAACGACTCATTGTTGGAGAACCCGTAAATGCCTTTTTCGGTTGGGAAGTTGCTGGTGTTTACCAAAATGAAGAGCAAGTATTAGCAGACCCTACAGCGCAGTATGAATTAGCAGAGAATAATAATCAGTTGGTGCCTGGAGATTTTATTTATAAAGATCAAAATGGTGATGGTAGAATCGATGCCGATGATAGAGTGGTGATTGGGTCATATTTACCAAATATTACCTACGGAGGAAACTTCAATGTATCTTACAAGAACTTTGATTTGTCGGTAGCAGTGGCTGGTCAGACAGGTAATGAGATATTAAATAGAAAAAGAGGTGAAGTTATTTTTACCAATGATACTAATATAGATGCTGATTTCGCAATCAATAGATGGCATGGTGAAGGAACGACGAATTCTTACCCATCTTCTGCAGGTAGAAGAAGAGCATGGAACCAAAAAATGAGTACCTTCTTTGTGGAGGATGGTTCTTATTTCCGAATTCAAAATGTACAATTGGCATATACCATACCGGCAAGTTCTTTACTGGGTAAGAATATGCCTGAAACCAGATTAACATTTACTGCTGAAAGACCTTTAACGTTATTCAGTTATAATGGCTTTAACCCGGAAGTAGCCAATGGTGTTGATCGTCAAACGTATCCAGTACCAGCAATTTATACGGTTGGAGTGAATATTAAAATTTAAAAAATGCTAAATATGAAAAATTTAAATCAAATGACTAAAAAACTAGCTTTACTGCTGCTCGCCATGACGGTTGTTTTTTCTTGTACAGATAAGTTAGAGGAGAATGATGGCCAGTTGGCAGCAGGTGATCTTGATTTTACCATTTCAGAAGATATGGTACTACCTCTTATTGGCGCTTATTCTGCCGTGTATTCGAGAGGATGGGAAGACCCGTTACTTATTGGTGTACGAGGGGATGATGTGAATGCAGGTGGATTAGGAGATCAACCGCAATTTGCAGATACAGATTTGTTCATTTACGATAATGGCTTTTGGATGTATAATCAAATTTGGGAGAATTTTTATGGTGATGCTGTAAGAATTGTGAGTTCACGCGAAACCATTCAAAATTATAAGGATTTTGCTAATGATGAATATCTGGATCTTGCCGATCAATATATGGCCGAATGTAAGGTGTTGAATGCGTTTACACATTTTCAAATGTCTAGACTTTGGGGAGATATTTACATTATAAATTCCTCAGATATTTCTTCAGAATTGGAAAACGGCGTTGCTACCAAAATGGAAGTTATGCAATATATCTCAGATTTAATGGATGAAGCTATTCCTGATTTGGCGGATGCAAGACCTAACGAGAGAACAGACGTGCCTGGTGGTGTTACCAAGTATACGGCGTTAGCTCTTAAAGCTTTAGCCAATCTGGAAATGGAAAATTACCAAGGGGTTGCCGATGCCACTGGAGAAATTATTAACAGCAATAAATTTACACTTTATCCAGATTATTACGAACTTTTCAAAAAGCCTGGTGAACGAAGTGACGAGAATTTATTTGAGTTACAATTTTCAGACTACAATACAGAGTCTGGTGCTGTAAATAACCATTTGTACGCACCTTTCGGACCAACAGATTGGACACCAGCCGTATCTACTGCATCTGGAGGATGGGGTTTTTATGAGCCAAGTATGAAATATATTAAGTTTATGTTGGATCGTGGAGAAGAAACACGATTAGTAACTAGTGTGTGTTTTACGCCTAGAGGAATCGATGAAATTATGATGGATCCAGCATATGCGACATTGCCAAGTTATATATCCAATGAAACTCCTGATGGTGATATTTTTAACGATTATCCAAGAGCGATGTTTGCTAGTGGGAAACATTACTTGCCTTCCAACCAATTAACACCAGGAAGAAATAGCTATGGCTCTAGTAAGAACTTTATCGTTATCCGATATGCTGAAATGTTATTGACTTATGCCGAAGCCCTTACACGAGGAGCTAGCGGAAATGGTATGACTGCAGATCAAGCTGTTAATATGGTGAGAACTAGAGTTGGTATGACACCATTATCGGGTGTAACGACTCAAGATGTCATGGATGAGAAATTTGCAGAGCTTGCCATGGAATGGGGTATTCGCTATTTCGACATGATTCGATTAAATGAGTACGATGAGTTGAGTTATGACGGACGAACGTTTACTTCCGAAGACGAACTTTTACCTTATCCACAGGCTCAAGTTGATTTGTTAGGATTAGAAAACAATTAAAAAAAAAAGACTAAGAATATGAAAACTATAAATACATACTTAATAGCGTTATTGGCATTGATATCAGTGTCCTCTTGTTACGAGGGCATTGATCCAATAACAGAGGTGGATCCTGGAGAAGATGCTGGAGCGCCTATTGTAAATATTATTTATCCAACAGAAGGTACTGAAATTACAGGCTTAGAACTTGTAGTACCAGTGACTTTTGAATTTGAAGTGGAGGATGATATCGAAATTCAATCCATTACCGTTAAATTAGATGGAACACAATTAATTACTTATAATGAATTTTTAGATTATCGTGTCTTTATTGAAGAATATACATATGATAGCTTGATGAGTGGTCAACATGTGTTAGAAATTTCTGCGACCGATATTGCTGGTAATACCACAGCGTCAACCGTAAACTTTGAAAAAGCACCTCCATATGAGGCGTTATTCGCTGGAGAAATGTTTTACATGCCTTTTGATGGTACTTATACAGAATTGTTGAGTATTACGGATGCTGATGAAGTAGGATCTCCTGAATTTGCAGGAGAAGCCTTTTTAGGAACAAACGCGTTTAAAGCATCTGAAGACTCGTATCTCACATTCCCTTTTGATCCATCTATGGGAAGTAACTTTACAGGTGCCTTTTGGTACAAAGTTGATGCGTCGCCAGACCGATCTGGTATTTTAACAGTTGGAGACAATGCCGATGATAGATTTCAAGGATTTAGATTATTCAGAGAAGGAAATGCATCGGAGCAAAGAATTAAGCTTAACGTGGGAACTGGTTCTGGCGAAAGCTGGAATGATGGTGGTGTGATTGATGTAGCAGCAGGTGAATGGGTTCATGTGGCCTTTACAATTTCACCTTCTGAAACCGTAATTTATTTTAATGGATTACCAGTAAATACAGCAACACCATCCGGACCTGTTGATTGGACAGGTTGTAATGAGATTGTGATAGGAGCAGGTGGTCCAGCATTTGATTATTGTGGACACAACTCAGCTAACAGCTCAATGGATGAATTACGTTTATTTAACATCGCAATGTCACAATCTGAAATACAAAACATGATTAATGTGACAAATCCTTATGAGCCAATGTACGATGGAGAAACATTGTACATGCCTTTTGATGGATCTAATGTTGATTTGTTAAGTCTTTCTGAACCAACAGAGATTGGTACACCAGGATTTGCTGGTGAGAGTTATTTAGGTGGTAACGCTTATATGGCAACCGCAGATTCTTATTTAACCTATCCAATTGATGGCTTATTCGGTGATGATCAGTTTAGCGCAACATTTTGGTATAAAGTCAATGCAACTCCTGATAGATCTGGAATTTTAACAGTTGGTGATAATGCTGATGATCGTTTCCAAGGCTTCCGATTGTTTAGAGAAGGAAGTGCTACAGAACAACGTATCAAAGTGAATGTAGGTACAGGTGCTGGAGAAAGCTGGAATGATGGCGGTGTCATAGATGTTACGGCAGGCGAATGGATACATATTGCCTTGACAGTTTCGCCTACCGAAAGCAAAATATACTTTAACGGTGTTGAACAATTAACATCCTCGATGTCTTCCAGTGTAGATTGGACAGGCTGTAATGAAATTGTTATCGGAGCAGGTGGACCTACATTTGATTATTGGGGACATAACTCTGATAGTAGTGCGATGGATGAGCTTCGTTTATTCAATATAGCACTGACAGAAGCCCAAATTCAAGATATGCTTGATTAACAGTTATTCATATATTTATTAGAATTAGTCTCTTGCTTTAGCTGTGTTTATATTTTAAATGCAGCTAAAGTTTTTAAACCCATTACAAAATGAGTAATCCGCTTCAACAAAGGATGCAACTATTCATACTATTACTATGTTTGTTTCTGAGCATATCATCTTGTAAAAATAAATCTGAACCATTGGTTTTGGAAAACAATACTGATCGTAAAGTAAAGCTTACTGATAGTCAGTTACTAGATACCATTCAAAAGCAAACCTTCAATTATTTTTGGGAAGGCGCTGAACCAAACTCTGGATTAGCTCGAGAACGACTCCATTTGGATAACGTGTATCCTACCTCTCCAAAAAATACCGTTACTACAGGAGGTAGTGGATTTGGTTTGATGGCAATCCTTGTTGGTGTTGAACGTGGGTTTATTACAAGAGAACAAGCCTTAGATCGCTATTTAAAAATTGTTGATTTTTTAGATAAGGCAGATCGTTTTCATGGTGCTTGGTCTCATTGGATTAATGGAGAGACAGGTAAAGTCTATCCTTTCGGTAAAAAAGATAATGGCGGTGATTTGGTGGAAACTGCTTTTCTTGTTCAAGGACTCCTAACCGTTTCAGAATATTTCAAAAATGGAAATGAGAAGGAACAAGAGCTTGTCGAAAAAATTGATAAACTTTGGAGAGAGGTAGAGTGGAGTTGGTATACAAAAAACAATGAGGATGTCTTATATTGGCATTGGTCTCCTGAATACGAATGGGAGATGGATTTTCCTGTTGGAGGCTATAACGAATGTTTGATAATGTACGTGCTGGCAGCAGCATCACCAACATATCCAATAGATAAAGACGTTTACGAAAAAGGTTGGGCTGGAGATGGCGATATTGTTTCAAAGGAGTCGTTTTATGATCTGCCGTTAGTACTAAATTATTACGAACATAGTGACGCTCCAATCGGACCACTGTTCTGGGCACATTATTCTTACCTCGGACTAAATCCGAATGGTCTCACCGATCAGTATGCAGACTATTGGAATTTGACGAAGAATCATGCACGGATTCATCATCGATATGCCATTGATAATCCGAAAAATTTTAAAGGTTATGGCGATAGTCTTTGGGGACTTACCTCTAGTTATTCTATAAAGGGTTATTCTGGTCATAGACCTGGTGCAGATTTAGGTGTGATATCACCAACCGCGGCCTTGTCCTCTTTCCCTTATACACCAGAAGAAAGTATGAAGATGTTGCATTACCTTTATACGAAACAAGACTCACTGATTGGTAAATATGGACCTTATGATGCTTTTAGCTTAGAAGATAATTGGTATGTACCAAGATACTTGGCTATTGATCAAGGGCCAATTCCCGTGATGATTGAAAACTACAGAACAGGACTACTATGGGATCTGTTTATGAAAAATGACCATGTGAAAACCGGATTGGATAAATTGGGTTTTGACGTAAAAAAATAAAATTACTATGAAAAATATATGTTTAGGATTAATCCTTTGTCTCCTTATAGTGAACTGTGGTTCGGATAATGGGCCAGGCTATCAAGAACCCTATAATCCCAATGGTGATGATGACCCTGTAGTTGTTGATCCATTAACGGATACAGAAATTATGGATTTAACTCAAGAACGTACCTTTCGGTATTTTTGGGACTACGCTGAAACTAATTCTGGAGCGGCTAAAGAACGTTATCACCCTAACAATCCGTCACTAAATTCAAATGTGGTAACTACTGGAGGTAGTGGGTTTGGTCTAATGGCTATACTCGTTGGTATCGAAAGAGGGTATATCACTAGAGCAGAAGGCGTGCAAAGACTACAAACCATACTTGATTTTTTTGAGAATGCTGATCGCTTTCATGGTGCTTGGTCTCATTGGATAGATGGTGGAACTGGTAATGTGATACCTTTCAGTCCTCAAGATAATGGTGGTGATCTTGTTGAAACTGCTTTTTTTGCACAAGGCCTTATTTGTGTGAAGGAATATTTTGATAATGGCTCACAAGAAGAAATGGATTTAGCCGAACAAGCAGACCTTCTTTGGAAAGGTGTAGAGTGGGATTGGTATACACAAAATCAAAATAAACTATTCGGGCATTGGAGTCCTAACAATGGGTTTGCGATTAATTTGGAACTGAAAGGTTATAATGAAACCTTGATAGCATTTATTTTAGGCGCAGCATCGCCTGATCACGCCATTCCAACAGACGCCTATCATCAAGGGTGGGCAAGTAATGGAAATATTGTAACGGCTGAAACCCAATATAATACACCTATAATTTTGGATCATGCAGGTTCAGGTACAGGACCTTTGTTTTGGGCACACTATTCGTATTTGGGTTTAGATCCTACTAATCTCAGTGATCAGTATGCCAATTATTGGACCTTGAATAAAAACCATACAGAAATCAATTATGACTATTGTGTTGATAATCCTTTAAATCATTTCCGATATGATACCGACTGTTGGGGATTAACAGCAAGCTATTCTCGAAATGAAGATGGCTCCATTGGATATATGGCGCATAAGCCAGGAGAAGATATTGGAGTTATTTCGCCTACAGCAGCCATTAGTTCGATACCATATACACCACAGAAGTCGTTAGCAGCGATGCACTTTTTCTATAGTAAGAATGATATTTTATTGGGTCCTGCCGGATTTTATGATGCGTTTAGTCCTAAGTACGATTATTGGGTGGCAGAAGCCTATTTAGCTATCGATCAAGGACCACAAATTATCATGATTGAAAATTATAGAAGCGGTCTCTTGTGGGATCTATTTATGCAAAATGAGGATGTTCAAAATGGATTGAATGCTCTCGGATTTAATTATTAAAAAATTATTGGTTATGAAATGTAACGTATGGATGCTACTGTTAATTTTTGGTTTTACCTTAGGTTCACAAGCGCAGTCTGATTCTTTTTCCAAAGAACAATTGATTGTACAATCAGACACATTAAACTATCGTCTTCTACTTCCGAAGAATTTTGACAAATCAAAAACGTATCCACTGGTCTTGTTTTTGCACGGTGCCGGAGAAAGAGGTAGTGATAATCAATCACAATTAGTGCATGGAAGCAAGCTATTTTTGGATGATATGAATAGGGGAGCTTTCCCAGCAATCGTTGTTTTTCCGCAATGTCCTAAAAATGATTATTGGTCGAATGCCACTGTCGATAGAAGTTCCTATCCCATTTCTTTGAAATTTCCACTAAATGATCCTCCAACAACTGCTTTGAGTTTAGTAATGCAACTTGTTGATGATTATTTGAACCAGCCATATGTAGATACTAATAAGGTTTTTGTAGGTGGGCTTTCCATGGGTGGTATGGGAACGTTTGAAATATTATACAGAAAGCCAACCACCTTTGCTGCAGCATTTGCCATTTGTGGCGGAGGCAATCCTGAAACTGTCAAAAGCTATGCTGCCAACACAGACTTATGGGTGTTCCACGGTGCCAAGGATAATGTTGTTGATCCACAATTATCAGTTGATATGATCAGTGCATATTTAAAGGCAGGTGGTAAACCAAATTTCACGATATACGCAGATGATAACCACAATAGTTGGGATTCAACATTCGCTGAACCTGAATTACTAACTTGGCTATTTTCAAAATCAAAATAACATTTAAAATGAGAAAACTAACCATACCAATATTAATAGTTGTTACGCTAATCATGATGTCTTGCAATTCTGACTAAAAAGAAGAGATGTCTGTTTCGGAAACTAAAAAAACGTCTAAATCATCAACTTCAAATTCCTATGCGAAACAAGTAGATTCCATTTTAGACTTAATGACATTGGAGGAAAAATTAGGGCAACTCAATTTACCTTCATCAGGAGATATTACGACAGGACAAGCACAAAGTTCTGATATTGCAAAAAAGATTGAAGAAGGGAAAGTTGGAGGGCTTTTCAATATTAAAACAGTGGCTAAAATAAAAGCTGTTCAAAAGATAGCCGTTGAAAAAAGTCGGTTAGGAATTCCATTGATTTTTGGTATGGATGTGATTCACGGTTATAAATCCACCTTTCCGATTCCCTTAGGATTGTCGTCTTCATGGGATATGGAGATGATTGAAAAAACAGCGCGCATAGCTGCAATTGAAGCTAGTGCTGATGGGATTAACTGGACCTTTTCTCCAATGGTCGATATTTCAAGAGATCCACGTTGGGGTCGTGTCTCTGAAGGCAATGGTGAAGATCCTTATCTCGGAAGTCAAATATCAAGAGCCATGGTAAGAGGTTATCAGCAAGATGACTTATCAGCAAATAACACTTTGATGTCTTGTGTAAAGCATTTTGCACTTTATGGAGCTCCAGAAGCAGGTAGAGACTACAATACGGTAGATATGAGTCGTATCCGAATGTATAACGAATATTTAGCGCCTTATAAAGCAGCCGTGGATGAAGGCGTCGGATCAGTCATGGCATCGTTCAATGAAATTGATGGTATTCCAGCTACTGGAAACAAATGGTTGCTAACAGATCTTCTGAGAGAAGATTGGGGCTTTGATGGCTTTGTTGTTACCGATTATACGGGCATTAATGAAATGATGGCTCATGGTATGGGTGATCTTCAGCAAGTATCTGCCATGGCATTAAATGCTGGTGTGGATATGGATATGGTTGGTGAAGGACTTTTAACCACCTTGAAAAAATCTCTGGAGGATGGTACCATTACTATGGATGCTATTGATACCGCTGTGAAACGCATTTTAACTGCGAAATATCAATTGGGTCTTTTTGAAGATCCTTATCGATATTGTGATGAAAATAGAGCAGAATCTGAGGTATTTACACCAGAACATAAAGCATTCGCTCGAAAAGTAGCTGCTGAATCTATGGTTTTGTTAAAAAATGAAGAACAGTTGTTACCACTAAAAAAATCAGGAACTATTGCTTTAGTAGGTCCTTTAGCGAACACAAGTGTGAATATGGCTGGTACTTGGAGTGTGGCGACAGATCAAGAAAAGTCGAATTCCTTCTTGGATGGCTTAAAGCAAGTAGTTGGTGAAAAAGCTAATATATTATATGCCAAAGGGAGTAATTTGGATTATGATTTAGAATTGGAAAAACGTGCGACCATGTTTGGTAAAGATATTCCACGCGATGGTAGAAGCGACCAACAACTATTGGATGAGGCTTTAGCGATTGCGAAAAAATCCGATGTCATTTTAGCGGCTATTGGAGAGTCTGCAGAATTCAGTGGAGAAAGTAGTAGTCGTACAGACCTTGGCATTCCTCAAGTTCAAAAGGATTTATTAAATGCCTTGCTCAAAACAGGCAAGCCTGTAGTTTTAGTGTTATTTACTGGTAGACCCTTAGTGTTGGTTGAAGAAAACGAAAACGTGCCAGCGATTTTAAATGTTTGGTTCCCAGGGAGTGAAGCAGGTTTAGCCATTTCAGATGTCCTGTTTGGAGATGTCAACCCATCAGGAAAATTAACGGCCACATTTCCTAGAAATGTCGGACAAGTTCCAATCTTCTATAATCATAAAAATACAGGGCGACCCATTGGTAATTCTGAAGGGAAATTTGAAAAATTTAAAAGTAACTATTTAGATGTCAGGAACGAGCCTCTATACCCATTTGGCTATGGCTTGAGCTATACGACTTTTGACTATAGTAATCTTACATTGAGCACTACTAATATGAACATGGATGGCGAAATTAAGGTGTCTGTGGATGTCACGAACTCTGGAAACTATGATGGGAAAGAAGTCGTGCAATTATATATAAGAGACCTAGTGGGCTCGGTTACGAGACCTGTGCGTGAACTTAAGGGATTTCAAAAAGTTGACATCAAAAAAGGAGAAACAAAAACCATTGATTTCAAATTGACAACTGAAGATTTAAAGTTTTATAATTCAAGCCTAGATTTTGTTGCTGAACCAGGAACATTTCAAGTGTTTGTAGGATCAGATTCTAATGCGCCATTGACTAAGGAGTTTAAATTGAGCAAATAATAATTAGTGACGTGAAAACTAGATCAGTATTTTTTTATATCAGTTTTGCTTTAGTCACAGTATCTGGCTTTGCACAAAACTATGAAGCCAAGGTAGATTCTCTAATGAACCTTATGACCCTTCAAGAAAAAATAGGGCAAACAGTGATGTATAGTGGTCATTGGGATCAAACAGGTCCTATTATTGGTACAGATAACGATAAATATATCCGTGAAGGCCATATGGGTGCTATGTTAAATGCGATGTCGGTTAAAGGCACTCGCGATTTACAAAAACTGGCTATGGAAGAGTCACGTTTAGGAATTCCATTATTGTTTGGTTATGATGTGATTCACGGCCACCGAACCATTTTCCCCATTAACCTAGGGTTATCGGCTAGTTGGGATTTGAAAATGATTGAGGAAAGCGCTCGTATTGCTGCTGAAGAAGCCTCCGCAGAAGGCATTCATTGGAAGTTTGCTCCTATGGTGGATATTTCAAGAGAACCACGTTGGGGACGAATTTCCGAAGGTGCTGGTGAGGATGTGTATTTAGGAAGTGAGATCGCTAAAGCCTATGTTAAAGGTTTCCAAGGTGAAGACTTATCACAACCAAATACCATATTGGCTTGTGCGAAACATTATGTCGCTTACGGAGCGCCTCAAGCCGGACGTGACTATCATACAGTCAATATGGGTGAAGGTGAATTGCGAAATGTCTATTTGCCTCCATTTAAAGCGACGGTTGATGCAGGTGTTGAAACCTTTATGTCGGCTTTCAATGAACTTAATGGTATACCTACATCAGGCAATCAATTTACCCTTCGTGATATCCTAAGAGGAGAATGGGGTTTTGAAGGCTTTGTTGTTTCCGATTATACCTCAATCAATGAAATGATACCACACGGCTTTGCTAAGGATAGTATTGATGCAGCCAGATTAGGGATAAATGCAGGTGTGGATATGGATATGATGGGTCATGTCTATCGATTGCACCTTGAACAATTAGTTGAAGAAGAAAAGGTCTCTGAAGCCTACATAAACGATGCTTGCCGACGTATATTATTAGCCAAATTTAAGTTAGGATTATTTGATGATCCCTATCGCTATATTAATAAGGAACGTGAAAACACTACTAAATACAAACCTGAATTTTTACAAAAAGCAAGAGAACTAGCGGCAGCCTCCTCGGTACTGCTACAAAATAAGCAACAAGCATTACCTCTGTCAAAAAATACGAAAAGCATTGCATTTATTGGGCCATTGGTGAAAGATGAATATGACATCATAGGTAATTGGGCTGCTAAAGGCGATCGAAATGGAAAAGCGGTGAGCGTTTTTGAAGGTATTTCAGAATATTTGAAACCTGAACAAATATTGTATGCAAAAGGCTGTGATATTCTTGATACTGGCGATTCTGAATTTGCTGAAGCTATTTCTGTCTCAAAAAAAGCAGACGCAATTGTATTGGTGATGGGTGAAGGACACCACATGAGTGGTGAAGCTGCTTCAAGAACCAGTTTAAAAATTCCTGGTGTGCAACCTGAATTAATTGCTAAAATACGGGAGGCAAACCCTAATAAAAAAATCACTCTAGTTTTAATGAATGGTCGCCCTTTAAACCTTTCTTCTGAAGTTGCTTTAGTGGATGCTATACTCGAAGTCTGGTTTCCAGGGACTATGGGAGGTGCAGGAACGGCTGATGTGTTATTTGGAGCTTATAATCCATCAGGGAAATTAACCGTGACTTTTCCTCGAAATGTAGGTCAAGTACCTATTTATTACAACATGAAGAATACGGGAAGGCCCATTCCTGAATCCAATCCAAAGGAAGATTATAAAAGTAACTATATTGATGTACCGAACACACCATTGTTTTATTTTGGTCACGGTTTGAGTTATACCAGTTTTGAGTATTCAGATTTAGAATTATCTTCAGAAAGTATCGGTTTTTCAGAAACGTTAACCGCTTCTGTCAATGTTACTAATTCGGGTAATTACGATGGCTATGAAGTTGTACAATTGTACATTCACGATAAAGTGGCTAGTGTTACTAGACCTGTGAAAGAATTAAAAGGGTTTCAGAAAATATTTTTGAAAAAGGGCGAAACTAAGGACGTTGTCTTTACGATTTCTGCTGCCGATTTAAAATTCTATAATCATAAAATGATATATGGTGTTGAACCAGGTGTTTTTGAGATAGCCATTACACCAAGTTCTGATTTTAAGTTTGAAAACACCTTTACCTTAAAAGATTAATAGCTAACTATGCCACACGTGATGAATAAATTGATTGGTCTTTCCTTGTTTGTCTGTGTGGCTTTTTCTCTTCAAATTTTCGCACAGCAAAAAACCATTAATTCTGGTTGGCAATATTCCGAAGATACAAATACTTGGGAGTCCGTAAATATTCCTCATACTTGGAATAAGACGGATGCATTTGATGATCAACCGGGTTATCGTCGTGGCTTAGGGTACTACAAAAAAATAATTTTCATTCAGGATGAGCAGAAAAATCATGTGCATTATCTAAAATTCAATGCAGTCAATCAAGAAGCGACAGTTCGTGTTAACGGACAGATAGTAGGTAATCATAAAGGTGGCTATACCGCATTTAATTTTGAGGTTACCAACTTTTTGAAATTTGGTAGTTACAATTTGATTGAAGTGACGGTAGATAATTCTCATAATCTAGATATTCCGCCATTGGATGCCGATTTCACCTTCTATGGTGGGATATATCGCGATGTCGAATTAATAGCTTTACCAAAACAGCATTTTAGCTTGGATGATGATGCTTCTGAAGGTTTCTATGTCAATTATCTGGAAGTATCTGATAAAAGCGCGAGCATTGAAGTGGATGCTATTTTGAAAAATGTAGCATTAGTCCATACTCCAACAAATTTAAACCTCGTCTTATTAGATCACAAAGGAGATGTTGTTACATCGAGAACAGAAACTCTTGAATTGCCTGCTGAGGAAACAACCACTTTCAAAGTAAAATTACCGCAAATTGAAAATCCGAAACTTTGGTCTCCAGAAACACCAAATTTGTACCAATTAGAATTAACACTTACCACAGAAGACGGACATGTTTTAGATGTGAAATCAACCAATATTGGATTCCGTTGGGCTTCTGTTGATCCTGAAAAAGGCTTCTTTTTAAATGGAAAATCTATCAAATTAATAGGTGTTAATAGACATCAAGACTTTCAAGGTTATGCTAACGCTGTACCAACTACACTTCAAGAAAAGGATATGGAACTCATTAAGAATATGGGTGCCAATATTATAAGATTCGCTCATTATCCGCATGCTCGAGAACTTTATGATTTGTGTGATAAACTTGGTATTATCGTATGGACTGAGATTCCAATCGTAAATAAGGTAACAGACTCTGAGGCTTTTTTTGAAACCTGTATGACCATGCAAAAAGAGCATATCAAACAATATTATAATTATCCTTCTGTAATCATGTTTGGCTATATGAACGAGATTTTCCTAAGGATGGCATTTGGCAAGTCTTCTGAAGCATCTAAGGCCAAATTAAAAGCTTCTACATTAGAACTAGCGAACCAATTAGAGGATGTAACTCGGCAATTAGCACCTAACCATATCACAGTCATGGCTTGTCATTTAAATGAGGTTTATAATGAAACGGGTATTGCAGATCTTCCAATGCTACTCGGTTGGAACCTTTATTTTGGTTGGTATGATGCTGAAATTTCAGATTTAGGAACATTTCTAGACGATCAACATAAACGTTTTCCAAAGAGATCTTTATTGTTGTCGGAATATGGTCCAGGAGCAGATGTTCGAATTTTTACCAGAACTCCGAAAAATTTTGATTTTTCAACGGATTATCAGTTCAAATTACATCAATCGTATTATCAACAGATTACAGATCGACCATTTATGACTGGTATGACCGCTTGGAACTTTGCCGATTTTGGTTCTGAATTTCGTGGTGATGCGATTCCGCATGTCAATCAAAAAGGATTGGTTCGCTATGATCGCACACCCAAAGATATCTATTATTGGTACAAATCGGTTTTAGTAAAAGATGAGAAATTTATACACCTCGCAGTAAATCATTTAAATGGTATGACTTTATTAGGAAACGATAGTTTCCCTGTTAAAATGATATCTAATTTAAATGAAGCGCAGGTCTTCCTTAACGGACAGTTATTAGAAAAAGTAGTGTTCAACAATGGCGTATCAGAAGTAGATGTTCCTTTTGTGAATGGTAAGAATATCTTACATGTTGAAAGTGACGTTTATTCCGTTGAAAAAAGTCTAGAGATTTCAAGATTGGAGCAATTACATTTTAAAGACTTCAAGCAATTGGGTATTAATGTGGGTGCTCATTTTTATTTTAAAGATTTAGAACGTCAAACCACTTTTGTTCCAGATCAAGCTTATGAAAAGGGATGGTTTGGTTATGAAAACGGAACACCTTTTGGAATGACTAAAACCAAAAATCAAGGAATTCCGCATAATATTAAAAATACAACTTCGGAACCGTTGTTTCAAACCATGTTAGAAGGCGTGACTCGTTATAAGGTAGATCTACCAACTGGCTATTATAAGGCGTCATTGTTCTTTGTGGAACCAAAAATAAAACCCACTGAAAATATTTATAATTTATCGAAAGTTGAAGTAGACCATACCAAAACGCAACGTATTTTTAATGTGCTACTGAACGATAGCATCGTTGAAGAACAATTCAATTTGGCAAGAGCATATCCAGAAAAGTATGGCGTCACACTTACGTCAAATATACGAGTTAACGATGACGAAGGACTCACGATATCCTTAAATCCAATTGTAGGACAGCCAGTATTGAGTGGTATTTTAATAGAAAAAATAAATTAGATGAAACGAATTTTAATAGTGATAACGTTTATGATGACTTCCTTTTTATGGTCACAGGAAAAAGCAACCTACACCTATGCTATAAAAGGAAATGACACCTTGAAGTTAGATGTCTATACGCCCAAAAAACTTAAGAATGCTGAAAGACTACCAGTGTTATTGTGGATGCATGGCGGAGGTTTTTCAGTCGGAAGCAGGGATTATATAGATGATGAAAAATTAGTTCAGTATGTAGCGAAAGAACAGAATTATATTGGGATATCTATATCTTATAGATTATTGCGAAAAGGAACAAAGACAGGGTTTGGTTGTGATTGCACCAAAGATGAAAAACTAGAGACTTTTAAACAAGCCGCCATAGATTATATGGATGCTGCTAAATATATCGTAGAGAATGCTGAATCACTTCAGATTGATACCGCTAAGATTATTGCTGGCGGAAGCAGTGCAGGTGCTGAAGGCATATTGAATGCCGTATTTTTACGCGAGTATTTTGTAAGCAATGCAGAAGACTATAAGGATGTCTCGTTTGCTGGAGTATTCTCATGCGCAGGTGCAGTAGTGGATGCGAGTTATATTTCAGAGGAAAACGCAGTGCCTTCTGTTCTTTACCACGGAACTAAAGATCAACTAGTGCCATTTGGGAATGCACCACATCATTATTGTGAGCCTACAAGAGATGGCTTTATATTCTTGGATGGATCAGAGATCATTGCTCAAAAGTTAGAGGCTTATGAAACTGCTTTTTATTTCAATATTGTAAAGGAAGCCAGACATGAAATTTCAGCCATTCCTTTTTCGGACTTGGATAAAGTGTTTCAGTTTTTTGATCGAACGGTGCTTCATGATGAGGTCATTCAAACAAGAATAATAAAAACGAAAAAGTAATGAGGTATTTTATAGTTATATGGTTAAGTCTTTTAGTACTCCTGTCATGTAAACAGGAAATAAAGCCATCAGAAATGGCAACCGTCACAAAACGTCCTAATATCATTTACATCATGGCCGATGACCACGCAGAGCAAGCGATTAGTGCTTATGGTCATCCTATCAGCCAACTAGCGCCAACACCAAATATCGACCGGATTGCCAAGGAAGGTGCTTTGTTCAAAAATAACTTTTGTACCAACTCTATTTGCGGTCCTAGTCGAGCGGTTGTATTAACAGGGAAATTTAGTCATGTCAATGGCTTTCGAATGAATGGTAATCGTTTTGATGGCAGTCAGCAAACCTTTCCGAAGCTACTCCAAAAAGCAGGTTATCAAACGGCTATGATTGGAAAATGGCATTTGCATGGTAACCCAGAAGGCTTTGATTATTGGAATATTTTGCAAGATCAAGGGAATTATTATAATCCAGATTTTATTTCTTTAAATCCTGAGACTAAGAGTGCTGATACCACTAGAATTGAAGGATATGCTACCGATATCATTACAGAAGAAGGGCTTTCCTATCTCAAAAGTGTCAAAGATTCTGATAAGCCGTTTATGCTCATGTTACAGCATAAAGCACCTCACAGAAATTGGATGCCAGCATTGCGTCATGCCAATAGATTTGATTCTATTAATTTCCCCTTACCGGATACTTACTTTACAAATCACGATGGTTCTTTAGGGTCTAAAGAGCAATTACAAACCATTTACAAAGACATGTATGAAGGACATGATCTAAAAATGACGAAAGAGAAAGGAAGTCCGGAATTAGCTTGGAACCCTTGGAAAACGGATTTTGAGCGAATGACACCAGAACAACGTGCGGCTTGGGATGCAGCTTATCAAGCTAAAAATGATGCATTTCATGAGGCGAATTTGTCAGGGAAAGCTCTAGCAGAATGGAAAGGACAACGATATCTTCAAGAGTATTTGGCGACTATTGTTTCGGTAGATGAAGGTGTTGGTAGAGTTTTAGATTATTTAGAAGCCAATGGTTTAGCTGAAAATACGATAGTAGTGTATACGACAGATCAAGGATTTTATTTAGGTGAAAAGGGCTGGTTTGATAAACGTTATATGTACGAGGAATCTTTAGCCATGCCGTTGTTGGTGAAATATCCGCACGCCATAAAACCAGGAACCGAGATTGAAGATTTAACCCAAAACCTCGATTTTGCCGAAACGTTTTTGGATTATGCTCAGGTAGAAATACCTCAAGATATGCAAGGGAAATCATTACGACCATTACTAGAAAGTACTTCTAAGAAGAACGAAAATTTTAGGGATGCTGTCTATTATCATTACTATGACTATCCCGCATTTCATATGGTAAAAAAGCATTATGGTATCAGAACCAAGCGCTATAAATTGATGCATTTTTATGATGATATTGATGCATGGGAGTTGTATGATTTAGAGGAAGACCCGAAGGAAATCCATAATCAAATCGATAATCCTGAGTATGATGAAATTGAAACACAATTGAGAGCAGATTTGATGGCGTTGCAAAAACAGTATGACGTCACCAACCAAGAATTTGAACAAGCGCCTAAAGACAAAGTTGAGCGTGCTTATAAACAATTTGAACGCTTACGTGGACATTCAGGAACATCTTATGACCCACAAACTGATAAAGACACAAAATTATAAGCTAATAACCTTTGGAAAAATAAAATTCAAAAAGATGAAAAAACTATTACTAAGTCTGGCAATACTATCAGTTTT
>JAAEZI010000094.1 GCA_018222915.1 Algicola sp. | reverse complement strand
TGGGTTCAGAAATTCGATATTGAACTACCCACTCCACAAGGGCGGCATTTAAATCACCGGTGACCATTTGTGTCTCTTGGCGACGATCGT
The DNA here is from genome assembly GCA_018222915.1 of Algicola sp. Classification (GTDB taxonomy): domain Bacteria; phylum Bacteroidota; class Bacteroidia; order Flavobacteriales; family Flavobacteriaceae; genus Psychroserpens. The sequence goes on along the minus strand of JAAEZI010000094.1, from coordinate 1,505 downwards.
TCACTCTTGGACTTTGATTAGGATCATTAGCTCCTGGCGTCGTAAAACCAAACTCTTGTTTTAGCTGCCGCTTAACGGGCACTATTTTTACCGTGTCAATACCAAGTGGGATCTTGATGTGAAGCCCCGCAGGAACATCATTGACATACTTGCCAAAGCGTTGTATGACAGCGACAGAGTCACTTGGAACTGTATAAAATGTTGACCACAAAATAAGGGCTAAAAATAAAATAATTATTGGAGCAGAAAATCTTGAAGGTCCGCCACCTATAAGAATTTTCTTGAAGTACTGAAGAATAGTATGAAAAGCTTTATTTAATAGTGGGGGATCTTGTTGTCCTCCGCCCCAGGGGTTTCCTGAAGAATTGTTACTTGGGAGCATGAGAATGCCCTCCTGCTTTAGGCAAGGAATTTGACCTATGCAAAATTGAATGAGGTAGGAAGCGCTTAATCGACTAGAGTAAATTGTACGGAGTTTACAATTAGTCACTAAGTGTTGCCTTAGCATAGGGGAAACGCTATTTAACCTTCTAATATAACTAGAAATTAATAGTCAGTATGACTTCTTGCTTTCATATCCAAAGTTCTACAGTAACCCCTAATTACCACGCTTTTTTATCGCAAGCGTCATGCGACGTATGGTTATGTAAGAGCATACATCTTTACCTGTTTATTATAGGTGATTTATTCACGTACAAGGGTAGCTTTGGTTGTTTTTTATACAGCGATACGAGCCGTATGGTGAAGTATGGCTCGATCAACCTAAAAAGGCGGCGGTCCAAGCAAGATTCGGCGCAAATCTGATCTGGCCATAGCAGCAAGCTCGGTGTTGGACAAAAGCAACCTAGTTTCCTTTGTTTTTAACCCATCTCAGATAGCCGTCATCCTCACGCGAAAGTGAGGATCTCCTAAAGCACATAGTTAACTGAAAACAAAAGCTAAGTCACGTAAGTTGAGTTCACAGCGCGTTGTATGAGATTCCCTTTTTCAAGGGAATGATGGGTTATTATTTGGTTTAGAAACAAGAAAGGGAAAATACACTTTAGTACTTCACAAAATTATCGTTTGTAACCCGCTTTAGAAGATCATCTTGTTCAAGGAGGTGACGTTGTGTCTTTGGGGGTAACATTGGGTGGCTAGAAACGCAGCGTTGGGGCGAAGGCGAGTTAGGTCTTATCAATTATTTCACGAGTTGGCATGTAGCCTCATGGTGTCTGGCTCTAAAGGTCAAATAGCCACTGACTTGAAGACAGCATCTCGTTTGCTAAGGTCGTATAAGCTGATATGAGTTGTATTTTTAGCAACAACCAACATCCTAAAGCACGGTTTCTCGAAAATACTTTGGTCATCCCAAAATATTAACCTAGTTTTATATCGTATCAATGATCGGCTAGGAGCAAAAAAATGAAGAAATTCTACATAGCCTACTGGTCCCAAAAATGGATAGACCAGAACCACTTTCCTGAGCAAGAACTAGCGTGCTTTAAAGATGGCGGCACTCATGT
>JAAEZI010000068.1:5625-8910 GCA_018222915.1 Algicola sp. | reverse complement strand
CAAACACCAATTGATATTTTAATCAAAGCATCTAATGGTGCCTCAGATTTTGGAAACAAATTTGGGCAACCGCTAATCTGTGGTTCTGTTTTAACTTTTGAGCACGATGAAAGTAATAATGTCACCCTGAGTGCAGTCAACAACTCTAAACCTCGCAAACTAGGCTACGACAAAGTCATCATGCAAGCTGGAGGTATTGGATACGGTAAAGCAGATCAGGCACTTAAAGACATCCCTAAACCTGGAGATAAAGTGGTGATTTTAGGTGGCGAAAACTATCGTATAGGAATGGGTGGAGCTGCTGTATCTTCTGCTGATACTGGCGAATTTGCTTCTGGTATTGAACTCAATGCTGTACAACGTTCTAACCCTGAAATGCAAAAACGTGCCGCAAATGCTGTTCGAGGTATGGTTGAAAGTGATGAAAATCATATTGTTTCTATTCATGATCATGGTGCTGGTGGACATCTAAATTGTTTGAGCGAGCTCGTTGAAGATACTGGTGGACATATAGATCTGGATAAATTACCAGTTGGTGATCCTACGCTTTCCGATAAAGAAATTATAGGTAACGAATCTCAGGAACGAATGGGATTAGTGATTGCGGAAAAGCACTTGCAAATCTTACACGATATAGCAGATAGAGAACGTTCTCCAATTTACGATGTTGGTGAAGTTACGGGTAACTACCGATTTACGTTCGAATCTAAAACCAGTGGTCATAAGCCAATGGATTTAGCTTTAGGTGATATGTTTGGAAGTTCGCCAAAAACCGTAATGACTGACCAAACAGTTAACAGAGATTATGGTAAGATTACTTACAATTCAGATAATTTTTATGAGTATTTAGACCAGCTTTTACAACTTGAAGCTGTGGCTTGTAAAGACTGGCTGACAAATAAAGTAGATCGTTGTGTTGGTGGAAAAGTTGCCAAGCAACAATGTGTTGGAGCCTTGCAATTACCACTCAACAATGTTGGTGTCATGGCTTTAGACTACAAAGGAAAAGAAGGTATCGCGACTTCAATTGGTCATTCTCCTATTTCAGGATTAGTAAATCCACAGGCTGGAAGTAGAAACAGTATCACTGAAGCATTAACGAACATCATTTGGGCTCCTCTGAAAGAGAATTTAAAATCCGTTTCATTGTCTGCCAACTGGATGTGGCCATGCAAAAATGAAGGTGAAGACGCTCGTTTGTATGAAGCTGTTCAGGCGATTTCAGAATTTGCTATCGATTTAGGCATCAATGTTCCAACTGGAAAGGATTCCTTATCCATGAAACAAAAATATCCGGATGGTGAAGTCATTGCTCCCGGAACAATGATTATTTCAGCGGCAGCAAATTGTAATGATATTACCAAAGTTGTAGAACCTGTACTTCAAAAAAACGCTGGAAACATTTACTATATCAACCTTTCTCAAGATGAATTTAAACTGGGAGGAAGTTCTTTCGCTCAGATTTTAAATACCATCGGAAATGAGGTTCCTAATGTTCAAAGTGCGTCATATGTTAAAACGGTATTCAATACGATTCAGAACCTCATAAAAGAGGACAAAATTGTTGCTGGTCATGATGTAGCTTCAGGTGGTTTAATCACAACCTTACTAGAACTTTGTTTTGCTGAAAACAACTTAGGTGCAGAATTAGACCTTTCAGCTTTAGGTGAAAAGGATTCTTTTAAAATGCTTTTTGCTGAAAATTCAGGTCTGGTGTTTCAGTCTAAAGACAACTCCGTAGAAACAATTCTTTCTGAAGCTCATATTGAATTTTACAACATAGGACATGTGACTTCAAATGATGTGTTAAGCATTATAAATAATAGCGAAGTATTCACAATGACCATCTCTCGTTTAAGAGATATGTGGTATAAAACTTCATTCCTACTCGACCAGAAACAAACTGCAAATGGTTTAGCAAAAGCACGATATGAAAATTATGCCATTCAACCCTTAACGTATAAGTTTCCAAAACATTTTACAGGAAAACGCCCTGAGATTCACAATAATAACTCAAGACCTAAAGCTGCTATTTTACGTGAAAAAGGAAGTAATTCTGAACGTGAAATGGCAAATGCCTTGTACTTAGCAGGATTTGATGTTAAAGATGTTCATATGACCGATTTAATTTCTGGTCGTGAAACTCTGGAAGACATTACCTTTCTTGGAGCTGTTGGTGGCTTTTCAAACAGTGATGTTTTAGGATCTGCAAAAGGTTGGGCTGGAGCAATTAAATACAATGAAAACGCTAATAGAGCCATTAAAAATTTCTTTGAACGAGAAGACACATTATCTGTTGGTATTTGTAATGGTTGTCAGTTGTGGATGGAACTAGACCTCATCAATCCAGAACATAATGTACACGGTAAACTGGTGCATAACGACTCACATAAGCATGAAAGTAGTTTTACTTCTGTTACAATTCAGGAAAATAATTCGGTAATGCTATCAAGTTTAGCTGGAAGCACATTAGGTGTCTGGATTTCTCATGGTGAAGGTAAATTTAGTTTACCTAATAAGGAAAGCAAATACGATATTGTAGCTAAGTATGGGTATGCTGAATATCCTGCAAATCCAAATGGATCTGATTACAATACAGCGATGATGTGTGATAAAACTGGTCGTCATTTGGTAACCATGCCACATATTGAGCGTTCGACGTTTCAATGGAATTGGGCAAACTATCCGGCACAAAGAAAAGATGATGTATCGCCTTGGCTGGAAGCGTTTGTAAATGCGAGAAAATGGATTGAGAAAAATTAGTTTCTACCAAAAAAGTATTACTAATAAAAAAATAATATGTTATTTTACCTACAAATAGCATGTTATTTATGACTCTTAACTATTTCGATCACACTCCAGTTTCTCATATCATAGAAGAATACTATGAACTAAAATTTAGCGACAAGAGTGTACCATTTGAATCTACTGTACTTCCGATAGGAAATACACACATCACATTTGTATTCTATGGTGAACAAAGAACCATCGCTAATAAAATAGAAACCCCTTTAACAAATATTGTTATTAGTGGACAATTCTTCAGATCGTATCAGTTTCAATCGTTAACAACATCACATTCTTTTGGGATTAGTTTTCATCCAACAGCTTTTTTCAAAATTTTTAATACAGATATTTCAGAACTTCATAATAGACACCTTCAGTTATCACAATACAATAAAACCTTATATGATATTTTAAATTCGATAATAAAAGAATCTGACGCTCCTGAAACTATTGTTAAACATCTCAATGAAGTATTTCAAAACATCAACTGTATAGTAA
>JAAEZI010000068.1:0-5615 GCA_018222915.1 Algicola sp. | reverse complement strand
GATGAAGTTGATGAGGCTATTGAGATTATAAAAGGTAAAGACGGACTTTTAAATATTCAAGAGATACTCGATCAAATAAACATTTCACAAAAAACGTTGGAAAATCAGTTTAAGAAAATTGTTGGTTTAACACCTGGAAAATACATACGTCTCTACAGGTTTTTAAAACTAATGAGAAAGCATGAAAGTCATGAGATTGATTTAAATGATTTAATACTTATGTACAATTATTATGACAGGTCGCATTTTACAAAAGACTTTAAACTATTTATGCGTCAATCTCCAAAAACCTACTTCAAAAACAATAATCTACTATTAAACGAATATCTCAACAAATAATTTTTTCGTTTTTTTACAATACATCTTCAGGATTTGTTCTTATGTTTATATTCTACTTATCTGCTATATTAAGATCAATTTAATTATAGGGTTATATTTAAGTTTTTTAGTTAGTATTAGTTATAGTTAGATAAATTTAAATGAGAAGCTATGTTTTTATAGCTTCTTTTTTATGTGCCTACTCTCAAAAAGAAATAACACACATATAATATACATTTGTGATATCTTGATTTATTAACTATTTTGCATGTACATAAAAAAATAGTAATGACAGAAGTTACACGCCTTTTTGATTTTCCATATTATCAGTTAGAAAACAAACCCAATGCCTCTGCTTTGGTGACAAAATATGATGGAAAATGGATACCAACATCTACTCAGGATTACCTCAATAAAGCAAACGCTATAAGTAGAGCGCTGTTAAAATTAGGGGTTAAAAAAAATGATAAAATTGCTGTCATCTCCTCAACAAACAGAACTGAATGGAATATCATGGACATCGGAATCCTTCAGCTCGGAGCTCAAAACATTCCAATTTATCCAACAATTAGTGCTGAAGACTACGAGTACGTTTTAAATCATAGCGAATCCATTTACTGTTTTGTTTCTGATATTGAAGTTTTAGAAAAAGTTAGAAAAGTACAAGCCAATACTAAAATTAAAGAGGTTTACTCATTTAATCATATTGAAGGCTGCAAACATTATTCAGAATTATTTGAATTAGGTAAAGACGACAGTAACCAACCTGAAGTTGAAGCCAGAAAAGATGCCGTAAAACCTGAAGATTTAGCAACAATTATATATACGTCTGGAACTACTGGAAAGCCGAAAGGCGTTATGCTTTCCCATTGGAATATCACGAGTAATGCTTTAGATAGCTCATCTAGAGTTCCTTTGGTAAAAGGCGAAAATCGCATATTAAGCTTCTTACCTATTTGCCATATTTTTGAACGTGTCCTTATTTATGTGTATCAATATGCTGGAACATCAATTTACTTTGCTGAAGGCATTGATAAAATTGGTGATAATGCAAAAGAAATTAAACCCAATTTAATGAGTGTTGTGCCTCGATTGCTCGAAAAAGTATTCGATAAAATAATGCTTAAAGGTGAAGAACTATCTGGTATAAAAAAAGGATTATTCTTTTGGGCTGTAAGACTAGGAGAGCGATGGGAACCTTACCAAGCAAATGGAGCCTGGTATGAGTTTCAGCTTAAAATAGCTAATAAACTTATTTTTAGTAAATGGCGTGAAGCACTTGGTGGCGAATTGAGAACTATGGTTTCTGGTAGTGCAGCGCTACAACCAAGATTAGCACGAATTTTTGGAGCAGCACAAATGCAAGTCATGGAAGGATATGGCTTAACAGAAACATCTCCTGTAGTATCTGTTGGTTTATATAGAGACCATATGTATAAGGTAGGAACTGTTGGAAAACCAATCAGAAATGTAGAAGTGAAAATTGCAGACGATGGAGAAGTTTTAATAAAAGGACCTAATGTCATGATGGGATATTATAAAGATCCTGAAAAGACAGCAAGTGTGATGACAGGAGATTACTTTCATACAGGTGACAAAGGCGAAATAGATAAGGATGGTTTTCTTAAAATTACAGGTCGGAAAAAAGAAATGTTCAAAACTTCAGGTGGTAAATATGTAATTCCACCTCTACTCGAAAACGATATGAAACAGTCTCTTTTTATTGAACAGATTATGGTCGTTGGTGAAGGTGAAAAAATGCCTGCAGCTATCATACAACCAAACTTCGATTTTATACGCGACTGGATTGAACATAAACAAAATGGCGTTGGTACAACTGATAAGGAAATAGCTAACTCTCAAATTGTGATAAACCGCATTCAAAAAGAAATTGACAAGTACAACAAACACTTCGGGAAATGGGAACAAATTAAACGATTTGAACTCACTCCTGATGTATGGACTATTGATAGTGGACATCTCACGCCTACTATGAAAATGAAACGGGAAATTATTAAAGGAATTTATCAAGACCTCTACGACAAAATATATCGGAACTAAAGTTTTTATATCTTCAATAATTTTAAGTAACTAAAATTGAGAATTATTTATGTTATGTGTTAAAAAAAAGTATATTTATCATACTAACTAATACATTTTATAAAATGAATATTAAATCTTTTCTAATTGCAGGTCTTGTTGGTGGTATTATTAACTGGCTGCTAGGTTGGTTGTTTTATGGTATTTTACCTGAAGATTTTTTTACGCAACCTAAAGATTCTATCAAAACTATGGTTTCTATTTTATCTGGTTGTTTAACAGTTGGGTTATTCATCTCCTACATTTTCAGCAGATGGGCAAAAGTTTCAACCGCTAAAAATGGTGCAAAAGCTGGTTTTATTATTGGAATCTTTATGGGTTTAATATCTAATCTCTTTAACATGGCATTTCTAAAAGGTTTAACCTACGGAATGTTTGTTACTGATGTTATTATTACGATTATTACTACAGCTATTACTGGTGCAGTTATCGGACTTTTAATTGGTAAGCTGAATAGAAATTTAGACTAAATAAAATCACAAATACGTATCATAGACGCTTCGTTTACATGAGGCGTTTTTTCTTTTAATTCTTAAATTGAACAATCTACTTACTATGCATGCATAATTTTCTCTTAAAATACTATGCATGCATAGTATTTTTTAGTATATTTGGAATTCAAATTTCAGAGTATGAAAGACAAAACTATTGACTACATCTTGAGAACCACCTGGTTAGCTGTTAATAAAATGTATAATGAAGAAGCTTCTCAGTTTGGAACAACGATGGCAACAGGTTTTGCTTTACTGAGTATTGACCCTGAAAATGGAACACCTTCTACATCGCTTGGACCTAAAATGGGAATGGAAGCTACAAGTTTATCGCGTACTCTAAAAACGATGGAAGAAAAAGGATTGATTAGTCGCAAACCCAATCCTGAGGACGGACGAGGTGTGCTAATTCATCTTACAGAATTTGGTAGAGAAAAAAGAGCCTATTCCAGAGAAAAAGTACTCACCTTCAATGAAACTATTAAAAACAATGTTTCTCAGGAAGAGCTACAAAACTTTTATAAAGTCGCAGAAGTCATTAATAATATGATTTCAAACAAACAGATATACAAACAAAAAGAACACATTTTAAAATAAGATGAGTAAACGTAGAATAAAAAAAATAGCCATTATTGGTTCAGGAATTATGGGAAGCGGTATTGCTTGCCATTTTGCTAATATTGGAGTTGATGTCCTTTTATTAGATATCGTACCAAGAGAACTTAATGATAAAGAAAAAGCTAAAGGTTTAACTTTAGAAGACAAGGTTGTTAGAAACAGATTAGTGAATGATGCTTTAACTGCATCTATAAAATCTAAACCTGCTCCACTCTATCATCCTTCTTTCGCTAACCGAATTACAACTGGTAATCTCGAAGATGATATTTCGAAAGTAAAAGATGTCGATTGGATTATGGAAGTGGTGGTTGAACGCCTGGACATCAAACAACAAGTATTTGAAAAACTTGAAAAACACAGAACTCCTGGCACTTTAATTACGTCAAATACTTCTGGTATTCCTATCAAGTTTATGAGCGAAGGTCGCAGTGAAGATTTCCAGAAACATTTCTGCGGAACACACTTCTTTAATCCCGCACGTTACTTAAAGTTATTTGAAATTATTCCTGGTCCGAAAACAGATGCTTCCGTTTTAGAATTCTTAAATGGTTATGGCGAACAATTCCTCGGAAAAACATCTGTAATCGCTAAGGACACACCTGCTTTTATTGGAAACCGAATCGGAATTTTCAGCATTATGAGTTTATTTCATGCGGTTAAAGATTTAGAACTTACCATTGAAGAGGTTGATAAATTATCTGGACCAGTCATAGGTCGTCCAAAATCGGCTACCTTCAGAACTGTCGATGTCGTTGGACTGGACACTTTGGTTCATGTAGCCAACGGGATAAAAGAAAATTGTCCTGATGATGAACGAAATGAATTATGCGTCTTACCAGATTTCATCAACAAAATGGTTGAAAATAACTGGTTAGGAAGCAAAACTGGTCAGGGATTTTACAAGAAGGTTAGAAATGATGATGGTTCTTCAGAAATTTTATCACTTGATCTTAATACGCTGGAGTATCGTCAAGCTAAAAAAGCAAAATTCGCAACTTTAGAACTGACAAAGACGGTTGATAAAGTCGTTGACCGTTTCAAAATATTAGTCAATGGAAAGGATAAAGCTGGTGAATTCTACAGAAAAAGTTTTGCAGCATTATTTGCTTATGTATCCAATCGTATTCCCGAAATTACCGATGATTTATATAAAATTGATGATGCCATGAAAGCTGGATTTGGCTGGGAACACGGACCTTTCCAAATTTGGGACGCTATTGGTGTTGAAAAAGGAATCGACATGATGAAAGCTGAAGGTTTAGAACCTAATGCTTGGGTAAACGAAATGTTAGCTTCAGGAAACACGTCTTTCTATACAGTTAAAAATGGAGAGACGTACGCATACGATATTCCGAAGAAGTCTCAAGAAAAAATTCCAGGTCAGGATAGCTTTATCATCTTAGATAATATCAGAACATCTAACGAAGTATTTAAAAACTCTGGTGTAGTTGTTGAAGATTTAGGCGATGGCATTCTTAACGTAGAATTTCAGTCTAAAATGAATACCATTGGAGGTGATGTTCTCGCTGGAATAAATAAAGCAATTGATTTAGCTGAAAAAGATTTTGAAGGATTGGTTGTTGGTAATCAAGCTGCTAATTTCTCGGTTGGAGCAAACATCGGAATGATTTTCATGATGGCTGCAGAACAAGAATATGACGAGCTTAATATGGCCATCAAATATTTTCAGGATACGATGATGCGTATGCGATACTCAGCAATTCCAACTGTTTCCGCTCCTCACGGAATGGCTCTGGGTGGTGGTTGTGAGTTATCGATGCATGCCGATAAAGTTGTGGCTGCTGCTGAAACATATATCGGACTTGTAGAGTTTGGTGTTGGTGTGATTCCTGGTGGTGGAGGTTCTAAAGAAATGGCTTTAAGAGCCCAGGATACATTCAGAAAAGGTGATGTGGAATTAAACGTGCTTCAAGAGTATTTCCTGACGATTGGTATGGCAAAAGTTGCGACTTCGGCGTATGAAGCATTCGATTTAGGGATTCTTCAGAAAGGAAAAGATATTGTAGTTGTTAATAAAGACAGACAAATTGCAACGGCTAAGGCTCATGCCAAACTAATGGCAGATGC
>JAAEZI010000093.1:1230-1654 GCA_018222915.1 Algicola sp. | reverse complement strand
AGGTTCGTAAATCTTCTGTGCTTTCTGCATGTTGCACATCACCAACCAAATCTTTGGCTAGCACAAAGTTTTCATACAATTGTAAATCTAAATCACTGCGGTCGACTTGCACCACGATGGTAGGATTCTTTAATTCTGGAAGACTCCTCAAAATCCCAGTGTACATCGCCATAGAGATGCTTTTACCAGAACCTTGGGTGTGCCAAATGACACCAATACGACCATCACCAAACGGACGCACCGATTTTTTAGCCGCTTCTACGGCAAAGTTAACACCAAAAAACTGATGGTACTTAGCCCCTTTTTTAATAAGCGTGCCGTTATGATCTTCATGAAAGATGAAGTTTTTAATGTAGTTGAGTAAGCGTTCTTTTGGAAACAAACCAAACAAGAGGGTGTGCATTTGGAAATCATTGTCCTGAAC
>JAAEZI010000093.1:0-1220 GCA_018222915.1 Algicola sp. | reverse complement strand
TTGGGCTTCGTTGCCGTCGCTGATAATGGTTAGCGCATTGTACTCAAACAATAACGGAATGTCTTTGATATAATGACCAATTTGATTGTGTGCTTCTTTGATGTTGGTGTTTTCGTCGTACCAGTTTTTAAGTTCAAACAGTACCAAAGGCAAACCGTTGATGTAAATAATGATATCTGGACGCCGTTTATTTTTACCCGTAATGCTAAATTGGTTGACCGCTAAAAAGCTATTGTTGTTAGCCTTTGAAAAATCGATAGGATAGATATGTACCGCTTTTTCATTGCCATGAGCATCCTCATAGGCAAACTCAATGCCTTTGGTACATTTTAAATGAAAGGTACGGTTGCGATGCTCTAAGTCTGCACCCACATTATTGGTAAACTCAGCCACAGCCAGGTGTTGGATTTCTTTAGGAATGTGCGGATACTGCTGTTCTATAAATGCCAACAGCTGGTCTTTTAGCACCACGTCTTTATGGTTTTGTGCTAAGTCTGTACCCAATTGGTGGGTATAGCCTAAATCGGTTAACCAGTCTATGGTGGCCTGTTCTATGGTGGCTTCTGTCGTCATATCTATTTCCTGCAAAAGCAGGAATCTCATTTTATTAAACTAGATTTTCTACTTCTTCTCTGAACTCCTTTAACCGCACTTCACCACTTATGAGTCTTGGTAACAAAGTGTCGCGTAGATTTTTTAAAGCTTCATTTTCAGTTATATTATTATCCTTCTTTTCAATTAAATTATTAAAAACATCTAAAAATTGGGCTTGAATCTCTTTTGATGGTATAATTAAACTTACACCTTTCAAATCGCTAATAGTGATTTGAGGTTGAGCTGAACCAGTTCTCAAATAATGAAGACCAGTTGACTTTAATTTATAATACAAAATAATATCAGAAAGAAAACCCAAATTGTTTTCAATACAAATTGAAATATTTGTCAAAAACAAATCCTCTTTGGTCATTTTAATATCACCTGTTCCACCAACACCTCTAGCAACAACGATAACTTTATCCTTCTGACAATTATAATCTGGATAATGCCCTACTATTTTATATCCTGAGTAAAGCGGGTAACCATCCTTTTGGATTTTATCCTTTTTTGGCATTTTTCCATAATACATATTACCTAATTCATCTAAATTTTTCACTTCCCAACCTTTAGGGATGGGTCCGAGTTCGCTGTCGATGAATTCGCCGTCTTGAAAGGGTCCGAAA
>JAAEZI010000067.1 GCA_018222915.1 Algicola sp. | reverse complement strand
AAATGATGCTAATTATACATACTTATAAGCAGTATATGGTATTAAATTCTATATTTATCGTATGATTAAAGCAGTAATTGTAGATGATGAACCAAAAGCCATCCAAGGCTTATCATGGGAACTCACTAATTTTAGTAAAGACATTGAAATTGTCGAAACCTTCTCCAACCCTGAGGAAGCAATTGTCTATTTAACAACAAATCCGCCCGATTGTTTGTTCTTGGATATTCAGATGCCCACCATGGATGGGTTTCAATTTCTAGAGAAGTTACCGAATAAGGATTTTGCGGTTGTCATTACAACTGCTTATGACGAGTATGCTATTAAAGCGCTAAAACACGAAGCCATTGATTATTTATTAAAGCCTATTGATTCAGATGATCTTCAAGACACCATATTAAAGATTAATAAGTTTAATTCAAGAGTGATCAATTCCTCAAAAATTGAAGAAGCGCTCTTGAGTTTTAATGAAAAGTTTGACAAGAAGAAAATCACAATCAATACGGATGGTAAACTTATCTTTCTCAATATAGAAGATATTTTATTTGTTGAGTCTGATGGTAATTACAGCACCATAGTGACCACTAACAATCAAAACATTGTGATTACCAAAAAACTCAAAGAAGTGGACGCCATTTTACCGGATCACTATTTTTTTAGAATTCATAATTCATTTATCGTTAACTTGAACAAAATTAAAGAGTTTATTAAAAGTGAAGGTTACGTTATCATGGAGTCAAATCATAAAATCCCTGTTGCTCGACAACGCAAGTCTGACTTTCTAGAAAAATTATAGTGGCTACTACCATAATACATAACAAAAAGAAAATCCCAACACCAACATTGTTGGTAGTGCTCATTAGTCTCATGTTATGGCTTCCTGTCTGGTCGCAAACCAACAACGCTTCAGATTTTGAAGCCAATATGACCTATTTAAAACAATTTAAACCAAATCGCTTTTCAACATTAGATTCTTTGTTTCGTCGTTTTGATAGAGATAGTATTAAAATGAAATCCCTTATAAGTACGTCAAGAACTATGAATGCTTCAGCTGCTGAAAGTTATGCTCTCAATGCTTTGGGTGTGATTTACAGAAATGTCTCTCTTTACGAACAATCTATTGCTACGCACGAACAAGCTAAAGCCATTGCCGATCAGATCAATGATGAAGAGCTTAAAATTATTAGCTTAAACAATATTGGTGTGGCTTACCGCAGAATGGATTTGGTTAAACCAGCATTAGATTACCACACACAGGCATTAGATATTGCGCGCTCCATAAAAAATCCATCCGAAACCGTATCTTATAACATTGCGGTTTCTCAGAACAGTATTGGTAATATCTATCTGATACTTGAACAATATGAACTGGCGATTAAGCAATTCCAGAAATCTCTTAGTATAGAAAAACAATCAGGCAATCGTCTGGGGCTTGCCATCAACTACCAGAATATTGGGTATGCAAATGAAGCACAAGGCAATTTGGAAAGTGCCTTGAGGAATTACAAGTTATCCTTGGAATACAATGAACAGATTAATTCCAATTTAGGGCGCGTGATTTGTTACAACAGTATCGGTCAAGTCTATATCAAGCAACAGAAATATTTGGATGCCAAAGTGATCATTGAAAAGGCTCTTGCAAAAGCCTTGCAAATTGGCGACCAATTTTATATTGCCGCTTCTTATATCAATTTAGGTTGGGTACAAAAAGAAATGGAACAGCTTTCAAAAGCGGAAGCAAATTTGAAGAAAGGACTTGAGGTTGCAACATCTTATAACCTCAACCTCTCCATCGTTGAAGCCAATAAACACCTTTCGGAATTATATACTAAAACGGACGATTATCAACTAGCTTACAATCATTACAAAGCGTCAATTGATCTTGAGAAAACCATCAATAATGAGCGAAACCTACGTTATGTAAACGATGTCATTATTCAGTATGAAAATGAAGCCAAAAATAAGGAAATCAAAGCATTAGCAAGTGAAAACCAAATTGTAAAGTCCAAACTTGAACGCAATAAAAAAATATTTTGGTACTCCATGTTGGCGCTTGCTATCATTGTAGGAATCTTGGTCGCTTTATATAGAAACAGACAGTTAGAACAAGAAAAACAAATTCTAACTTTAGAGCAAGACATGCTTCGTAGCCAAATGAATCCTCATTTTATTTTTAATTCATTGAACTCCATTAAACTTTATATCATCAATAACGAGAAAGAAAATGCGGTTTATTATTTGAATAAATTTTCTAAACTCATCCGAAAAATCCTTATAGCTTCCTCTGAAAAAGAAAGCTCCTTAGAAGATGAATTAGATACGATGAAGCTTTATATGAATATCGAAAACATACGGTTTTCAAATGAAATTGATTTCGAAATCAAGGTGGATGATGTCATCAATACCGCTAGTATTAAAGTACCATCATTGGTTTTACAACCCTTTTTGGAAAATGCCCTTTGGCACGGATTATCTTCTAAAAAAGAAAACAAAAAAATCAGTCTTCAGGTGTATCGCACGCAAGATGATTATGTTAGAATTTCAATTACTGACAATGGTATCGGACGCGAAGAGGCTGAAAAAATTAACAGAGATAAACTCTTAAAGCGGAAGTCTGTAGGTATCGCAATTACTAAAGCGCGTCTTACCAACTTTTCAAAGAGTTACACCCATGATTATCATATAGAAATTGAAGATTTGTATGATAATAACCAAAATCCAATAGGTACAAAGGTTTTGATTGATATTCCTACGCGATCTACCATTTTACGAACGGCTTAATTATACAGAAACAGCTAGTCAAAAGTTTGAGCGACCTTCTCTAATTCTGCGTACCAATCCTCACCAAATTTTCTTATGAGTGCCTCCTTGACAAACTTATAAACAGGCACTTGCAATTCTTTACCTAATGTACATGCATCACTACAAATATCCCATCGGTCGTAGTTCACCGCAGAAAATTCCGTATAGCTTTTAATTCGTATTGGATACAAATGGCAGGACACCGGTTTTTTCCATGAAATTGCTCCTTGATTATAGGCTTCTTCAATGCCACATAAAGCCGTTTTTTTATCATCAAATATCACGTAGGCACAATCTGCTCCATTGATCAATGGTGTCTCAAAATCACCAAATTCTGTCGTAATATGTGTGCCTTGAGCTTCAATCGCATCCAAACCTTCCTGCCTTAAAAATGGTTTTACTTTAGGATAGATTTCTTTGAGTATTGATACTTCCTCAGGATCTAAAGGCGCACCTGCATCGCCATCAATACAACAAGCCCCTTTACATGCCGATAAATTACATACGAAATCCTTCTCAATAATATCCTCGGAAACAATCGTTTTACCTAACTGAAACATACTTTTAAATTAATACTGAAACCATGGACAAAAGTAGTTAAACTTTACGATTATTTAATGTTATAAATCATAACTAAAGGGCTACATTTGCCGAAAATTTACAAACCATGGATATTCAATTAAATTTCAGGGAAATCTTAACCGCTTTTATGATACTTTTTGCGGTGATTGATATTATTGGTAATATTCCAATCGTTATTGATTTAAGAAAAAAAGTAGGGCATATACAAAGTGAAAAAGCCTCGATCATAGCTGGTATTATCATGGTGCTATTTCTTTTTTTAGGAAAAACCATTCTGTCTTTTTTAGGGGTTGGTGTCAATTCTTTTGCTGTGGCTGGTGCTTTTATCCTATTCTTTATCGCACTAGAAATGATCTTGGGTATAACGTTGTACAAGCAAGATGACAACGCTAGTGTAACAGCCTCTGTATTTCCTTTAGCCTTTCCTTTAATTGCAGGACCAGGAAGTTTAACAACCTTACTATCTCTTCGAGCTGAATACCGAATTGAAAATATCATTGTTGCGGTCATCCTAAATGTTATCATTATCTTTATCGTATTAAAAACCTCAGCTAGAATTGAACGCTTAATAGGTCAAAACGGCATTAATATTATACGTAAAGTATTTGGTGTTATCCTTTTGGCTATTGCGGTGAAATTATTCGCCCATAATATCAAAGCATTATTTGAACTAGCTTAATTCATTTATCAATGAAATATTTTACCATCATTGCTACCATCATTGCTGTTGCACTTGTTGCCTATAATAGCACCAAACTGGACTTTGAAAATTTGTTTGAAGGACAAAGTATCATAGCTCTCATTACCATTTTAGCAGCACTTTGTGCGGTAGGATTGTTACAACTATTGCGACTATCAAAACGGGTTGATCAAAAATCAAAAGAAAAATAATGACATACGATGCTTTTATAATAGGTGGTGGAGCCGCAGGTATGTCTTGTGCTTTGGTACTCGGATCTGCAAAACCAAAACCCTACGCAACGGACAAACATATAGCGATTGTTACGCACCAAAGAACGTCTCATTTGCAAAACGCTTTATTCAATAACGTTCTAGGTCTAACACCTGGCACACTTGGTAAAGACATCTTAGAAAGTGGTAAAACGCAGCTCCAAGATTGCTATCCACATGTGGACCAAATAGCCAAAGAAAAAGTAAAATCTATAGAAAAAACTGCCGATGGTTTTACTATCACAACCAACAAAAATACGTATCAATCAAAGATTGTCGTGGTTGCTGTTGGCTACACCAATCTAATGACTATTAAAGGTCTAGAAGCCTATGTCGCACCACACCCAAGAGCGGCAATAGAGAAAGAACGCATCTGGTTAAAAAATAATGACCACCTCGTGGCTAATGGCTTATATGTTGCCGGCACGTTAGCAGGATGGCGAAGTCAATTTGCAATTGCCTGCGGTAGTGGCGCACAAGTTGCTACTGATATTTTAACCCTATGGAATAACGGGCAACATACCAAAGTACACGACAAGGTATAATGGGTAAAAAAACACAAAAAACGAGTCGCAAATCAATCGCCTTAATTCTTTTGATGAGTCTTCTTTTAACTGGCTTATGTTTTTATAGCTATTTTTCAGAAGTCGAAGAGAGTATTCAAATTTCTGGCACGTTCAATGACTATCAAGAAACGAGTAGGCGCGTTAATAAATCCAGAAAAACCTACTACTACATCTATCTTGACGGCCACAAGTATTCCATTCCTCGTATATACATTTCAGCCTTTAAAAAAGAAGAATTCCTAAGGGATATAAAACAAGGAGACTCTATAAGCTTATGGGTTCATGGAAATACGGCAATAGATCAAATTAGCAGGTCTCAAAAAAATTATATAGATCGTCAATTGATGCAAGAACATATGGAAGAAAACAATATGACAGGTCTTATCTTAGGTTGTTTTTTCTTGGCGTGTAGTGGATATCTGGCGTTTTCGTACGTTAAGCAAAAAAGTAGTTAATCGTCGCTTGCTTCGGAAAGATTCACTTCAAAGGCGTCATTCTCGCTTAACAAAATCACTTCCTCAATCATATCATCGGATTCATTTAAGATTTTTTCAGCCACATTACTGCCATATAATTGTTCGGCCAGTTCTGATTTAATAAGTCTGCGAATTTGATCGTGATAGGCCACAAAAGTAATATTGGTACGTTCTTTCATATTTACATATTCCTGAAACTTCACTACAATATCATCGCTCACCTCAAAATTATTGATAAAATCATTAGCTTCAACATTCTGATAAACACTACGATCTCTATCTAACTCCGTAAAAACAAAATTACTAAAGTACTCTTGACGTCTCATGTAGTTTAAAGTTTCATTCTCATGAGAAGTGTTCAACGGCACAAATATATCGGGAATAATACCACCACCACCGTAAACAATTTTTCCTTTAGGTGTTTTAAACTTCAACGAATCGGCTACTTCGATACTTTCGGCATCCTCAAACTCACCACTTCTTAGTCTTTTATAATAATCTTTATAGTAATCACTATTATTACCATTATCGTAAGGCCTTTGGATAGAACGTCCAGTAGGCGTATAATAACGGGACACCGTTAATCTTACAGCACTACCATCACCCAAAGACATTTCTCTTTGCACTAATCCTTTACCATAACTTCTGCGCCCAACGATAGTTCCCTTATCATTATCTTGAAGGGCACCAGCCACTATTTCACTAGCGGAAGCGGAACTTTCATTTATAAGAATGTAAATATCACCTTCTTCAAAATCACCACGTTTGGTGGCATACACATTCTCAACTTTTCCTGATTTATTTTTTGTAAATAAAATCAGTTTATCATCTTCTAAAAACTCGTCTACGATTTGCTCAGCAATGCCGAGAAATCCACCAGGATTATCTCTTAAATCCAATGCCAATTGTGTAGCCCCTCGATCTTGAAGTTGGTCTAAAGCGCGTTTAAACTCTTTGTAAGTGGACTCAGCAAAACGATTTATTTTAATATAGCCTAACTTATCCGTGAGCATGTAAGCCGCATCCACACTTTTGATAGGTACTACATCACGTTTCACTTTAAATTTTAAAAATTTATCTTCTTCTTTACGATATACTAATAAATCAACCGAAGACCCTTTCTCACCTTTTAGTTTTTGAATGATGGCTCTATTACTCCATTCCTTACCAAAAATTGAATCACCATCTGCCATTAAGATACGGTCTCCAGATTTGATGCCAGCTTTTTCACTCGGACCACCTTCAACAGTCCTAATCACTGCAATTGTATCCTTATAGGTATAAAAGCTCACGCCTAGACCAATAAAATCACCTTTCATATTATTGGTAACACGCTCCAATTCACTCTTAGGAATGTAAGTAGAGTGTGGATCTAGATTATCTAAAATACCATTCACCGTGACATCTACAATACTATCGGTATTGACGTCATCCACATACTCATAATCAATATAATCTATGAGGCGATTGAGTTTATCCTTTTTACTATTCGATGTAAAAAGTCGGTCGGAAGTATCAGAGAAATTTAATTTTCCACCAATAAAAACGCCAGTCGCAATAGCGACTCCCACAATGAGCGGTATGTATTTTTTCTCAAATGCCATTAGACGTTTACATCTTGTATTAACACAAGTTCTATGCCAGCTTTTCGCAGAAAGTCCAATCCAGAACCATCTTTATACCCTTCTTGATACACTACTCTCACTATGCCAGCTTGGTGTATTAATTTACTACATTCCTTACAAGGTGACAGCGTGATATACAAGGTAGCTCCTTTACAGGATTGTGTTGAGGAAGCCACCTTTAATATGGCATTGGCTTCAGCATGAAGCACATACCACTTCGTGTACCCTTCATCATCTTCACAGTAATTCTCAAAACCGGTTGGAGTACCGTTGTATCCATCAGAGATGATCATCCGATCCTTGACTATTAAAGCGCCCACTTGTTTACGCTTACAATGGGATAATTTTCCCCATTCTTTAGCGATTCTCAAATAAGCTTTATCGTATCGTCGTTGTTTGTTTTCTGACATATTTCAAGTTGAGTCCTTTGTTTTGGACTTCATTATCAGTTACCTAAAGTTTCAAATGTAACAATTATTAAAAATGTAACTAAAGTTTTAAGACTTTGATAACGTTAAAGTTTTACAAATCTTATCCCATTCCAATTATTTGAATAAATCACTATGAATCAGCATAGGTAACACAAATCCCACTACTACGGCTGATATCACCATGACCCAGTCTCTTTTAGAAAATCTAAAAATGGTTTGACACAGGAAGCTCAAAAACATGACAATAAAAACGACTACTAATTGACCAACTTCAATACCTAAGCCTATTTCCAACAAGGCAATGAATTTATTTTCTGAATTGCTAATCATCCCTTGAAAGTTGGAGAGAAATCCTAATCCGTGAATCAACCCGAAGAATAGCGTCACAAAAAACAACAAGCCGATGGTTTTTCCATGAGACTTTTTACCTGCCGTAAACACATTAAACAAAGCAACCACTAGAATCGTTAATGGAATCAAAAACTCTACAAGATTGACATTTACCTTAATGATGCCATAAGTGGTGAGTCCTAGAGACACACAATGACCTAAGGTAAATACGGTTACAAGAAAAAACACACGCTTCCAATCCTTAAATAAATATGGGATGGCTAATACGATTAAAAAGAGGATATGGTCGTAGGCATTGAGGTGCATCACATGGAAGACACCATTTTGAAAATTTGACAGAAAATTGTCAATCATAGCAATTGTATTTGGGTTGAATCAAAGTTACGTTTTAAAATTGATTTTGAAAACAAAAAAGGCTCCAACATGTTTGTTGAAGCCTTTTGTACTCAAGGTGGGAATCGAACCCACACTCCCGAAAGAACTGGATTTTGAATCCAGCGCGTCTACCAATTCCGCCACTTGAGCTAATTCGGACTGCAAAATTAAAAAATAATTTATTACAAACAATCAAAAATAGTAGGTTTTATGCTTTTTCAGTAAAAATAAATTCCTAAATTTGCACCTCGTTAAAAACAACAGGGTAACTAACGCACAAATAATTCATTACCAATGCCAAACGCAGCCACAGAAGCAAAAATTTTTGCCTGTACACAATCCAAAGCACTTGCAGAGAAAATCGCAGTTACTTTTGGTGCGCCATTAGGTAATGTGATTACATCTACGTACAGTGATGGTGAATTTCAACCGTCTTACGAAGAATCTATTAGAGGCACACGAATTTTCATTATTGGTTCAACACATCCTGGACCAGAAAATTTGATGGAGATGCTCTTGATGATTGATGCTGCAAAGCGTGCATCTGCAAGACATATCACAGCTGTTCTTCCGTATTTTGGTTGGGCAAGGCAAGACCGAAAGGATAAGCCTCGTGTACCAATTGCTGCTAAATTAGTCGCCAAAATGTTGGAGGCTGCTGGTGCTACACGAATCATTACCATGGATTTACACGCAGATCAAATACAAGGTTTCTTTGAGAAGCCTGTAGATCACTTGTTTGCGTCTACCATATTTTTACCATATTTGAAATCCTTAGGATTAGACAATCTTACGATTGCATCGCCAGATATGGGTGGATCCAAAAGAGCCTATGCCTATTCGAAAGCATTAGAAAGTGATGTCGTGATTTGCTATAAGCAACGTGCGAAAGCCAATGTTATTTCACACATGGAATTGATTGGTGATGTCACTGGTAAAAATGTCGTATTAGTAGATGATATGGTGGATACTGCTGGTACTTTAACGAAAGCTGCGGATCTTATGATGGAAAAAGGGGCGTTGAGTGTAAGAGCCATTTGTACCCATCCTATACTATCTGGAGAAGCTTATAAAAAACTTGAGAATTCGAAGTTACAAGAATTAATCGTTACCGATTCAATTCCTTTAAAACAGAAAAGTGACAAAATTAGAGTCTTAAGTTGTGCCGATCTATTTGCAGAAGTCATGCATAATGTGCATTACAACAAATCGATTAGCTCTAAATTTTTAATGTAATTTAATATTAATATAAACACAAACAATGAAATCAATTACAATCAATGGATCTCAAAGAGAAAGCGTGGGCAAAAAAGCAACAAAAGCCTTACGTAATGCTGGTCAGGTTCCTTGCGTATTATACGGAGGAGACCAGAACGTGCATTTCTCTGCACCAGAATTGGCTTTCTCTAAACTTGTATACACGCCTAATGCGCATACAGTTGTGATTGCCTTAGACAA
>JAAEZI010000066.1 GCA_018222915.1 Algicola sp. | reverse complement strand
ACTGGTACACAACCAGCAGAGCCTACAACAGAATGTTGGGAAACTGCTACGTTTAATAATACGACTTGTTCGTGGGATGTGACTGGTACACAACCAGTTGAGCCTACAACAGAATGTTGGGAAACTGCAACCTTTAACAATACGACTTGTTCGTGGGATGTCACTGGTACACAACCTGCAGAGCCTACAACAGAATGTTGGGAAACTGCGACCTTTAACAATACGACATGTTCATGGGATGTCACTGGAACGCAACCAGCAGAACCTACAACAGAGTGTTGGGAGACAGCTACCTTTAACAATACTACTTGTTCATGGGATATTATCGATAATGGTACCAGTAGCATCTATTATGCCGATACGGATAATGATGGCTACGGTGATCCAGACAATTCCATCGAGGATTGTAGTCTTCCATCTGGATATGTTACTGACAATACGGATTGTGATGACTCCAATGAAAACATATTCCCTGGAGCTACAGAAATTCCAGATAACGGAATAGATGAAGATTGTGATGGTATGGATGATAACACTTTAAGTATTGGTGAACTGAATCCAAGAGATATCACAATTAAACCAAATCCTTTCAATTCGATGATTGAGATTAGTTTGCCACTGAGCTTTAATGCTAGTGACTTTGATATCAGTATTTATGATCTTAATGGTCGCGTGGTATATAAGAAGATCAAATCTGTGGTAGAAGGAACCATCACCATAAATGATTTGGACAACCTGGAAGAAGCGCCTTACTTCATAAAAATTATGAATAAAGACAATGGATTTATAGTTTCTAAGAAACTTATCAAATTCTGATAATTCTAGTTTACAATAGAAAAAAGGCTGAACTTCAACAAGTTCAGCCTTTTTTCTGTAAACACAAATAGTTGCTAGGGTATCAGAAAAATCACACCACAAGACCTAAATTTTAAATTGCTGAATATCAATAACTTAAAAATATATTATGCATTTCATCGAATATTTTTGCATTTCATAGAGTCTTCACCTATATTTGTACCATAAATTTAATAGTCCCAAACTAAAATTTAACCGCTTATGAAAATTTCTACTTTTTTTCAGAAAAAGTATGCTTTGTTATCAATACTATTATTGACAATCAGCATATCACAATCTCAAACCGTAACGACTATTGCATCCTATGATTTTGAATCTGGCTCTCAAGGCTGGATTGATGGAGGTACAGATGCAGAAAGGGTTTTTAGTTCATTCTACGCCAATTCAGGTAACTATAGTTTAATGGTAAGAGATAATTCAAATACCCAATCGACTTGGCGTTCACCCTTGTATTCATTAGGTTTATATGATAAAGTAGACTTTACATTTTACGTATCTTCAAACGATATGGAAGATGGGGAAGAATTCCTGATTGAGTACAGAGATAATAATCTTTTTGGTTCATGGCAAACAGTTGCCGTTTTTAGAAGTGGCACCATTGGTTATGGTACCAAGACTGGTGACATACAAAGGGATGAAAATAACGGTATCAAATATTGCAAGACAGTGACTATGTTTAGTACTGACTTCACGTTTCCATTGTTACCAACAGCACAGTTCAGAATACGCTGTAATGCTAGTAATGATGCTGATTTAATCTACATGGATGACGTCTCCATAAAAGGAACTATTTTCGGAACTGCTCCCGCAGGTCCAGGTGGTGTCGAAGCTGACCTAGACTTATGGTTAAAAGCGGATAAAGTAGATGGTAGCACTTTATTATCTGATGGTTCTAGTGTTACTAGATGGGCAGATTATAATAAAGGGAATCATGCTGAACCAGTTATTAGCTCACAGGCACCTGTTTACAGGCACAATACAACCAAGAATATCAATTTCAATCCTGTTATTGAATTTGAGAACGACAATACAACGTCAGATAAAGACATGACCTATTTAACGAATAGGCAAGAATTGAAAGGGACTGGTGGCTTTAACTCACATGACACCTTTGTGGTATTAATTCCAGACCCAACGATCACTACGGACATGATTCCACTAGACACCTTTACAAGTACAGATCCTATTGGTAATACTTATACGGAAGACGTTACGGGTTTTGGATTCGGAAGATACACACAACGCTTCTTAAACGAACGATTAACTTACTGTATTGGAACAACTAATGAAGGTGGTGATGGTAGTTCCTATCCAGGAAATGGTTACGGGAGAGCTGACACCAATTCTGGTATGAATTACAACCAAGTTGGTATTGTCAACTTCAGACATAATGCTGCCGAAAATAATATGGATTTGTATTTCAACGCAAATAATGTCGGTAATGAAGATAATGCACCTGCACAATTTGCTGCTGTCACGAATGGCCGTTACTGGTTAGGACGCAGCCAATATTGGAATGGCAGTTTTGATGGTCGTATTGCAGAAGTCATTACATACGATTCTAGAAAATCTGACGGTGATCTTACGCAAGCTCACAATAGAATACAGTCGTATTTAGCCATTAAGTATGGTATTACTTTAGGTGTGAACGGAACAACTCAAGATTACGTAAATAGTGATGGTAACGTCATTTGGGATCAATCTGCTAATGTTGGCTACAACTATGATATTGCTGGTATTGGTAGAGATGACGCCTCAGAACTGAATCAAAAACAATCTAGAAGTGTTAATAATGCTAGTGATGGTACCGGACGTATTGAAGGGATCATCACCATGGGATTGGATGAGATCTACGACACCAATGTTGATCATATTTCTTCAAACCCAACCACTTTTAATGATGGTGAATATCTCGTTTGGGGTAATAATGGTGCCGACTTAAATTTAGC
Source organism: Algicola sp. (assembly GCA_018222915.1). Taxonomy (GTDB): domain Bacteria; phylum Bacteroidota; class Bacteroidia; order Flavobacteriales; family Flavobacteriaceae; genus Psychroserpens. The sequence continues at coordinate 6,886 of JAAEZI010000066.1, read as the reverse complement.
GGCCACAACTGTGAGTGTGAATATGAGTGCTGGTATTTCCCCTGCCCTTACTACAAATGTGTCCTTTACGGCCATGCGACGTGTTTGGAAAGTGGTAGAAACTGGTGGTGATATTCCTGATGTTAAAGTAAGAATTCCTCAAAACGCTATAAGAAATATTACACCTCCAGGAAACTATTATATGTTCATTTCAAGTACTGGCGTATTTGACCCAACAGCCGATTACCGCGTTATGACGTCTGATGGTAATGGTAACCTAGAGACATCTTACGATTTTGATGGCACTAAATACATCACTTTTGGATATGCACCTCAAGTGATTGTAGAACGTTCTGTGTATTTTGATGGTAATGTGGATTATATCGATATGGAAGATAATCTGGATTTAAATCCTTCTGGTTTTACTATATCTGCATGGATTAAAAGAGATGCTGCAGATTCTGGTACCAAATCAATCATTTCTAAACGAAACAATTCATTCTCAACTGGATTTGATATCAGAATATTGACTACCGACCGTATTCAAGTATTTTGGAAGAATGGCACCAACCAAATTTTGACGTCAACAACTGCTATACCAGATGATGAGTGGCACCATGTTGCGCTTATTTACAACGGTACAAGATTATTTATCTATATTGATGGTGTTGTAAGTGCTCAGGCCAATCGTTCAGCACCTGTTGACACAGATGACTCGTTCTTGATTGCCGCAGCAGGTAAAGGCTCAACAGTACAACATTTCATGGGTAATATTGATGAGGTTCGTGTATGGGATACCGATCTTACCGTAGACCAACTACGCTTTATCATGAACCAAGAAATTGAAGAAAACAGCAACTTTGTAGCTGGTAAAGTATTACCAACAACCATCACTAAAAATGAAGTCGGTACCATTCCTTGGTCGCAATTAGCTGGGTATTACCCAATGTCTGTCTATACGTACACCAACACCGACGATGCGTCTGGAAATGGGAATCAAGGTGCCTTAAGAAACTTAGATACCGTAGATAGACAAACTGCACCATTACCTTATGAATCACAATCGGCAGGTAATTGGTCGAATCAAAGTACTTGGCTGAATGGCAATTTACAAGCCGTTCCTGGTGAGCTTTCTATTGTAGATGGCACACCAATAGATTGGAACATTGTAAGAGTGGCTCACAATGTCACTATTGATACCGAAGTGGTCATGGGAAGAGATGTTGAAGTCTTAGGACTCTATGTCGATTCTGGTGAATTAACAGTTGATGGTAATAATGCTGATGCTGCAGCTGGTAACGGCTTAACGGTGTCTCACTATTTAAAATTAGATGGAAAAATAGATTTGGAAGGTCAATCACAATTAGTGCAAGCTATTGATAGTGATTTAGATCCTAGCTCATCAGGTTCCCTAGAAAAAGACCAACAAGGTACTGCCGATGTTTATACTTATAATTATTGGTCATCACCTATTGGAACTATCAATGCCACCACAAATAATAATGCTTATTCTGTAAACAATATTATGTATGATGGTACGAATCCTGTCAACTTTACCACTAGTGGTTACAACGGATCTGATGGTGCAACCATTACAATTGCAGATTACTGGATATGGAAATTTGCCAACCAACTGGATGATGATTATTCAGCTTGGCAACATGTGAGACAAAACGGAACCATTCTCGCTGGTGAAGGATTCACTATGAAAGGTCCTGGTTCTGGTACGATTACAGATTTACAGAATTATGTCTTCTTGGGTAAACCAAATAATGGCGATATCAATTTAACCTTGAACGCTGGTAACGATTACCTCGTTGGTAACCCATACCCTTCTGCGATTGACGCGAACCAGTTCATTACAGATAATGGTCCCACCATTGCAGGTGCAGGTGCAAACCCATTAATTAGTGGTACACTGTATTTCTGGGAACATTGGGGAGGCGGTTCACATAACCTTGCCGATTATCAAGGTGGTTACGCAACCTACAACTTCTCAGGAGGTGTTGCAGCACCGTCTTTAGGAACCAATGATCCAGATGTTGGTACAGGTGGTACACCTACTAAAATACCTGGTCGTTACATTCCAGTGAGTCAAGGATTTTTCGTTGTAGGTGAAAGCACTGGAAACATTAATTTCAATAACGGACAACGTGCTTATGTCAAGGAATCTTTAGGAACTTCGGTTTTCGTGCGTTCTTCAGATGCTACGGCAAATTACGACGATGCAGATGCGAATGCGATTGATGACCGAATGAAATTCAGAATTGGATTTAATTCTGTAAATACCATTCACAGACAGCTATTGTTAACGATTGATGAAACCACGACGACCGGATATGACTGGGCATTTGATGCCAAGACTTATGACAATCAGATGGATGATTTATTCTGGATGATTGATAATGACAAGTATACGATTCAAGGTAGTAATGAAGCAGCACCTGATACGGTCTATCCATTAGGTATAAAAACTCAGGATGACGGTATGAATACGATTACGATTGATCAATTGGAAAATGTGCCAGCAGACATCGATATCTTCATTCACGATATTGAAAATGAGACGTGCCACAATCTACGAGAGAGTGATTTCCAATTCTATTTGAATGCAGGAGAATATCTTGACAGATTTGAATTAACATTCAGTGACGCTTCAGCAGATGCCCTTAGTGTGGAAGAAGCTGCATTGAATTCATTAGATGTTTTCTATGACACTAAGACAGAAAGCATTGTATTACTGAACCCTAATTTTGTCGATGTGACGTCCATTAAATTATTTAATATCATCGGCCAAAATATAACAACCATTGAAAATATTTCAGAACTGGACTATTCTGAATATGAAGTTAAGAACCTCAGCACTGGAACTTACATTATTAAGATAGATACTTTAAGCGGTTTGCTATCGAAGAAAGTTTTGGTGAAATAACATAGACCCAAATCTACCGTGAGCTTAACTTTTGAATTAGCCTCTCTCCTTTCGGAAAGAGGCTTTTTTGTATGCAGTGAAACAATGTTACAAAATAGAAATCTACTGTAACTGTGTAATGAGCTGTGATAGTGACAACTGTTCTTGATTACCAGTCACCATATTCTTTAGCGTAAAGGTATTGTTCGCCAATTCAGATTCACCTAATAATACTACATAAGGAATATTGCGTTTATTGGCATAATTAAATTGTTTGATCGTCTTTTTGTTATCCGGAAACAATTCTGCACTTATTCCTTGTTCTCTAAGTGATTTTATAGCTTTCATACTTGCCATAGCTTCAGCTTCACCAAAGTTGATAAACAATACTTTTACTGTATTACTGATGGTTTCTGGAAACAACTCTAAATCCTCCAATACCAAGGCGATGCGATCTAATCCAAAACTGATACCTACACCACTAACATTTGGAAGTCCGAAGATACCTGTTAAATCGTCGTAGCGACCGCCACCACCAATAGAGCCCATTTTCACACCTTCTGGTGCAGCCACTTCAAAAATAGCGCCTGTATAATAATTTAAGCCTCGTGCTAAGGTCACGTCCAGTTGTAGATTGGCCGTTTGTAGTTTGAGATTGTCAATTCCTTTATTAATAAACTCTAGCTCTTCAATACCTTTCAAACCTTCCTCAGAAGCACTAAGGATGGATTTCAACTCAGCCACTTGCGTCCCAAAATCACCTGCTAAGCTAAATAAAGGTTGTAATTTTTCGATTCCTGATTGCGGAATTCCTTTCTCGAGCATTTCAGCTTTCACCTTCTCCTCGCCTATTTTATCTAACTTATCAAGTGCTACCGTAAAATCGATGAGTTTATCTTGGGCGCCAATCACTTCAGCAATACCTGAAAGAATTTTTCGGTTGTTGATTTTTATCGTGACACCTTCAAGTTTTAAGGCTGTAAAAACGGCATCGTATAACTGTACAAATTCCACTTCTTGCCAGAGGGAATCACTACCTACCACATCGGCATCACATTGATAAAACTCTCTAAAACGTCCTTTCTGAGGACGATCGGCTCGCCAAACGGGTTGAATTTGATAACGTTTAAATGGAAACTCAATCTCGTTTTGGTGTTGCACGACGTAACGTGCAAATGGCACGGTTAAATCGTAACGCAAGGCTTTTTCAGAAATTCTCGAGATCATTTTATGAGCATCCCGCGATTCATATAAGGCGTCATCCACCTTTTTTAAATAATCCCCAGAATTCAAAATTTTAAAAATCAAGCGATCGCCTTCATCACCATACTTCCCCATCAAGGTACTAGAGTTTTCAAAACTAGGAGTTTCGATAGGTTGGAAACCGTAAACTTCAAACGCACGTCGAATAGTATCAAAAATATAATTGCGCTTCGCAACGTCTTCTGGATTGAAATCTCTTGTTCCTTTTGGTATGCTTGGTTTTTGAGCCATAATCATGTTCCTGGAGTTCCAGGTTTTCGGTTTTTTGTGTTCTTTAATATTTCCGAAGATATACAGAAGGACACATCATTCGTTCTAATTCGTCACAAAAATATTATAAATTTTAGAGGCATTGGAAAGATATTTCAATTTTATAGTAACTTTATAGGTGTTTTATAGTCTTACTATTACATACAAATCTGTTTCAACACCATTATGTTTTCATTAGTTAGAGAAAATATCCGTATTGCATTTGATTCTATCAAAAGTCAGTTGCTTCGTACCATTCTTACCATTTTAATTATTGCCATTGGGATCACGGCTTTGGTTGGTATTTTAAGTGCGGTTTCAGCGTTGGAAAACACCATAACGAGCGACTTTTCCTCAATGGGTGCGAATACCTTTAATATTCAACGTTATGAATTCACAAATCAGCGTCGTGGTGATGAATCACAAAAAATTAATCCCGTAATTAATTACCGTCAGGTAAAGCAATTTAAAGATGACTATGATTTCCCATATACCAGTACGTCTATTTCTTTTGTAGGAACACGATCAGCAGAGGTGAAATATGACAATGAAAAAACCGATCCGGAAGTTCAGGTATATGGTATCAATGAAAATTTTATTCAGAACTCTGGCTTGGAATTGGAAGTTGGTAGAGGGCTTAATTATTTTGACGTTGAAAATAGCAACAGTGTTTGCGTGATTGGAAGTGATTTAAAAAAGGCCTTATTAAAGGATGTCAATCCTTTAAATAAAACCATAAGTGTGAGAGGTTCGAAATTTAAGGTTATTGGTGTGCTGAAGGAAAAAGGATCGACGTTTGGGAATAATCAGGATTTGCGTATGCTTATTCCGCTTCAGAAAGCGCGCACCATCTTTACCAATCCAAATATTAACTACAGCCTGAGTGTCAAAGCGGATAAAAAAGACATGCTGGAAGGTGCTCAAGAAGAGGCCATCTTGTTATTCAGAAATATTAGAGGTTTAAATCCGGTTGAAGAGAACAATTTTGGTATTGAGCGCAGTGATGATTTAATCAACCGTATTGGCGCTATGACAGGCGTTCTCAGTAAAATTGCATGGATTATTAGTGTGATTACCATATTTGGATCTACCATTGCTCTGCTGAACATGATGTTGGTGTCGGTGACGGAACGAACGAGAGAAATAGGTGTTCGAAAATCTTTAGGCGCCAAACAAAAAACGATTGCTTTTCAGTTTTTTATTGAAACCATCATTATCGGACAATTGGGAGGTCTATTGGGAATTATCCTTGGTACATCTTTAGGCTTTATATTTGCAGCCATTGTCGATTTTAACTTTGTGATCCCTTGGAGTGCCATGGTATGGGCAAGTGTTATCACATTAATAGTGGCCATCATTTCTGGATCGTATCCAGCGAATAAAGCAGCCAAACTAGATCCTGTGGAATCTTTACGCTATGAATAGTGACAGTGCAACTAACTGACTAAATTTTCGAAGTATTGGTACAATTCACCTTTAGTGATGTTAGCTCCTTCTTGAATGAGTTTAAATTTATCAACCCCTTTATCGTCTGAATAATCTTTTTTAGCTGTAAAGAATTCGACATCATCCGACATAAGATTCCCTCGAAACCAATCGTAGCCTTCCTTGGTGGTAATATCAATGTCTTGATTTTTAATCTTCAAGGCAATGAGTCGCATGTGTTTATCTGTACAGTGAAACAAATGCATTTGTTGTGGTGAAATATGTTCTAGATAGGTCACTTTAGACAAAACACCTTCCCAAATTAAGTCACTAAACACGTCCAATTCCTGTTCTGCTACTTCCGGTTTGTTGGCTTTAATATCGGTCCATTCATCAGCTGTGATAGACTGTGTTGCCAAAAAGTTGATAAATTCTTGGTGTAATTCTTCGAATTGTTCTTTTGTAAGTCTCGAATATTTCATGATAGGTGTGTATACTTAAATATAGGCATTGAAAAAGCCTCAACAAATTGCTGAGGCTCTTTAATATCATTCATTTGAATATTAAGCTTCTGCGATCACTTCAAAAATTAAATCGACAGTTACTTCTCTATGCAATCTGATCACGGCTTCATACTGACCTAAACGCTTGATGTTTCCACCGTTGATAGAGATGTATTTCTTATCAACATCGTGACCTTCGTTTTTAAGGGCATTTGCCAAATCCATATTGGTAATAGAACCAAATAATTTGTCACCAGCAGTAGCACCAGTACCAGCTTTTGAAGTAATTTTAATATCCAACAATTTAATCGCTTCTGCTGTTTTTTCAGCGTCTTCAATAATTGTTTTCTCTTTATAAGCTCTTTGCTTTAATGTTTCTGCTAAAACTTTCTTAGCAGATGACGTTGCCATAACAGCGTGTCCTTGAGGAATTAAAAAGTTTCTACCATAACCGCTCTTAACTGTTACAATATCGTCTTTAAATCCTAAATTTTCAACGTCTTGTTTTAATATAAGTTCCATAGTTATTGGTATTTTATTTTAATAAATCTGCTAC
>JAAEZI010000007.1:75620-113979 GCA_018222915.1 Algicola sp. | reverse complement strand
TAGCAGTAGTGATAGTAACGGTTACAAGTTTAAGCGTACGCTCAATAATTACTCTGGATACACTAGCTTTTGATAAACGAGCATGGATATACTTTCTGATTTTATCGTCTTCAGCAAGTTTATCTCCATAATCATTTCCACCATACCAGTTGGATTCCCATCCTCTGATAATTCCTAAACGATTTCCGATTGGATTTGTCTTTTGTCCCATATCTCTATTTAAGCTTGTGTGTTATTTTTAGCTCCAATCACTACTGTTACGTGATTAGATCTCTTTCTTATTCTGTGTGCACGACCTTGAGGTGCTGGACGCAATCTTTTCAACATTGATCCACCATCAACTCTAATTTCTTGAACAAATAAATCTGCATCTTCTATCGTTGCATCTTCATTTTTAGCTTGCCAGTTAGCAATCGCAGAAAGTAATAATTTCTCTAATCTGCGTGAGGCTTCCTTTTGACTAAATCTCAAGATTTGTAGTGCTTTTTCAGCTTCTTTTCCTCTTACCAAATCCGCTACTAAGCGCATTTTTCTTGGAGAGGTAGGACAGTTATTCAACTTTGCAAATGCAACTTTCTTTCTGTCTTCCTTAATAGCGTCTGCCATTTGTTTTTTACGACTTCCCATAGCTTACTATTTTTTTCCTTTATTTTTTGCACCTGCGTGACCTCTAAAAGATCGTGTTGGTGAAAATTCTCCTAACTTATGACCTACCATGTTTTCAGTTACGTAAACTGGTACGAATTGACGTCCGTTGTGAACTGCTATCGTTTGTCCAACAAAATCAGGTGATATCATTGAGGCTCTAGACCATGTTTTGATAACTGTTTTTTTGTTAGAAGCGACATTCTCCTCAACTTTCTTATTCAATTTATAATGGATGTAAGGTCCTTTTTTTAATGAACGTGCCATATTATCTCAATTATTTCTTTCTACGTTCTACAATATACTTATTACTCGCTTTGGTTCTAGAGCGTGTTCTGTAACCTTTAGCTGGAATACCATTTCTAGATCTTGGGTGTCCTCCTGAAGATTTACCTTCACCACCACCCATTGGGTGATCGACTGGATTCATTACCACTGGTCTTACTCTTGGTCTTCTACCTAACCATCTTGTACGTCCAGCTTTACCAGAAACAGTTAACTGATGATCAGAATTAGAAACAACTCCAATAGTAGCCATACATTCTGCAAGTACTAATCTTGTTTCTCCAGAAGGTAATTTTACAGTAGCAAATTTACCATCTCTTGCCATTAACTGAGCAAATGCTCCAGCACTTCTAGCCATTACAGCACCTTGACCAGGGCGTAATTCTATACAAGAAATAATTGTACCAAAAGGTATTTGACTTAAAGGCATTGCGTTTCCAATTTCTGGAGCAATTCCTTCTCTACCAGACACTACATTTTGCCCTACTTGTAATCCATTTTGAGCAATAATGTAACTCTTTTCACCATCTTGATAGTTCAATAATGCGATAAAAGCTGTTCTGTTTGGATCGTATTCAATTGACATAACTTCACCAGGAATACCCGTTTTGTTACGTTTGAAATCGATAATACGATACTTTCTTTTATGACCTCCACCTATTTGGCGCATGGTCATTTTTCCTCGATTGTTTCTACCACCAGATCTTTTATTCGGAGCGAGTAAACTCTTTTCCGGCTTATCAGTAGTGATGGCATCGAATCCATTTACTACTCTAAAACGCTGAGCTGATGTGATTGGTTTTAATTTTCTTACTGACATTCTTGTCTAATTACATGTTAGTGTATAAATCAATTACTTCACCTTCCGCCAGTTGTACAATTGCTTTTTTAACAGCATTTGTTTTACCATGTTGAATACCAGTTTTTGTAAAACGGGTTCTTCTATCTGGACGGACATTAATCGTACGAACTTTTTCAACAGAAACGCCATAGGTTGCTTCCACAGCCTTTTTGATTTCTACCTTGTTCGCCTTAGTGTTCACTTCAAATGCATATGCATTTAACAACTCACTTTGCATGGTTGCTTTTTCGGTGATTATCGGTTTAATTAAGATACTCATGACTTTCTATTTACTTAAATTCGATTCAATTCCTTCTAAAGAACTCTCTAAAAGAATTAATTTATTTGCATTTAAAATTTTATAAGTGCTTAATTCTGAGTTTATTACAACATCAGACCCTTTAAAATTTCGTGATGACAAATATACATTATTATTTGAAGCACCCAACACAAACAACGATTTTTTATCCTGTATGTCTAGTGCCTTCAATACTGCTGTAAAGTTTTTTGTCTTAGGAGTATCAAAATTGAAGTCTTCTAAAACAACAATATCTTCAGCATTAGCCTTCATTGTCAAAGCTGATTTACGAGCAAGACGCTTAAGGTTTTTATTTAATTTTATGCTATAGTTTCTTGGTCTTGGTCCGAACATACGTCCACCACCTTTAAATACACCAGACTTGATACTACCAGCTCTCGCTGTACCTGTACCTTTTTGTTTTTTAATCTTACGTGTACTTCCTGCAATTTCTGCTCTTTCTTTTGCCTTATGCGTTCCTTGACGTTGGTTAGCAAGATATTGCTTAACGTCTAAGTAAACAGCATGATTATTAGGCTCTATAGCGAACACATCTTTAGAAAGCTCTGCTTTTCTACCTGTGTCTTTTCCGTTTATATCTAAAACTGCTACTTTCATTATTTCTGAATAATTACATAAGAGTTTTTGTGTCCTGGAACACATCCTTTTACTACAAGTAAGTTCTTTTCAGGAACTACTTTATAGACTCTTAAATTTTCAACATTCACTCTTTCGCCACCCATTCGTCCTGCCATTTTCATTCCTTTGAATACTCTCGCAGGATATGAAGCAGCACCAATAGAACCCGGAGCTCTTAAACGGTTGTGCTGACCATGCGTTGCTTGACCAACTCCACCAAATCCATGACGTTTTACAACCCCTTGGAATCCTTTACCTTTAGAAGTTCCTGCAATATCAACATACTCACCTTCGATAAAGTGCTCTACTGTTATAGCATCTCCTAATTTGTAATCTCCTTCAAAATCTCTAAATTCCGCGACTTTTGCTTTAACAGAAGTACCAGCTTTCTTGGCATGACCAAGTTCCGCTTTTGTAGCACTTTTTTCTGTCTTGTCATCGAAACCTAGTTGAAGGGCATTGTACCCGTCTACCTCTTCGGTTCTGACTTGGGTAACGATACATGGTCCAGCTTCGATTACTGTACAAGGAATGTTCTTCCCGTTTTCATCGAAAATGCTGGTCATACCGATTTTTTTTCCTATTAACCCAGACATAATTATTAATTTATTTGTTATTACTCTATTATTAAAATTCAAGGTCGAAAATACATCCGACCTTGAATTGTATTTTAACCGTTTTTCCTTCGCACGCAGCTCCGGACATGTTTCGCTTTTATCTTACAAGCGATAAGATTCACTTACACCTTGATCTCAACTTCAACGCCACTTGGTAATTCAAGTTTCATCAATGCGTCAATCGTTTTTGAAGATGAAGAATAGATATCCAATAATCTCTTATAAGAAGATAATTGAAATTGTTCTCTCGACTTCTTGTTAACGTGCGGTGAACGCAATACAGTGAAAATCTTTTTGTGTGTTGGTAATGGAATTGGTCCAGTAACCACAGCACCAGTACTTTTTACTGTTTTTACAATCTTATCAGCAGACTTGTCAACTAAATTGTGATCGTAAGACTTTAATTTTATTCTAATTTTCTGACTCATTTTCTTTTAGTTTTAAGCTTCTACGCCTTTTGCTGCTTTAATAACCTCTTCTGAAATATTAGAAGGAGTTTCTGCATAATGTGAAAATTCCATAGTTGATGTTGCACGACCTGAAGACAATGTTCTCAATGTTGTCACATATCCAAACATTTCAGATAATGGCACAGTCGCTTTTACAGTTTTTGCACCTGCTCTATCACCCATATCACTTACTTGACCACGACGACGGTTTAAGTCACCTACGATATCACCCATGTTTTCTTCTGGAGTGATTACCTCAAGTTTCATGATTGGCTCCATGATAACCGCTTTAGCAGCTTTTGCAGCATTTTTAAATCCTAGCTTAGCAGCTAATTCGAACGATAACTGATCAGAATCGACATCGTGGTAAGAACCATCTGTCAACGTCACTTTCATCGCATCTACTTCATATCCTGCCAATGGTCCATTAACCATTGCCATTTGGAATCCTTTCTCAATTGAAGGGATAAATTCTTTAGGAACGTTACCACCTTTAATTAAAGATTCAAATTGAAGTCCTTCAGCACCTTCTTCAGCAGGTTCCAACGTAAATACAATATCCGCGAATTTACCACGTCCACCAGATTGCTTTTTGTAAACCTCTCTGTGCTCTGCACGTTGTGTAATTGCTTCTTTGTACTCTACTTGTGGCTGACCTTGATTTACTTCAACCTTAAACTCACGTCTTAAACGGTCTACAATAATATCTAAGTGAAGCTCACCCATTCCAGAAATAATAGTCTGTCCTGAAGCTTCGTCAGTTCTTGCAGTAAATGTTGGATCTTCTTCAGATAATTTAGCTAATGCCATACCTAATTTATCCACATCTGCTTTCGTCTTAGGCTCTACAGCTATACCAATTACTGGATCTGGAAAATCCATAGATTCTAGTACAATTGGATGCTTTTCATCTGTCATGGTATCACCAGTCTTGATATCTTTAAACCCTACTGCTGCTCCAATATCACCTGCTTCGATATAATCGATAGCATTTTGCTTATTAGAGTGCATTTGGTAGATACGAGAGATACGTTCTTTCTTTCCTGAACGGTTATTCAAGATATAAGAACCAGCATCTAAACGACCAGAGTATGCTCTAAAGAATGCCAAACGTCCTACAAAAGGATCTGTAGCAATCTTAAATGCCAATGCTGCAAACGGATCGCTTACATCAGGCTTACGCAATTCTTCTTTACCAGTATTTGGGTTCGTTCCTACAATACCTTCCTTATCAACAGGAGATGGTAAGTAACGACATACAGCATCTAATAAAAACTGTACCCCTTTATTTTTAAATGCAGAACCACAAATCATTGGAATAATGGCCATATCCATTACCGCAGCTCTAAGTGCAGCATGCACTTCCTCTTCAGTAATAGAATCTTCATCTTCCATGAATTTTTCTAAAAGATTCTCATCGTAAGTTGCAACTTCTTCAATTAGAAGCGCTCTGTACTTACGAGCTTCAGCTTTCATATCTTCTGGAATATCAATCACATCAAAAGTTGCCCCTTGCGTGTCATCATGCCAAACGATAGCTCTGTTTTTTACTAAATCAATGATACCTTTAAAGTCTGCTTCATCACCAATATTCAATACAATTGGAACTGCGTTAGACTTCAACATATCTTTCACTTGCTGACATACAGCAAGGAAGTTAGATCCTTGACGATCCATTTTATTAACGAATCCAATTCTAGGAACTTTATAGTTATCAGCAAGTCTCCAGTTAGTTTCAGATTGTGGCTCAACACCATCAACTGCACTAAATAAGAATACCAAACCATCTAATACACGTAATGATCTGTTTACCTCTACGGTAAAATCAACGTGACCAGGAGTATCAATAATATTAAAGTGGTATCCTTTAGTTTCTGGAGTAGGCTGTGCATTTTCTAAAGGAAACTGCCAAGTACAAGTTGTCGCAGCCGAAGTAATGGTAATACCTCTTTCCTGCTCTTGCTCCATCCAGTCCATAGTTGCAGCACCATCGTGAACCTCACCTATCTTGTGAGACACTCCAGTATAAAAAAGAATACGTTCTGTAGTTGTTGTTTTCCCTGCATCAATATGTGCAGCAATACCTATATTTCTTGTATATTTTAAATCTCTTTGTGCCATCTTTAATTAAAATCTAAAGTGTGAGAATGCCTTGTTTGCTTCTGCCATCTTGTGAGTATCTACTCTCTTTTTAACAGCCGCACCTTCTTCTTTAGCTGCAGCTATAATCTCAGCAGCTAATTTTTGTGGCATAGATTTTTCATTTCTTTTTCTCGCGTAGCTAATCAACCATTTCATTGCAGTTGATACTTTACGGTCTGGACGAATTTGCATTGGGATTTGAAAAGTCGCACCTCCAACTCTACGGCTACGTACTTCTACGTGAGGCATAACGTTTGATAAGGCATCTTTCCAGATTTCCAAAGCTGTTTTCTCATCATCTGTTTTTTTAGAGTCTACGATATCAATGGCATCGTAAAACACTTTAAAAGCAACAGATTTTTTACCGTCCCACATCATCATGTTAACGAAACGTGTCACTAACTGATCATTGAATCTTGGATCCGGTAAAAGCGGTCTTTTTTTCGCTTGTCTTTTTCTCATGTCTTCTTCTTAAAGTTTTTTAATTACTTCTTAGGGCGTTTTGCACCGTACTTAGATCGACGTTGTGTTCTACCTGCAACACCTGCTGTGTCTAAGGCACCACGAACGATATGATATCTAACTCCTGGCAAATCTTTTACCCTTCCACCTCTAACCAATACTATCGAGTGCTCTTGTAAGTTGTGTCCTTCTCCACCGATGTATGCATTCACCTCGTTTCCGTTTGTTAAACGAACCCTAGCTACCTTACGCATTGCTGAGTTTGGTTTCTTAGGAGTTGTTGTGTAAACACGAGTACACACACCACGTCTTTGTGGACACGAATCTAAAGCAGCCGATTTACTCTTCTTGGTTATTTTGGCTCTTCCTTTTCGTACTAATTGTGAAATTGTTGGCATATATTTCTATATAAATTTTATTAAACCCTCTCATTAGAGGGCTGCAAAGGTAGAAATAAATATCAATTTTTCAAACCATTACCAATTAATTTTACAAAGTTTCTGAATTTATTTTATGTCCTACATATTTATAGTGATTATTTTCCGTTAGATTTGAACAATATTTCTTTTTGATGCTTAAGAAAATTCATCTTATCTATGTATTCCTTTTCTTTTCTGGATGGCATCCATTGGTTGCTCAAAATATCTATTTAAAGGTCACTGAAGCATCTAAAAAAGGCGTTAAAACTATTGATTCTATAGGTTATCAAGATACCTTTAAAGATTACCTCAGTTTAAAACAAGAAGTCGACAACCTTCAATCAAAATTGGTCAAAGCTGGTTTTATTGAATCAGAACTCATGCGTTTTAATAAAACGAATGATTCGTCTTATGTGGCACATTTCAATTTGAAAATGAAATATCAAAGCCTAGTCATTCAAAACACGGAAATGGTTGATGCTGCCATTTTGAAGTTAACGGGATTCGTGAATAAAAACAATGCGCTCGAAATTCCTATTCCAGCAATAGAATCTACCATGCAACTTATTAATTCCCAACTCGCAAATAGAGGTAACCCTTTCAGCTATTTAATTATTGATAACATTGAGAAACTGGATGCTACAACCCTAAGCGGCACGCTAACCATTTCCAATCAACAGTCCCGACAAATAGACAAACTTGTAATCAAAGGTTATGAGAAATTCCCGCGTGCTTACATGTCGCATTATCTAAAAATCAAAACAGGCCAATCATTTAATTTAGAAAAAATCAAGCAGCAAACTACGGCTTTTAATGATTTAGCTTTTGCCAGCCAAATAAAGGAACCAGAAGTGTTGTTCACTCAAGATTCTACCATATTATATATGTACATTGATAAATCGAAGAGCAACACCTTTGATGGCTTTCTTGGCTTTGGCACCAATGAGTCGACGAACAAAATTGAGTTTGACGGTTACTTGGACCTCAACCTCACCAATAATTTGAATTATGGTGAATCCTTAAAATTACTTTACAAAAGTGATGAGAATGACCAACAAACCTTTGATCTTAGAATTGGAGCGCCTTTCATTTTTAGTTCACCAATTGGTCTAGATCTCAATTTGAATATCTTTAAAAGAGACTCCTCTTTTGTGACAGTTACACAAGCTGCGAAAATCAACTACCAAATCAACAGTAAACATCTTATCTCTACGGGTATTAATTCGGTAACCTCTACCAATCTATTAGATGACCTATCGAACATTCAAGATTACAAATCTCAATTTTACAATATCAACTACATCTATACAGATCGTCAAAATTATGACTTTCTCTTCCCTATTAACTTTTTGTTTGATATGTCAGGAGGCATTGGACAACGAACTTTTGGTGACGTGAAGCAAAGGCAATCCCAATTCGCACTCAATACTTTTAAAATCATTAACCTGAATGATAAGAATAGTCTCTACGGACGAATAAGCTCTAATTATTTGATCTCTGACGCTTATTTGGAAAATGAACTTCCTAGATTTGGTGGTATTAACTCTATTAGAGGTTTTGAGGAGAATAGTTTAATCGCGAACCTATTTATGGTACTCAACACGGAATACAGATACAAATTAAACAACACCATATATATACATTCCGTAATTGATGCAGCCTATTACGAAAACCAAATAGCCTCACAAAAAGGCAAGCTCTTTGGTTTTGGATTTGGGTTTGGTCTTCTTACAAAAGCGGGTTTGTTTCGTTTCAATTATACAAGTGGCAAAACTGAAGATCAAAAATTCAGATTATCCGACTCAAAAATTCACTTGAGCCTCACCACAAGATTCTAATCCACAAAAGTTTAACAGAAAAATCTTAAAATTTTAACAAAAAACCTAGAATTAATATTGGTTGGTAAGGATTTTATTGTGAAATTTGAAATAGGCCAATTTAAATCAATCAATAATATGAAATTATCGTTAAGTAAGACGCTAACACTCTTATTGCTGTTAGTGGTGCAACTCTCGTTAGCACAAGAACAAACAATCTCCGGAACCGTATCAGACGCATCAGGACAACCTGTACCTGGAGTTAACATTATCGTAAAAGGAACCACGACTGGGACCCAAACCGATTTCGATGGTAATTATACCATTAAATCTAGTGAGGGTGATGTTTTAGTGTTTTCCTACCTGGGCTTAAAGACTCAGGAAATCGTCGTGGGCACATCCAATACCATTGATGTGACCATGCTAGAAGACACAGAATCACTCGATGAAGTGATTATTACCGCTGTGGGTATCAAACGAAAACCTGATGAAATTACCACAGCTTATGAAAACTTAAAGGCTGATGAAATCACATCAGCAAACAATCCCGATGCCGTGCAATCCCTTGCAGGAAAGGTATCTGGTCTGCAAATAAACACAACCAGTGCTGGTGTAACACCAAACACAGAAATTATTTTACGTGGTGTTAAATCTATTACTGGTAACAATACCGCATTGGTTGTTATCGACAATGTGATATCAACGGCGACCATTCTATCCAATCTCGATCCTGAAGTGATTGAATCCATCAATGTTTTGAAAGGTCCAAATGGTGCTGCATTGTATGGTTCTCGAGGAGGGAACGGTGTAATAGTTGTAACGACCAAAAAAGGAACAAACGAACAAGGTCAAATGCGTATTGGATTGACTTCTTCTGTGACTATAGAGGATATCGCATTTTTACCTGAAACTCAAGACCGCTACGGTAAAGGTTACTGGGGCGAAGTCGATGCTTTTGATCAAGGATCTTGGGGTCCTGAATACGATGGATCGCTTCAACCCGTAGGACTACCTTACCCTACGCAAAGTGATTTTCCCGTATCTCCATATGAGCACATAGAAGATAATATTTTGCCTTTTTTCACTAATGGTGTGACATTTCAAAACACACTGACTATTTCAAGTGGTGATCAAGATGGCTATTTAACCTTATCTGCGAATAAGCGAAGAACTGAAGGGGTTATTCCTGATGATGAATACAACAAAGACTTTTTTAGCTTGAATGCTGGAAAAACTTTAGGTAAAATAAGTGTGAGTGGTATTGCTCGTTACACAAATGAAAAACAAAACACAGCATCTGCTTATAATGGCAATGGTGGTGGTAATAATGTCTACGAACAATTACTTCAAGCACCAGGTAACGTCATTGTTCAAGATTTCAGTTCTGGAGATAATGGTGACCATTGGACCGCCTTTGGAGACAGTCCTTATTGGATCATAAAAAACTCGAGACGTAATCTCCGACAACAAATTATTGACCTCTCTGGTGAAGTTAATTATCAGTTCAATGATAACATTAATTCCCTGGTAAGAGGTAATGTCGTGAATTCAAGTTATGATTTTATCGATTATAACAATGCTTATACAGCACCATACACTATTACTGGTGACGGTAGAGATTTTCAATCAACGTTGCAATTGCAAAGTGGTAACTCCAGACGAATTTATGTTGATTTTTTAACCAATTTCAACTATCAATTAACCGAAGATATTAGCTTGAAGTCTTTAATCGGTTTTAACTTTACGGAAGGTAAAAGCTATTTATTAGACACCCAAGGTGATCAACTCACAATTCCTGGTCTGTACACCGCTTCTAATATTTCAAGTGGCATTGTGATTCAAGATGTACGTTCGATTGAAAGAGGTAATGCGATTTTTGCTAATGTCGATTTAGGCTATAAAGATTTTCTTTTCTTAAACCTAACAGCCAGAAACGAATGGAATTCGCGGTTACAGAGTATTACCAGCGATATTTCAGATATTTCATTCTTTTATCCTTCAGTAAGTGCTGCTTTTATCCCAACCAAGGCCTTTCCTGAAATCAAAAGTAAGGTTTTACACAAAATGAAAGTATCTGCAGGTTATGTTAAAGTTGGTAATATCGGCGCATTAAATCGACATGATTTATTTGATATTGGTGGACAAGCACTAGGTTTTCCTTATTCTGGTTTGAATTCATTTGTCGCTCCTACAAGTACGTCTGCCTCAAATATTCAACCCGAATTTGTTACGACTTATGAGGGAAATATAAATTTAGAGTTTTTGAATATTAATGGTTCGCCTCGTATTACTTTAGACGCATCCGCATCTTTCTACACAAATGACAACCAAATATTGAATACATCAGTCTCTAACTCTACAGGAGTAACTCAGTCTATTATCAATGTTGGTGAAACAGAAACAGACGCCTATGAAATTGACTTAGGTATTACACCAATTAGAACGGATAATTTTAGATGGAGTGCTAATGTAGGTTATGCCTCTCAAAAAACCATTGTCAATAAAGTAACTGATCAATCTGCTCAAGTATCGATAGACAATTTTGGTGGACCTGCCAGATTTGCCGTTGAGGGTCAAGAATTCCCAGTTATTCTTGGTTCGGCTTACGAGCGAGATGAAGAAGGACGTGTTGTGCTGAACCAAGACGGTTCTCCAAGAGTCGCTTCCGGTACTAAAATATTAGGCAAAACAACTCCTGACTATATTTTGAATTTTGGAACAGAGCTTACATATAAAGGTTTCACTTTTAGAGCAACTGCAGATTATCGTACGGGACACGTCTATTATTCAAATGTTTATAACGACTTGACACTTCAAGGTAGATCGTTTATTACTGCTGAAAACGGAAGAGGCAATTTTATTTTCCCTAACTCCACCATTATAGGATCAGGTGTTACTAACACTACTGTATTGACAGGACCTTCTTATGGTGGGCCAACGCCATATGCAGAATATCAGTCGTTTGTGCAAAGTCCACAATTTGGTGGTGTAGATGAAAATTTCGTTTTGGATGCTACAGCTTTTAAATTAAGAGAAGTGGCTCTTAGTTATGATGTTCCGACGAGGTTTCTAGAGAAATCTTTTGTTCAAGCATTATCTGTTGGATTTAGTGGTAGAAATCTATTAACCATTCTTCCTAAAGAAAATAGAGGCTATGACGATCCAGAAGTTGGCGGTGGTATTGGTGTATTTGCCCAAAACCCTCCGACACGTTTTTACACGATGAACATTAATTTAACTTTTTAAATGATGAAGACATACTATAACAATATATACAGAACAGCGTCAAGCATATTATCAATATGCGTCGTTTTACTCATGTTTTCTTGTGAAAACGTGTTAGTAAATGAGGATCCAAATGGCGCAAATTTAAATGACCTTTCACCGGAAGTAGTATTTCCTGGTGCTCAAACAAGACCTAGCGCAACATTTATGACTACCATGAACCAATTAGGAAATACGATGATTGCTACATGGTCTGGAAACGCACAGCAAATTCAAGCACCATTTTTTGATGAATTTAGTCAGCAAATCACAACCGACTTTTATTCAGGAGTTTGGAATAACACTTATATAAGAACTGGTAATTTAACCAATATCATCAATTTCGAAAGTGATACCAATTATGATTATTATAAAGGTGCTGCAAAAATCCTCAGAACATTTTACATGCAATACCTTGTAGATATGTACGGTGATATTCCTTATACTGACATGCACAGAAGAGGTGATATATTATTTCCATCCTACGATGATCAAGAAGAAGTTTATAAAGCTCTTGTGACAGACATTAATGATGCCATTGCTCAAATTAACAATACGGATCAATCGACCGTCGTGAGTTTAGGCGCTAGTGATGTTATGTTAGGAGGTGATATGGAGCAATGGAAAAAATTTGGTAATACCATTAAATTAAGACTGCTGGTGAGATTAATGGAGTTAGCTGAGACAGATGGAGAAACACAAGCTTATATCCAATCTGAAATGAGCTCCTTGAACCAAGCTGGAACTAGTTTCTTGCAAGCAGGCGAAGATGTTACCATAAATCCAGGCTACAGCGACCAAACTAGTAGAATGAATCCCTTTGCTGAAACGTTTGGTTATCTGCCAGGCAGTTTTGGTGTTTCTGGTTCTGAAACGGTTTCCAATACGACCGTTGGTCCTACCACCTTTTTAGTAGAGTATTTAGACGGAACTTCAAATGGTATTCAAGATGATAGACTATCTCGATTGTACACACCAAGATCTGGTGCAACGATTGTTGGAAACACCCAAGGAGGTCCAAATATTAATGCACGTTTGGGAGCAGGATTATTATTCTCTCCTATTCAAGATGGAATCATCATGACAGCGTCTGAATCTTTGTTCTTACAATCTGAAGCCGCCTTTAGAGGTTATCTAACTAATGTAGGATCACCGAAAGCGTTATTCCAAGCAGGTATTGCTGCGTCTTTTGATCGATTGGGTGCTAATTTAGGCAACTATTTGAACGATTCAGATAATGTACAAGGTATAGGATGGGAAGGTACGAGTGACAAAGTTGAAGCCATTATTACTCAGAAATGGATTGATTTAGGAGGTACCAATGGTGCTGAAACTTGGATTGAGTTTAATCGAACTGGTTATCCTAGTAATATGCCCTTACCTGAAATTGCTACACAACCAACTCAAGCGAAACGTTTATTATATCCAACCTCGGAATATACAGGTAATTCAGCTAACGTAAGTGTTTATAACCAAACCTTAGATACAGCTTTTGATACACCGATATTCTGGGACGTTAACTAAAAAAAAAGATTATGAAAAATTTTAAAATTATAATACTAACTATTCTAAGTGCGCAGCTTATCCTATCATGTAGTGTAGATGATGAGCCCCAGCAACTAGAAACTGACTTTGCCACTACGCCTTACGTAGTAGGCTTTAATAATGATAGTGCGGCTCCTAGTTATGTTACTGATGGCTCCGTCAATGTATTTAGTGAAAATATTATATTGATTGGAGGTCAAGACTTTTCAAACACGCCTAGTTTTACCGTTAATTTTGAAGTCGATCCTAGCTCCACCGCAGTTGCTGGAACAGACTACGATTTTGCTAATAGTTCACAGTCCATCACCATTCCTGAAAATAGAGATTTCGGAACCTTGGATTTGAATATTTACTCTGAGAACATTGATATTGACAACCCGAAAGTATTGGTTCTTAATATCTCTAGTGCTAGTAACAATGCGGTTGTTGCCAGCGCATTCCAAACATTAACCATTACTATCAATGGGATTTGTTTTTCAGATATAGGGGGAATGTACAGCGTAACTACCACTTATGGTTATCATGACTTCCTTCCTACGTTTAGCACCCATACCATGGATGTTGAGCTCGTAGATTTAGGAGACGGACAATACAGCCTGACAGATATGTCTGGAGGACTTTACACTGTTGGACCCTATGTGGCTGCTTATGGCACAGGACCAACCAGCTTTGACGTCGTAATCACTGAAAACTGTGGTGACATCTCTTGGACGGATCAAAATGACCCTTGGGGACTTGTGGTTCCGCTAGATGGCGGCGTTAACGCCGTAGACCCAGACACTGGTGTTATTACCATTTCTTGGTTTTGTGAAGGTTATGGCGAAAATGGCGTTTCAGTTTATACACCACTTTAAAAAATAGATGATATGAAAAATACATATATAAAAATAAAAACATCTTCTCTTGTCATACTTTTCTTAGGTCTTATGATCTTTTCTTGTCAAGATGATGACACTATTGCGAGACGAGGGAAACCTCAATTATTTGTAATGAACAATAGCGCCACGGTAACGGAAGGCGAAACAGCAACTTTTGATATTGATGTCGAATATGCCGTATCAGATAAAATAGATATCAGAATTGACGTGCTTGATGATCAAGGAAATCCAGTAGTAACAGCCAATCCGACGGATGGCGATCCTACTTCAGGTAATGGCTATTATGACCGCGTTGAATTTGACGATTTTGAGGTGCCTTACCCGACTTGGTTCGAAGCCGGATGGTTTCAATATGGTTATTTAGGTGGAAGTGGTTATGTGGCCACCTTCCCTCCCTTTAGCGAAAGCATTCAATTAAATATTGAAACATTAGCTGATTTTATTCCTGAAAATAGCAAAACGGTGACCTTCAGACTTACATCAACTTCCTTGATGTCTGCTACCATTGATGAACAAATAACACTTACCATTGAGGATTTAGTGGGTGATGATTTAGTAGCACGACTCAATTGGGATGGTGACTATCTCGACAGTGGTGCAGATCCTTGTGATATAGATAACGGTCTAGATTTAGATTTGGAACTCATTTTTGGAGGCAACTATATACAAACGAGTTATGGTGATTGTCCTGAAGAATTGACCATCCTTGGAACAGATACGGATGGTACTTATACCATTGATGCTAGTTTTTGGACAAACAATGGAAATTCGTCAGCCGACAATATCAATGTTCCAGCTTCCATAGATTTTTTAAAGGCTGGTGTCTTTGTGGAATCTGTAGACCTATCCTCATTATTTCCATTAAATGATGGAGGGCTGAGTGATGGTAATGGTAATGCTATCACCTCTTTCACAATAGAAAAATCTGGAACTACCTATACTATTACAGATAGCGATAATAACCAAATAGCCCAAGGACGTGTTAGTGGACCATTTCGTTCATTAGAAGAAAAACGGCAAATTAAGAATCAGTAGATTAAATATTGATTGTAAAAAATCCACCTCCATAAGAGGTGGATTTTTTTGTTAAGAACAATTATCCACTATAATTACTTTTAAAATCCATCTGTTTATGTAATTTTATGGAAATAATTCAACACATTGTTAGGTTTAAAACCTTGTTGCTACAGTTAAGAAAAAGAAATTATTATGCTTAAAAAATTACCATTTCTCATTTTTATTATTTCATTCACATGGAATACAAACGCCCAAAATACCGTTGGAACTGTATTGATAACGGAAGACGTTTTTGAGGCTTACACACTCATAAGTGTTCACAACAACGCTTATTTGCTTAATAATTGCGGACAGGTCGTCAATGAATGGTCTAGTGCTTACTTACCGGGAAATTCGGTATATCTCTTGCCCAATGGCAATCTGTTGCGAGCTGGGAGAGTTGAAGATGGTAGTAGTAATATAGTTTTTGGAGGACAAGGTGGTGTTGTTGAGTTATTCGATTGGGATGGCAATTTATTGTGGTCTTTTTTATATAACAACAATCAACAGCGTCAACATCATGATGTTTTTCCTATGCCTAATGGCAATGTCTTGATATTAGCAGCTACTGCCATTCCTGAAGCCGAAGCTATTAATTTAGGGAGAGATCCAAATCTAATCGTTGGCGGCAGACTTTATAATGAACAAATCATTGAGGTGGAACCTGTTGGGAGTGATCAAGCAAATGTTGTTTGGGAATGGAATGTGAAAGATCATGTAGTTCAAGATTTTGACAATACAAAAATCACCTTTGGAGACGTAGGAATGACGCCTGAAAAACTAGATATTAACTTTTTAAATGGTATAGGAGCATCAGAGAATTGGTTACATTTCAACTCGATACAATACAACGCAAATCTTGACCAAATTGTGATTAGCTCTCGTAATTTGAGTGAAATATATATTATTGACCATTCTACAACAACTGCTGAAGCTGCCACCAGCTCTGGAGGAATTTATGGTAAAGGTGGCGACTTTCTATATCGTTGGGGAAATCCGCAGGCCTATCGCCAAGGAACTGCAACAGATCGCATCCTCTATGGACAGCATTACCCCTATTTCATTGAGGATGGTCTGGTTGATGCTGGCAAAATTATAGTCTTTAATAACGGCAATGGCAGAACACCGGAATATTCTGAAGCCGCCATATTTGAACCGCCAAAAGTCTCACCAGGTGTCTATGCTTATACACCTAACACCGCTTATGGACCAACGAGTTTCGAGTACAGTTATTCCGAGCAAACAAGTGATCCTTCAGATTTTTACTCAGCCATATTGAGTAGTGCGCAAAGGTTACCCAATGGGAACATGTTGATCTGTGAAGGGCGAACAGGTGAAGTTTTTGAAATTGATGCTGCCGATAATATTGTATGGAAATATATTAACCCAATTGATAACAACACGGGGAGTTCTATCGTTCAAGGGGATCCTCCTATGGCGGGAAATCTGTTATTTCGAGCCATTAAATATGCACCTGATTTTCCAGGTCTTGTTGGAAGAGACTTAACTCCTGGAGCTACGTTAGAATTCAATCCAGACCTGACAGAATGTGAAAGCCTAAGTGTTCAAGACGTAGCGATGTCAAACGTTACTATCTACCCGAATCCAACGTCTCATTCAATACAAATTAACTCTCAATTCGATATTGATCTCATAGAAGTCTATTCTTTAGTAGGACAAAAAGTTAAAGTATCTAAAAACAAAACGAGCATTGATCTGTCGAATCTTGATTCTGGAGTTTATTTTATAAAAGTGTATTCAGATTCAGGAAATTATAGTCAAAGAATTATAAAGCAATAATCAAAAAATAGGCTTGTAAAACCATTCTATTTTAGGATGGTTTTTTTTATACCTTTGACGCATGGAAAAAGAGACCACTATTTTTGGAATAAGAGCTGTTATTGAAGCTATAAAATCTGGAGAGAATATTGATAAAATATTTCTTCAAAAAGGGTTGCGTGGCGATTTATTTTCAGAATTGGAGCAACTCTTAAAAAAAGAACGTTTAAACAGTTCGTATGTTCCGGTCGAAAAGCTGAATCGTTTATCTAAAAAAAATCACCAAGGTGTGATTGCTCAAATAGCACCAATCACATTTCACGATATCGAAAATCTAGTCATGAGTGTGATCGAATCTGGTAAAACGCCCTTATTTTTATTATTGGATCAGCTTAGTGATGTGAGAAATTTTGGTGCCATCGTTAGAACCGCAGAATGTACAGGTGTTTCTGGAATCATTATTCAAAAGAAAGGTGGTGCTCCTGTTAATGGTGATGCTATAAAAACGAGTGCTGGTGCATTATTCAAAATGCCAATTTGCAAAGTAGACCATATCAAAGACGCCGTTTTTCATATGCAGGCCAGCGGTATAAAAGTGATTGCGGCTACTGAAAAAACAGATAACACCATCTATGATGTCTCGTTTAAAGAACCGTGTGCCATTATTATGGGATCGGAAGGCAAAGGCATCAATCCTTCTGTATTAAAAGTTGTAGACGAAAAAGCGAAACTTCCCTTATTAGGTGAGATTGAATCTTTGAATGTATCAGTGGCCTGTGGTGCCTTTTTATATGAAGCAGTAAGGCAACGTCTTTAGTCTTTATTTTCCTTGAATGTGTAGGTAATATTTGGCTCCGATGATTCACTATTCATTTCTGGTTCTTCCTCTGGTTCTAGGTTTTCAATAAAATTTCCATGTTCATCAAAATGCCTTAAAAACGGGTCGTCGTCTTCATTATAATCTGGTTCTTGCCAAACGTAGCGTTCTGGTTTAGCAATGGCTCTTCTAAAAATAATAGCAAACAAAAAGCCTGAAATAAGTCCGCCAAGATGTCCTTCCCAGGACATACCTTCTTTTACTGGGAATGCATACCATACCATACTTCCGTAAAGGAATACAATAATTAAAGACAAGGCAACCAAGCGATAATGTTTCGCAAAAATGCCCTTAAAAAAAATAAAACTGACCAGAACATATACCAAGCCACTGGCTCCAATATGATTGGAAGGTCTCCCAATAATCCATGTAAAGAGTCCTGATAATAGGATGCCGTAAAATATGACCTTCCACGAGATCTTTCGGTAGAAATAGAATAAGGCCATAGATAACACAAATAATGGAATAGAATTGTGATACAAATGCTCAATATCACCATGGATAAAAGGACTTGTGACAATCCCAATAAGTCCCTCCATTTTTTGTGGATATACGCCAAACCCTTTAATTGCTGGAAAAAATCGAACCTGCAACCAGAATACGACCCATAATGTGAGTACAAAAAACACTGGATAAGCAATAACTCCAGTAGAATATCTAAAATGGGCTTGGTTACTTTGATTCATCCTTAAATTTAAAATAATCTTAGCAAAATGCTATCCAATTCTTGATTCCATGAAATATTGTCACCTTGTTTTTTGTAATTTTACGTTATGAATGAACCTTTAGCAGAACGATTACGACCGCAAACCCTAGCCGATTATTTAAGTCAGTCTCATTTGGTAGGTCCCAAAGGTGTACTCACGCAGCAATTGCAACAAGGTGTTATTGCTTCCATGATTTTTTGGGGACCACCTGGAACGGGAAAAACAACATTAGCGACGATTGTTGCGAACGAATCTAAGCGTCCATTCTATACCTTAAGTGCTATCAACTCTGGTGTAAAGGATATTAGAGATGTTATTGATAAAGCCAAACAAAGTGGAGGCTTGTTTACGACTAAAAATCCTATATTATTTATTGATGAGATTCATAGATTTAGCAAGTCCCAACAAGATTCATTATTACAAGCCGTTGAGAAAGGTTGGGTCACTTTAATTGGTGCGACAACTGAAAACCCAAGTTTTGAAGTGATTCCCGCGTTACTTTCACGTTGTCAGGTCTATGTTTTAAATTCTTTTGATAAAAAGGATTTAGAGGCATTGTTAAAACGTGCTTTAAAAGAAGACAGCATCTTGTCTAAGCGATCTATTGAACTCAAAGAAACTGAAGCCTTAATAAGACTATCTGGTGGTGATGCTCGTAAACTTTTGAATCTATTCGAATTACTAGTGACAAGCTTCGACGAAAACGAGAGCGTTGTCATTACTAACGATTTAGTTTCTGAACGCGTGCAAAGCAATACGGTGAGGTATGACAAAACGGGTGACCAACATTATGATATTGTTTCGGCATTTATCAAATCCATTCGAGGGAGTGATCCAAATGCTGCTACCTATTGGTTGGCGAGAATGATTGAAGGAGGGGAAGACGTTAAATTCATTGCCA
Organism: Algicola sp.; assembly: GCA_018222915.1. Lineage (GTDB taxonomy): Bacteria > Bacteroidota > Bacteroidia > Flavobacteriales > Flavobacteriaceae > Psychroserpens. The sequence goes on along the minus strand of JAAEZI010000007.1, from coordinate 94,358 downwards.
GACGCTTACTCATACTTGCTAGTGAGGATATAGGTAACGCTAATCCAACAGCATTGGTTATAGCAAACAATACATTTCAGGCTGTTTCTGTTATTGGCTATCCCGAATCTCGTATCATTCTGAGTCAATGTGTGACCTACTTGGCTACGTCTCCAAAGAGTAATGCGGCTTATGAAGCGATTGGTAAAGCTCAACAATTGGTAAAAGCAACAGGTGATTTATCCGTTCCTCTATCTATAAGAAATGCGCCAACCAAATTGATGAAAGAGCTTGGATATGGCGATAACTATCAATATGCACACAACTATGAGAACAGTTTTGTGCCTCACGAATTTCTACCCGATGAAATTAAAGGTACAAAGTTGTATAACCCAGGTAATAATAACCGCGAAAACGCTCAACGTGACTTTCTAAAATCACGATGGAAAGATAAATACAACTATTAAAATTTAATTTTTAAAGCTGTGACAGAAGCTTCATCTCCCTTGTATTTAGAAAGATACCAAACACCATCCTGTTTGTAAACAATCGCGTTATCATCTTTAACTAAAAACACGTCTTTCTTTGGTGTTTCCAACAATAGCATCACGACTTTAGGCGATGTATCTACTACTTGATAGCCCGTTGACGTAGGCTGTGCATATAATGCATAAGTTTCTGTGCTTTTCTCGACTTTTGAGGAAGTTAGAGGCTTTTCAACTGTAGGCTTGGAAGTTTCAGTGATTTTATTCGCTGTTGCTTCTTGCTGTTCTTTGAGAGCTTCTACTTCGTTTTTTAAACGTTCTATTTCAGCCTGTGCTTGTTGTGCTTCAGCGTCTGAAACTTCTTCAGATTTAGTGGTTTGAGACACTATTTTGGAATTTGGTTGATACGTGTAATCATAGAATTGATAAGTCTCAAAAGCTTCTCGAATAGCAGCGTTATAGGCCTTATCATAAGCTTTTATTCGTGATGATCCTTCTTTGGAGGTCATCACAACGGTTCCTTGACAATCTATTAATTGTATTTGTACATCCGTCTTTAGAAATCCACCTTTGAGTTTATCTACTTTAGCACGTAAAGCCAAACATCTATTCCGAATCAAATCCTCGGGAAAGTCCTCACCTTCCAAAATCGCTGAATATCCATATTTATTAAATAAGAACTTTGTCAATTCATTCAATTGATATTGACCTTCTGTTTTTTGGAAATTAAATTGTTTGGGTACAACTATGTATTTATAATCGTTAATAGAAGTTTGAGCTATTGCCGAAAACTGAATCAACAACAGGCAAATGACGGTATAAAAAAACTTATTCATATAAAAAATTGAGTGTATTCTAAAATGTAAATATACGCTTTGTTCACTAGAAACCTTTCGAAATACCCGTGTGAATTTTTAATCGAACATCAGTAAAATTATAAAAACGTCTTTAATTCAGACAGTTTCGAAACCTGTTTAATATGGCTTCCTACGGTTACTTTATGGTAATTAAATAATATCACATCCCATCCTAAATCCATGGCACCTATGATATCGGCTTCCAAATTATCACCTATCATCATGCTTTCGTCAGGTAGCGCATTGGCGAGCTTCAAGGCATGGTTAAAAATAATCGGATTTGGTTTCTTAACACCTGCGGCTTCTGAATTGGTTACGGTTTGAAAATAATGTGCAATTTGAGCATTATCCATTTTTCGTTGTTGGGCTTCTTCAAAACCGTTGGTAATAATGTGTAGGTGATACTTATCTTTTAAATGGTCTAAAATTTCCAACGTACCATCAAATAAATGATTAAATGTTGTTAGGTAGTTGATGTAATCTTCGGAGAGCTGGTCAATCAGCTCATCTGACACAACAAAACCAACCGCGTCAAAGGAATCTTTCAAGCGTTTATATCTCAAATTTGCTTTATCGATTTTTTCCTCGCGATATAATTTCCAATAGTTGAGATTGATAGGCTCATAGACTGATAGAAAATCGGTGATTTCAATATCTACTTGGTGAATATCAAAAATTTTTTCGAATGTGAGTGCCGAGTTTTTGTCAAAATCCCATAAGGTGTGGTCTAAATCAAAAAAAACATGTTTGATACCATTAACTTTCATGCGAAGAATCTAAAATTTGTGTGAATAATTTTCTGAACCCTTTCCATCTCGGATCACTTCCGAAAGTGTAATTATGAAATACTGGTGTAAATGTCCCGTTAACTTGTTTTACAGTATTAATTAATCGCTGTAAGACTTGCTTTTTATCTAATTGGGATTGGAATTTCAGTAAGGAATAATCGATACAATGAAACGAATGAATCAACAAAGGTGTTTGTGTTTCATAATCCAAATCATAAAATAAAAATGGTGTACAAGTTCCTGCCCTAAAACCCATATAATTCAAATAACCCATCGTGTAATCTTCTTTTATCTCCAATTCAATAAGATTACGATAAGACATGGGCAGGTTAATTTTGGAAAACGAGTTCCTTGAGGCTTGTAATTCATAATTGGTGATGAACTCCATTTTTTTCTTTTCCTTTTTTAATATGGACATATCATCCAGAGAAAAGTAAGAAGCCTTCAGTCCGACTCTACAATAATCAGCGACCGATTTAATGAGCGAGACAAATTTCTTTTTATTAACGTTGATATTTTTGTCATACGTGGAATAGTCACCTATCAAAAAAAAGACGGTAAATTTAAATGGATATTGTTTCTGTTTATTAATAATCCACTTAAAGGAATCATAAGGGTCCCGTTTGAAACCAAACAAAACCATATAGCGCTGATAAAGCTGTCTTAATTTGAATCGATACAGATCGTTTAAAGTACCTCCTAGAGTACGCATCAATCCTTTCTGTTTGAAATAATAAGCCATCGGCACGTCTACAACTGGCTTAACTTGATAGTGTCTCTCTGGAAATTCAAAGGCTTCAAATCGCTCTTGCAACACACGTTTAAATTTATAAGCCCAAATATCTACCACAGGCTGATTTAAAAACTGATGTTTAAAGGCCAAACTTTCTGTAGCGGTAAAGCGTCCGTAAGTGTCCTTAACGTGTGGGAGATATTCTTCATATCGGCTTAATAGATAAAACGATGCTCCAAAAATATCGAAAGGCAACGCACTTTTATCACCGGTTGAAAAGAAGCATTTGGTATCCTCCCAATCCTGAACATTAATATCTACATCGGACAGTCCTTGCTCAAATAACAGTTCGTGATTTCGTATAAAAATTTCATTGCTAAGCGGTTGTCTGGTATAAGACATTTTTAAATTATCGTGGGCGATAAACTCCTCGATGGTTGTTGTAAAAGACACTGGAATTCCGAGTATTCTTGTACACAAATGTTTAAAAGTGTATCGTAGTCTTGGTGTAATTTTATGGGTATAAACGAGTAGCATACTTCTATTCTGATTCCAGATTTTAAAAGTACCAATTTCAAATCAAAATATATACTTTCATTGAGATTTAAAATATATGGACATCAAATTGCAGCTGCGATGCATCGGCAAAACTATAATACGCCTTTTCCGTAATAATCACATGGTCTAAAATCTTGATGTCCAAACTTTGTGCCGCAACTTTTATTTTTTGGGTTAAATTTTTGTCTGCCTGACTCGGTTTTAAGGTTCCTGAAGGGTGGTTATGTACCAAAATTAAACCGACGGCACCAACTTCTAAAGCTGTTTTCAGAACCAATCGCACATCGACAATGGTACCAGTAATACCTCCTTTACTCGATTGATGTTTTTGAATCACTTTGTTGGAGTTATTGAGGTAAATAATCCAGAACTCTTCATGTTCTAATTCTCCAAGTATGGGCTGCATTAAGTCGAAAACAGCTTGACTAGAACCAATCTTATATTTCTTTAAAGGCAGTTCATTGCGCCTTCGTTTTCCTAATTCGAGAGCTGCAGTAATAGCAATGGCTTTAGCCTCACCTATCCCTTTAAAAGACATCAATTGCTTTAAAGACAACTTACCCAATGCATTCAGGTTATCACCGACACTTGCTAATATGCGCTGGCTCAATGCCACAGCACTTTCTGAAGTATTACCAGAACCTAAAATAATGGCTAACAACTCAGCATCACTTAAGGTCGCCTTTCCTTTATCTCGTAATTTCTCTCTAGGCTGGTCACTTACACTCCAACTTTTTATTGAAAATGACGTCTCTTTGTGCGACATACACTTAAAATTAGTACTTTTATTGTTGTTAAATATATAGAATATATTCGACACAAATAATGATTTTTAATTAATTTCATCATTTTGAAATATCCACCACCACATCATCAAGATGACCAAAGGGAACATCTTATCGAAGTCATCAAAAACTATCCCTTAGGAACTCTTATTTCTATAGACAACAATCAACCTTTGATCTCACATTTACCGTTAATCTTTGACAACGGAAAATTAATTGGTCACATTGACATTTTTAATCCGCAAATGGCTTTTTTAAAAAATGACCAGCCCATAACAGTGCTATTCTCTGGTCCACAATGCTATATCTCTCCTTCCATTTATACGACAACACAGTTACCTACCTGGAATTATATTAAAGTACACTTAAAAGGAACCGTTAAAGCCATAGACCAAAAACCGGCATTAAAGCAATCTTTAATTTCGATGACAGAATACCTAGAAGCTCCAGAACATAAGTATGTATTAGAACCTGATAACCCGAGACTCGAAAGGAATCTCGATTACATTAAAATGTTTGAAATTACCATTACCGAATGGGAAGGTAAATTTAAGCTATCACAAGATAAAAAACCGAGAGACATCGCAGCCGCTCGATTAGAACTTGTTAGAGCTAATCAGGAAAGCATCAGCTCGTTTTTAGATATGATTTTTGAATGATTATTGTACATTATAACTATCCAAATATCTAATGATACTGGGAATTTCGTTGGTTACCGTAGAGCTTGTATCATAGATTAGTCCGTAACCATCGGCATAGTAAAAAGAGTCAACTCCTGGAGCTATATCACCGTTTGATAAAATGGCGTAGCGCTCTGATTTCATACAATCAAATACTCCAGATGTCACCGAAAGTTCTGTAGTTCCTTCCATCAATTGTTCTACTATGGTTCCCCATTCATAAGCGGCAATTGTCCTTAGAGATGCATCAGTGTGGCTGAATTTAACATGTCCGTCAATTGTGGTGAGATTCCCGTTGTCGTCCCGCACATACTCAAAATGTTCGCCATTAGGATTGCAGAAGGTAATACCAGCTTCATTACCTATGGTCATACGTCTCATCTTGAAATATTTGACTCCAGAAATATCCTCTAAACCTACAACACTTACGGAGTCAATCACACCAGTATCTTGATAGGTTTCAGAGCCTGGATCGTACTTATAATTTTTATAGACCCAAGAGTTTCCTAAAGTCAATGCATAAAAGTTAGCATCGGGTAATGGCGTACTGTTGGACTCTGTATCAGAGCAAGCATTTAACAAAATAATGGCAAAAAAACCGAAGACAATACGTTTCATAAGATTAAATAGTTAGAATTAAAAAACGTAAATCTATTGTATAAGGATCAAAATATGGGTTAGTTGTTTTTAAAAACGGAGGAACATTTAATTTATTGTCTAAAAAGAACTTACTGGATCACCTGGGCTATTTCATCAAAATCTAATCCACCGTAATTTCCAGAGCTCATTAATAAAAGCGCTTTATTGTCAAAATCTTGTTGAAAAAGGTAATCTTGGAAATCTTTAGGATTGGTATAAATAATCAAATCATCTCGTTGAAATGCCTTCGCTATTTGTTCATGAGTCACCTCTTCCAATTGTTTGATTTCAACGGCATGCGGTGAGTAAAAAACCACTGCAATATCTGCGTCATCCAAAGCACCTTTGTATTCCTTTAAAAATTCAGCATTTAAACTACTGTAAGTATGCAATTCTAAGCACGCGAGTAAGGTTCTATTTTCATACTGTTCTTTCACTGCTTTAGTAGTCGCTTCCACTTTGCTAGGTGAATGTGCAAAATCTTTATATGCGACGCTTTTAGGGCTTTCTGCTATTTTTTCTAAGCGCTTACTTGCGCCTTTAAACGTGGCTATAGCCTCGTAAAAATCGTCTTCATCAACACCCATGTGCTGACAAATCCATTTTGCTCCAGCTAAGTTATTAAGGTTATGCTCACCAAAAATTTCTATGGGCAAATCACCTTCAGGTGTCGCTAAAAGCGTTTGTCCGTTCTCAACCCGATATTCAGGTGTGCGATAAGGCAATTTTCTTATTGGATTTTCGCTCGCTTCAACAACACGCTTCACTTCAGGATCCTCCTCATTATAATTGATGCTTCCTCCTTGAACAATACTATCAATAAAAATAGCAAACTGCTCAACATAATTCTCATAGGTTGGAAACACATTGATATGGTCCCATGCAATACCACTGAGCAAAGCAATATTTGGTTTGTATAAATGAAATTTCGGGCGCCTATCAATTGGCGAACTTAAGTATTCGTCGCCTTCTAATACAATGAAGTCATTATCTTTTGTCAGTTTTACCATAACATCAAAACCTTCCAACTGCGCACCTACCATGTAATCTACATCCTTTTCATGATAATGCATGACATGAAGAATCATAGATGTAATGGTTGTCTTACCATGGCTTCCTCCAATGACGACTCTGGTTTTGTCTTTAGATTGTTCGTACAAAAATTCGGGATAACTATAAATTTTCAATCCTAATTCCTGAGCTTTCAGTAACTCTGGATTATCTGCTTTGGCATGCATCCCTGAGACAATGGCATCTAATTTAGAGGTGATTTTTTCAGGAAACCAACCAAAGGATTGCGGCAATAAACCTTTAGCTTCCAATCGCGATTTAGAGGGTTCAAAAATAGTATCATCACTTCCGGTTACGTGATATCCTTTTTGATGTAAAGCTAATGCCAAATTGTGCATGGCACTTCCACCTATAGCTATAAAATGTACATTCATGAATTGATTTTTGTAGACCTTCAAATATAGCAATTGAAGTGCTAAGACGGAAAGGAATCTAATAAGTTTTTATAAGACTTATAAACTTTCGATTTGTGATTTTTCTTTCCTAAAAACATCAATTTTAGGCAAACTGACAATCGCCTTGTTAATCCATTTTAAGGCATCTTCCTTGTCGTTTTTATACTTGTAAATTTGAGCTAATCGATAATAAGCCCATGCTTTTGGCACACCATCTTTGGCTGAGTGATTCTCAATATATACCAACAAACAGCGCTCACCTTTATCTAATTGAATATTGTACTCTGCACATACCTTTCCAATTTGGTAATGCATGGCATTGCGCTCGTGCTTAATGCCTGAAGCTTCCAAGTTTGAAATGGCCCTATCTGGTTGATTGCTTTTTTCATATAAGGCTGTAAGCTTATCATAACAGGTCAATGAACCTCCTTCTTCAATAGCCAATCTATAGTATTTTTCTGCCAATTCTGGTTCATCATCATATTCATGGATATAACCTTTGGCCAAATACCCGTCCACTTTTGACAACAGTTCTAATTCATTTGCATATTTTAATGATTTACTCTTGCTACCGCCTACAATTCCAGGTAACTGCATATATAATTCCACCAAAGCCCAGCGTGTATCTATATGATTGGGATCTAAATCTGCAGCTTTCAGAAAAGCCTCCTTGACATCTCCAATAATACCCAAAGCTTTTAGTTTACTTACACTCAAAGCCTTCATGCCGAGTGAACCGCCATACTTGTAATGATAATTGGCATTACTCTGATCCAATTCTACTAACCGTTTGTAATTGGAAGCCGCTTCGTCCCATTTTTTTTGATAACCATAGGCATCACCTAAAAGTTCAATCGCTTCTCGATCATTTTTGTGATTAGCCACATAAGTCTTTAGCGCTTCTACTGCTTTTACATAATTTTTGGCATCCATTAAAGATTTGGCATGTCCTAAAGATGGCTCTTGTGACAGTCCTAACAAAGGAATTATTAAAAAAACAAATAAATACTTCATACACTTATTTACGCAAAAGGTATACCATTTAGTTCTTGGTATTGTTTTTGATTTTGAAAGCACAAAGATAATCAGTTTACTGTGAAAATGATTAACTTCCCTCAACCAAACGAAACAATGACGTATTTGTTATTTTTTTAGTGGGTTTTAAGGTTTAATTTCCTAAAAAAATAAGTTTTATGAAATCAATTATAAGTCTGTTAATGATCGTATGCTTCGCTAATTTTACCAATGCTCAATCACAAGATGATTATGATAAATTGTGGAAAGAAGTTGAAGCATTTGAAAAAGAGGGTTTACCAAAATCGGCGTTAGATGTGGTAAAGCGCATTGAACAAAAAGCTAAATCAGATGACAATTCAGCACAAGAAATAAAAACTTTATTGTTTAGAAGCAAATATGCGCTCACTCTTGAAGAAGATGCACAGCTCAAAATTGTTAATGACTTTAAAGCTGCTATTTCTAGTAGTGACATTCCCGATCAAAATATTTTAGAAAATATTCTAGCCACACTGTACTGGCAATATTTCAACCAAAATCGTTGGAAGTTTTACAATCGCACCAAAACGAGCGAAAAAGTGGATGAGACTGATTTCAGAACTTGGGATCTCGAAACCTTGTTCCATCAGATTCATGTCCATTATCAAAATTCTTTGCAAAATGGTCTCATACTGCAAAAAACTGATCTTACTAATTATGATGCCATAGTAATCAATCAAACCGACTCGAAACGCTACAGACCTTCCGTATTTGATATATTGGCGCACAATGCCCTTCAATTCTATAAGTCTGATGAAAACAGTATCACGCAACCTGCCTATAAATTTGAGATAGATAACCCTGAAACCCTTAGTAGCGCTGATCGTTTTTCGCGGCTAGACATAAAATCTAAAGATAGCACATCCTTACAGCTACATGCTTTAAAAATCTATCAAAGCTTGGTGAAATTTCACTTAAAGGACGAGGCTTCTGATGCTTTAGCTGTGATCGATATTGAGCGTTTACATTACGTCCACAGTAAGGCTACGTTTAAAGAAAAAGGGGATTTATTCTTAATGACCTTAGAAACAGCGTATACTAAATATCAAAGTGAGAATAACGATGTAGCTGCCTTATACGCTTATGAAATTGCAGAATATTATCATCAATTAGGTGTGCAGTACGAGGCTAACACTAACGAGAAATATCGTTGGAAACTCAAGGAAGCCATCACTATGTGCAATACCGTCATTGCTGATTATCCAAAGAGTACAGGAGCCCATAAATGTCGACTTCTAAAAACTCAGATTGAAAGTCCGACGTTACAAGTAATCACAGAAAATTATGTGCCTACGCAATCGCATGCCTTGGCATTAATCACTTACAAAAATTTAGATAGCATCGGTTTTAAGGTTTCTAAAATTTCAGAATATGAATTACAAACCCTAAGGGCTTATAATCATGATAGTGAAAAAGAGCTGCAATACATTAAGAAGTTTAAGCCAGTAAAAAAGTGGACTTCTCATCTAAAAAATGAAAGTGATTATCAAAGCCATCGCACAGAAATTGCCTTGCCTAAATTAGACAATGGCATTTATGTGGTCTTTGGAGAAGTAATGAATGACAGCAACATTTATGGATTCAAAGTCGTTCAAGTCACGAATATCGCCTATGTCCAAAAAGAACATAAAGACCAGACAACCTATCAGGTATTTGATAGAATCGACGGACAACCTTTATCCCAAGCTAAGGTTACGTTTATATACAGTAAAAATTACCAAAACAAACTCATAAAGGAGCAATATACTACAAATGCTCAGGGCGAATTTACCATTCCGAAAACCGATTATTCGCGCTCCAACATTAAACTAAATATCCTCTACAATAATGAAGAGGCTATTTTTGAGAATTTGTATTTAAACCGTTATTACAATTATGACAATTCTAATAAAAAAATAGTCCACGACGGATTTATATTTTCAGACCGAAGCATATATAGACCTGGGCAAACCCTATATTTTAAAGGGATTGTTATCAATAATTCAGAGGCTAATGCCGAAGTTGTAGCGAATTCAACCGTAGCCATTACCCTTTATAATAAAAACAGGGAAGTCCTAAAAACACAATCGCTTAAAACCAATGCCTATGGTTCAGTAGCAGGTGAATTTATCTTACCAAATCAAGGTTTATTAGGAAATTATTCCATAAGAATGACAGGTGAAAATAACCTGACAACCCATCATTATATTTCCGTAGAGGAATATAAAAGACCAAAATTTGAAGCTAATTTTAAACCCATTACAAACACCTTTAAGGTGAATGATACGGTTGTAGTCACTGGACATGCGTTGGCCTATGCTGGGAGCAATATCACCGACGCCAAAGTCGTTTATCGTGTACATCGCAACGTGCGCTATCCAGATTGGTACTATTGGTATAGACCCTATTTCAATAGTGAGCCACAGGAAATCACCCATGGTGAAATCACTACAGATGCCTCAGGGAATTTTGAAATCAAATTTAAAGCCATTCCAGACAAGAGCGTCGACAAATCCTCTTTACCCATTTTCAATTATGAAATCACAGCGGATGTCACAGATCTCAATGGTGAAACAAGAAGTGCTACCACTACGGTGAACGTAGGTTATCATGCTTTAAAGGCCTCCGTTTCTATTGCCAGCGTATTAGATAAAACCAACAACGATCATAAAATCACGATAGCTACTAAAAACCTGAACGGCTCCTTTGTACCCACTCAAGGAACCGTCAAAATTTATAAGCTAAAAGCGCCAAATAGTGTTTTAAGAACCAGACCTTGGCCAGCGCCAGACTACCAAGAGTTTACCAAAGAAGAATTTAAGTCTCTTTTTCCACACCAAGCTTATAAAGACGAAAATGATTCCAAGCGTTGGGATAAAGGAGACATGATTCTATCCAAAACCTTTGATACCGAAGATTCCAAAACATTAGATTTGGGAAATATGAAACGTTGGGATTCTGGAACCTATCGCATCTTACTTGAAACCAAAGATCGTTTCGGACAACTGGTAAAAGATGAAGCGCAAACCTTTATTTATAGTGATAAAGACGACACTTTAGCCGACCATCAAATTTTCAATATCACCACTGATAAAAGTGTTTATTCAAAAGATGATACCGTTGAAATCACTCTCGCTTCTGCGGCGAAGGAACTCTATGTCACCATAGAAATTGAAAAAAATCATAACATTGTTGACAAGCGAACTATTCTTTTAAACAACAACAAAAAGACCATCTCTATTCCTGTGAGAGCCTCAGATTTGGGAGGATTTGGCATCCATTATTTTTATGCCTTTCAAAATGATTTCGGTCAAGGGAACTTGACTATCAATGTGCCTTACCCCAAAACTGAATTAGAGATAGAAACTGCGACGTTTAGAGATAAACTGCAGCCAGGAACCGACGAAACTTGGAGCTTTAAAATTAAAGGTCCGAAAGGAGACCAAGTAACGGCAGAATTACTCGCAAGTATGTATGACATGTCTTTGGATCAGTTTAAATCGCACGAATGGCGATTCGATCCGATGCAACGCCCTTACTACTACCCTTCTTACCGAGTGAATGTTGGCAACGGATTTGCAACAGGAAGGTTCTCAATTTATAATATCAGACAATCTTTCGGGAGTTTTCCTTCTCAACGTTTTGACCAATTCAACTTATTTGGATTGCGTATGGGATTCGGCAATGCCTATTATTTAAGAGGTAGAGTCGCGGGCTTGGAAATTGTGGAAGACGAAAGTGTTATGGAAGAAGTCGTCGTTGCAGGCTATAGTAGTCCAAGGTCGGAAAGCAAATTAATGAATGCTGTAGCTATGGACTCTGTAAGCGAAACCGGTTTAGACGATGTATCTAAGCAGAAAGACACAGATGATAAAACTAAGGCAGAAGAAAAAGACTTTGGCGCAATCAAAGTCCGTAAAAATCTTCAAGAAACGGCCTTTTTCTTTCCGCAGCTCACAACAGATGCTGACGGACACGTCAGTTTTAGCTTTACAACTCCAGAAGCCTTAAGCAAGTGGAAATTACAACTACTAGCACATACGAAATCTCTCGAAAGTGCCACAACTACCTTGGAAGCTGTAACTCAAAAAGAGTTGATGGTACTTCCTAATGTCCCAAGGTTTTTACGTGAAGGCGACCAAATTACGATTAGTTCTAAAATTTCAAACGTGACTGAAAAAGCGCTCAACGGACATGCAAAACTCATCCTGACTGATGCCATTTCTGGAAAAGATATCACACGTCATATGGGAATTTTACCTACGGGAGAAACCGTACAATTTTCGGTAGATGCGAAAGGCAATACGGACGTCTCATGGTCCTTAAACATTCCGTTTGATGTGGATGCTGTTCAGTATAAAATTTTAGCAAAAGCAGGCGATTTTAGCGATGGTGAACAAAACGCTTTACCGATCTTGAGTAATCGTATGCTAGTCACAGAAACCTTACCAATGTGGGTTAAAAGTAATGAGACTAGGACTTTTACACTTGACAAACTCAAAAACAATACATCAACCTCTTTAAAACACCATCAACTCAGTTTTGAGGTCACCTCCAATCCTGCTTGGTATGCTGTGCAAGCATTACCATACTTAATGGAATATCCTTATGATTGTAACGAGCAGACGTTTAGCAGGTATTATGCGAACGCATTAGCCAGTCATATTGCTAATACCAATCCGCGTATCCAAGAAGTTTTTAATCAATGGAAAAATACGGATGCGCTAGTATCGAACCTAGAAAAGAACCAAGAACTCAAATCAATTCTCATCGAAGAAACCCCTTGGTTACGCGATGCGCAAGATGAAACGGAACAGAAAAAACGTATCGCTTTGCTATTTGACTTAAATAAGATGTCGAATGAATTAACAGCCGCTCACCGCAAACTCAAAAATGGACAAATGCCAAATGGCGCTTGGGCATGGTTTAATGGTGGTCGACCAAACCGTTACATCACACAACACATCGTTGCTGGTTTTGGTCATTTAGACAAATTAGGCGTAACCACAGAGGACCATAAACAAATGATTGATAAAGCGATTCATTATTTAGACTCGGAGTTTATTGAAGATTATAAAAACCTGAAGAAATATAACAAAGAGATCGACTTATCCAAGGATCATTTATCTTACATCCAATTGCATTATTTGTATACGCGTAGTTTCTTTCCTGACAATAAACCTTCAAAGGAGGTTCAAAAAATCATGGATTATTATCATACGCAAATTGAGGATTATTGGTTGAAGCGTTCATTATATGCGAAAGGTCTAATGGTTTTAGTTACTCATAGAAAAGGGAATGAGCGTATCTCAAAAAGTATTTTGAAGTCATTGAGAGAAACTAGTATTACTTCGGAAGAATTAGGCATGTATTGGAAAAACAATACAAGTTCTTGGTATTGGCATCAAGCGCCTATAGAAACACAAGCGTTAATGATTGAAGCGTTTTCTGAAGTAGAAGGCCCTACGGAAACCATAGATAACTTGAAAATATGGCTCTTGAAAAACAAACAAACCAATCGCTGGAAAACCACCAAAGCAACCACGGAAGCCGTGTATGCGTTATTGCTACAAGGCAGTGATTGGCTGAGTGTGACTGAGATGGTAGATGTTTCAATAGGAGGCCAAGCATTGGCACCATCCCAATTGGAGAACGTCAAAATTGAAGCAGGGACAGGCTATTACAAAACCTCATGGACTGGATCTGAAATTGAACCAGACATGGCAACTGTAAAAATGACTAAAAAAGGTAAAGGCATTGCTTGGGGCAGTTTATACTGGCAGTATTTTGAGGATTTAGATAAGATCACTTCCGCAGAGACACCACTAAAACTGAGCAAAAAACTCTTCAAAAAAACACATACAGACCGAGGAGAAGAAATTACAGAGATAACTTCAGAAACCTCATTGGAAGTGGGTGATTTGGTGCGAGTTCGCATTGAATTACGTAGTGATCGTGTCATGGAATTTTTACACATGAAAGACATGAGAGCAGCAGGCCTAGAACCAGTGAATGTATTGTCTCAATACAAGTGGCAAGACGGATTAGGGTATTACGAAAGCACGAAAGACGCTTCAACGAACTTCTTTTTCGATTATCTTCCAAAAGGCATCTATGTATTTGAGTATGATTTAAGAGTTCAAAATGCAGGTGATATGAGTAATGGTATTACCACCATTCAAAGCATGTATGCACCAGAATTTAGTAGTCATAGTAAAGGGGATCGTCTGAAAATCAATTAAACCTTAGATTTTATTTTCAACTTACATTTAAATAGTTATTTTGCCCTTCTAAACTATTTTTTATGAAAAGATTCCTAACCTTACTATTGCTTTTTACAGCAACACTAACTTTCGCTCAAGATATTTCTATCACCAAGAGTGACATTTTTAAAGACAAGAAGAAAAACTCTTTTCTTAGCTTCAGCCTAGAGTCTGATGATGGAGGTATTGTCACCATCAGATCCTATTATTCTGGTCTAGGAATGAAATTAAGAGGCTACTATATTCAATACTTTAATGAACACCTGAAACTCATTAAAGAATTAGACTATGAGGTTGACGACAAGATTATTAAAAATGCGTTTTTAAAGAATAATCAGATACATTTAATTGAGGTTGAAACTCAAAAAAAAGAAGACAAAATTGCGATTAATGTGTCTTCAGCAAATATTGGCGATTTAAATTTTAGCACGAGAGAGCTTCTGAATTTCTCTGAAGACAATGTTAAAAACTACTTTGGAGTTTCTATTTTTCCCCTGTTTTATAATGGAGGGTTCAACCAAGCTGATGGTGATCACATGGGAGAAGTTATCTTATCAGCAAACGAAGCCTTTTTTGCGATTAATTTCGATTTCAAGAACAAAAAACAAGAGACGCATAAAGTGTTTGTTTTTAATAGTGATTTCGAACCTGTTTATGAAAAATTGATTGTAAAGGATATCAAGGATAGACTTTTTGAATACAACAGTTTTGAAGTGGATGGTAAAGATGGTACGATTTATTTTTTAGGTAAATCGTTTGAAAATGATTCTAAAAGAACTAAAAAAGACGGTAAAGTCAATTATCATTTTGAATTAAACAGAATCAATGCTTCCGGTGAGACAAGTATTTCCTTTAAAAGTGACGAAAAATATATTGAATCTCTGCATTTGGTTAAGAATGACAGTCGATTAGCCTGTGTTGGTTTCTATGGTAAAAAAGAAGAGTACAAGCTGAATGGCGTTTGTGTTTTTGATCTCAATCCAGAAACTCTTGAAACCAATTTCAAGCGTTATAATGAGTTTTCAGAAGAATTCCTTACCGACAAATACGGAAATAGAGAAGGGAAAAAAGAGCGTAAGAAAAAGAAAGGCATCAATAATATTGATTTTAAGGGTGTTTACCTGATGGCCAACAATGACATTGTCGTGAATGCTGAAGAATTTTTTATTACAACGCATACTAGTATGGGAGCAAACGGATCAATGCGTACCTACACGGTATTTCATTACAACGATATTATGGCGATGCGGCTTGACGCAGACGGTCATTTGAAGTGGGCCAGAAATATTAATAAAGCACAAGTTGGAACTATAAATAGCTCTTACACCAGTTTGCCGGTAGATGAATCCACCTACTTCTTTATTAATTGCTCCGATAATATCAAAAAATTAAGTGCCGATCGTATTGCATTTAAACAGACGTCGTCCAAAAAGTCTAATTTATATGCGATCTCGATAGATGCCGAAGGTAATTTCGATTATAAAAAATTGATTGATGATAAGGAATCTAAAGTCTATTACAAAGTGAATAACGGTCTAGCTAACGTCAATAAGCATACAGTATTTTTGCTTGGTGAACGAAAGAAAAATGGTCGAATCATCAAATTAGACATCAACTAATGACTAAAAACACCATTAAAAAAGGCTTCCATTGGAAGCCTTTTTGTTTTCTATATTTTCATTAGTTACTCGGTGGCATCGTAGGTCTTACCTCTACTTTACTCGGTAAGGTTCTAGGATTCATTTTTAACAAATCGACTACCAATTCGCCAATATCTTCAATCTGGATTTTCCAAGCATCCTTGTCGCCTGGTTCGTTACCATTGAAATGTGTAGATACAGATCCTGGCATGATGGTACTCACTTTAACACCATATTTCCTTAAATCTAACATGACGGCTTGTGTAAATCCGGTGACTCCAAACTTACTGGCATTATAAGCCGCTCCTCCCGCGAAAAAATTAGTTCCTGCTAAGCTTGAAATGGTGATATAATAGCCTTGACTCTTTTTTAAGTCATCAACACTTGCTTTTATCGTGTTAAAAACACCTGTTAAGTTCGTATCAATCACAGCGTTCCATTGCTCCGTTGTTAATTCCTCTATACTTCCAAAATGGCCTAAGCCAGCATTAGCTACTACAACATCCAACTGACCAAATTGCTCAACAGTTTGCTGAACAGCTTCACGTTGGTCACCTAAGTTTTTGACGTTGGCTTCTAAACCTATAATAGCATTTGTCGTTTGTGTTTTTTCTTCTAGTGATTTGGCAGCTTCTTTAGCGGCATTCAAATCGCGACTTGTAATGGCCACTTTAAGACCTTGAGCTAATAAAGCTTCTGCGATGCCATAACCGATACCTTTAGTTCCTCCTGTAATTAATGCGACCTTTCCTGATAATTGTTTCATTGTCTCTTTCTGTTTTAACCAAAGTTACAAAACAAAAAATCAATGATAAACCGCAACGCTTTAAAATTGACATCTATTTGGTGTTGTCTGGAGGAAACCCTTCAAGGACTTTTGAAACAATGGCTTTAAATTGGGCCTCTCGCTTTTCTGGTGACGCATTGGGATTGTAATTCGATTCTGAAATAGCCTGCCAAAAAAGGCCGATCCCATTCTCATCTACAAATTCAAATACAATTTCCCGACCCATTTTTGTTTGGCCAACCGGTAAGCCAATTGAAATGCCACCACCAACGTTTCTTCCAGTGCCACCAACACCCATACCTACAGTATTACCAGATTGCTGTTGGAATTCTGCTGTTTTGATATCTATAAAAAAATCAGGCATATCAGATAATTGATAACCTCTTGCTTGCAGCCCCTCATCCAATGCCAAGAACAAGCGTTTGTTATCTAATTCACTCAAACCAGTATTGACGTTTGAGTAATAGTTATAGGTTTTATAAGTCGTGAAATCTGCTGTAGTCTCGTAGTCATAATTCACCCGAATAGAGGCGCATGACGTGAGTAACACACAGACCAATAGGCTGTAGAGTATTCTCATGGCTTTTTATTTAAAGATACTGAAATTTTAAGATTTCTTAAAATGATCTATTTAAAACCTGCGTTAAGGATGGAAGCCCTGTTGGAGCTCCTCGAAGAGAGCGACGGCTGAGAGCCTGACCCTTTTCCGAAGACATCGGAAAGGGAAACGCCCAAAAATTAATCATTTAGAATTTTCCAGAGTTTGTCCTTTAATTCGGTAATACCTTGTTGCGCCACCGACGAAATAAACATATAATTTATAGGTAATGTCTCATCTAATTGCGCTTTCATTTCAGATTTTAGTTCGTCATCCAACATATCACTTTTTGAAATCGCAATCATCCGATCTTTATCCAACATTTCAGGATTATAGCGTTTCAACTCATCCAGCAAAATATCATATTGTTTGCGGATATCGTCGGCATCGGCAGGAATTAAAAATAATAAAACCGAATTGCGCTCTATATGACGTAAGAAATAATGTCCGAGCCCTTTTCCTTCGGCAGCACCTTCAATAATTCCAGGAATATCGGCCATCACAAAGGTTTGAAAATCGCGATATTCCACAATGCCGAGATTGGGTTTTAGGGTCGTAAACTCATAATCTGCAATTTTGGGTTTTGCTGCAGTAATTACAGACAATAAGGTTGATTTTCCCGCGTTTGGAAATCCTACCAATCCTACATCTGCCAAGATTTTAAGTTCTATGGTAATATTTTTTTCCTCGAGTGGCTCACCAGGTTGTGCATATCTTGGCGTTTGATTTCTTGAACTCTTAAAATGCCAGTTTCCTAATCCGCCTCGACCACCTTTTGCTACTATTTTTTCTTCCCCATCTTCTGTAATTTCAAATAGCACTTCGTCTGTTTCAGTATCTTTTACAACTGTTCCAAGAGGCACATCCAAGTAAATATCTTCACCATCTGCACCTGTACTCCTACTCTTACTTCCATGTTCGCCATGACCTGCTCTAGCGTGTCGTTTGAACTTTAAATGAAGTAAGGTCCAAAGATTGGAGTTACCACGAATAATCACGTGACCTCCACGACCACCATCGCCTCCATCAGGTCCTCCTTTTTCAATAAATTTCTCACGGTGTAAATGAGCAGAACCCTGCCCTCCTTTACCTGAAGAGACATGTATTTTTACGTAATCTACAAAGTTACCTTCTGTCATTTTCTATCTCCGCAATTGCGAACTTTTATGGGATTCAATTATGGTCGCCTCGCCATGAGTGACCTATTTGTCTATCAATGTTTGAACTAAAGCGTATCGATAACTGCTTTGAGTCGTTCTGTAATTTCTTGAATACTGCCAACACCATCCACACCGTGATATTTATCTTGTGCAGCATAATAGTCTTTCAAAATAGCCGTCTTTTTGTAGTATTCCTGAATACGATTTCTGATGATGGATTCATCAGCATCGTCTTTACGACCACTTGTTTTTCCACGTTCCAACAAACGTCCTACTAATACGTCGTCG
>JAAEZI010000007.1:57138-75610 GCA_018222915.1 Algicola sp. | reverse complement strand
CCTCCAAAGCAATCATCGCATTAATTTGTGAATCTTTAGCATCCATTAAATCATCTAGTGCTTTTGCTTGGGCATTGGTTCTTGGAAACCCATCAAAGATAAAGCCGTTAGCATCGGCATTTTTCTCAACCTCAGCATTGAGCATATCTATAGTAACTTGATCTGGAACTAACTCACCTTTATCCATGTAGGATTTAGCAAGCATGCCTAATGCGGTTTCGTTTTTGATATTATATCTGAATACATCGCCAGTTGAGATATGTACTAAGTTGTAAGTTTCCTTTAAAAATTCTGCTTGAGTTCCTTTACCTGCACCAGGAGGGCCAAAGAGCACTAAGTTAGTCATGTGTTGTGTTGTTTTTAATTGATATATTGCTGGCAAATCACGTCCCAAACCATCATAATCGAGACCGTAACCTACGATAAATTTGTTGGGAATTTCTTTACCGACATAATGTAATTTATAATCCTTTTTGTAAGCTTCAGGTTTGTAAAAAAGTGTTGCAATTTTTAGTTCATCAACGCCTTCATTTTCAAAAATTCGATGCACTTCCTCTAAGGTGTTGCCTGAATCAATGATATCTTCTAAAATCACCACTTTTCTGCCCGACAAATCCTGTGTAAGTCCGATAAGACGATGAATATCTTCTGTAGACTTCAAACCTTCATAAGATGCCAATTTAATAAAAGTGACCTCACATGGTTTTGGATATTTCTTTACGAAATCACTGACAAACATAAACGACCCGTTCAATATTCCCACAAAGACTGGAATTTCAGATTTCATATCGTCTGCAATCGCTTGTACCATGTTTTCAATGATGGCATCAACTTCTTGTTCTGAAATGAACGGTTTGAAATATAAATCGTGTAGTTTAATCACTTGATTTTGATTTTGAAAAGGCAAAGATAAGGATTTGATTTACGATTGACCATTTTCGCATTGTGATTTTGGATGATTGTTCCATTTTTAGTGTATTTTTGTTCTAAGAAATTGAAATTTGAACCCAAAACGTTTCTAAAAACAGAAACCCATACAATTGAATGAATTATTTCTCTTCTCATTTTAAACTTGGAATTCTTGGTGGCGGTCAGTTAGGTAAAATGATGCTCTACACAACGCGAAAATTTGATATTACAACCCATGTCATGGACGCTAGTGAAGAAGCGCCTTGCAAAATTGCTTGTGACGAATTTACATTGGGCGATTTAATGGATTATGAGGCCGTTTACAACTTTGGCAAGCAAGTGGATTTGCTCACATTTGAAATTGAAAATGTGAATACAGATGCCTTAGAAGCGCTTGAAAAGGAAGGTATTAAAGTATATCCTTCATCAAAAACGCTCAGAACCATTCAAAATAAGGCGACCCAAAAACTATTTTATCGAGACCATCAAATACCAACTTCGAACTTTACGCGTTTCGCTTATCTTTCTGAAATACAGGATACGATAGAAAATGGCGGACTTGATTTTCCATTCGTTTGGAAGGCGGCTCAATTTGGCTATGACGGTAATGGTGTTAAAATAGTAAAACAATTATCAGACCTTGATGGCTTGCCTAAAGGCGAATGTATTGCTGAAGATTTAATTCCTTTTAAAAATGAATTGGCCGTCATTGTGGCGCGCAACGTAAGTGGTGACATTAAAACCTATCCAGTGGTAGAAATGGAATTTCATCCTGAAGCTAATCAAGTAGAATATGTGATATGTCCGGCTCGTATTCCAGATACCATTGCCGAAAAAGCACAAAAAGTGGCCATTAAAGTATCAGAAGCCTTTAATCACGTTGGACTTTTAGCGGTGGAAATGTTCCAAACTGAAAATGATGAGATCCTCGTGAATGAAGTAGCGCCTAGACCACATAATTCGGGTCATCAAACTATTGAGGCGAGCTACACGTCACAATTTGAACAACATTTAAGAGCCATTCTCGATCTACCTTTAGGAAAAACCGAAAGTATTGTTGGTGGTATTATGGTGAACTTGGTTGGTGCCGAAGGCCATACAGGCAATGTACATTACGAACATATTTCAGAAATAATGGCATTAGAAGGTGTCACACCTCATATCTACGGAAAAAAACAAACAAGACCATTTCGAAAAATGGGTCATGTAACCATCGTGAACGAGGACATTAATGAAGCACGACGTATCGCTGAAAATGTCAAAAAAACAATTAAGGTTATAAGTAAATAGTTATGAATAAAGTCGCAGTAATCATGGGAAGCACAAGCGATCTTCCTGTCATGCAAGATGCTATAGACATCTTAAAAGAATTTAACATTGAGGTAGTTGTTGATATTGTATCAGCCCATCGTACACCTGAAAAACTATTCGACTTTAGTAAGAATGCACGTGCTAATGGTATTGACGTGATCATTGCTGGTGCAGGAGGTGCGGCACACTTACCAGGAATGGTAGCCTCACTTTCACCTTTACCTGTGATAGGTGTTCCTGTTAAAAGTAGTAATTCAATAGATGGTTGGGATTCAGTGTTATCCATTTTACAAATGCCTGGAGGTGTTCCTGTTGCAACAGTAGCACTAAATGGCGCAAAAAACGCTGGAATTCTTGCCGCTCAAATCATAGGTGTTTCAAATGAAACCGTCTACAACGCCATTGTTGAATACAAAGAAGGTTTGAAAACAAAGGTCATCGCGTCTTCTAAAAACTTGTAACAACATCAAAAAACCCCGCTTTTGACAGCGAGGTTTTAGAGCTATTAATCAATTCTTATTAAATACTTACTTGATGTAAGCTTTAATAATAGCGCAAAAGTAATAATTAATTTGACATTTTGCTCTTAACATTACGTTAATGATGCTTAAAATGCATAAAAAATAACATCATTTTAAAAATGAACCCATTAACTTCAAAATTTAACACACCTTTTCATACAGCGCCTTTTTCAATAATCAAAAATGAAGATTTTTTACCCGCTTTTAAGGAAGCCATTGAATTAGCTAAAACAGAAATTGACCATATTGTTTCAAACGCTGAAGCACCCACATTTGAAAATACTATTGAGGCCTTAGATTTTTCTGGTGAAGTCTTAGATCGACTCACGAGTCTTTTCTTTAACTTGAATAGTGCCGAAACCAATGATGACATACAGAAGATAGCACAGGAAGTTTCTCCTTTACTTTCAGAATTCAGTAACGACATCACCTTAAACGAAGGGCTTTTTAAACGTATAAAAGCAGTCTATAACGAAAGAGCTTCGCTGGATTTAACCAAGGAACAACAAACCTTATTAGATAAAAAATACAAAAGTTTCTCTAGAAATGGCGCCAATCTTCCCGAGGATAAAAAAACACGCTTAAGAGCTATCGACAAACAACTGAGTCAGTTGAAACTAAAATTTGGTGAGAATGTTTTGGCAGAGACGAACAAATTTGAAATGCATCTGACGGAAGAACATCAAGTTTCTGGCTTGCCTGATGGTGCCAAGGAAGCAGCACAGCAATTGGCCGAATCAAAAGAAAAAGACGGTTGGATCATCACCCTTGATTACCCGAGTTACATCCCTTTTATGACCTATGCTGATGACAGAACACTTCGAAAAAAATTGGCAATTGCCGCTGGTGCCAAAGCCTTTAAAGGCGATGAACTCGACAATCAAGAGCAAGTCTTAAAAATCGCAAACCTCAGACATGAGCGTGCCAATTTATTGGGCTATGAAACGCATGCGCATTTTGTTTTGGAAGAACGCATGGCAAAAACGCCGAAGAATGTAGAGACCTTTTTAAATGAATTATTAGACAAAGCCAAGCCGGCAGCTCAACGAGAATTTGACGAATTAGCACAATTTGCGAATAGGTTAGATGGGATTGAGACCCTTCAAAAATGGGACAGTGCTTACTATTCAGAAAAATTAAAACAAGTATTGTTTCAATTGGATGATGAACAACTCAAACCTTATTTTAAACTTGAGAATGTCATTGATGGTGCATTTACGATTGCCGAACGTTTATATGATTTAAAATTTGAACCCATCGACTCTATTGATAAATACCATCCAGATGTGTTAACCTATAAAGTCACCGATACCAAAGGTGATTTGGTTGCTATTTTTTATGCTGATTTTTTTCCAAGAGCTGGAAAACGTAATGGCGCATGGATGACCGTTTATAAGCCACAATTTATTAAAGATCATGTAAATGACAGACCACATATTTCCATCGTTTGTAATTTCACGAAACCAACAAAAAGCAAACCCTCACTACTTACATTTAATGAAGTAACCACTTTGTTTCATGAGTTCGGACATGCCTTACATGGTATGTTAGCAAATACCACTTACCCGAGTCTCTCTGGCACAAGCGTTTTTTGGGACTTTGTTGAATTACCGAGTCAGGTGATGGAAAATTGGTGTTATGAAAAAGAAGCCTTGGAACTTTTTGCGACGCATTATGAAACCGGTGAAGTGATTCCTATGGAATTGATTGAAAAAATAAAAGCTTCTGCTACCTTCCATGAAGGGATGCAAACACTCAGACAAATCAGTTTTGGTTTATTAGATATGGCTTGGCACGGACAAGATCCAAAAGGGATTACATCGGTAAAAGCTCATGAATTAAAAGCTTTCGAAAACACCAAATTGTATCCTGATGTAGCTGAAAATTGTATGAGTACGTCATTTTCCCATATTTTTCAAGGTGGATACAGTTCTGGATATTACAGTTACAAATGGGCAGAAGTCTTAGATGCCGATGCCTTTGAATATTTCCTAGAATCTGGTGTCTTTAATAAAGAGGTTGCTAAGAAATTCAAAGACCATATCCTGTCTCAAGGAGGCATTGAAGACCCTATGGTGCTGTATAAACGATTTCGAGGGAAAGAACCTCAACCAGACGCCTTATTAAAACGTGCGGGTTTAATTCCAAAATAATTAGAAGCCTTATTCGTTCTTCTTGATATGACATTCCTTAGGATTATCGGACATCTTATTTTCATTTTGTTTATGACCATATTGACGCAGGTAGGTGGGTTCATTTGGTTATTAACAGTTGTAGTTTCTAAACGATTCAGACTAAGAAAGCGCTATCTATTTCCGGCGATGTATTTAATATGTAATCTCATTGTCGTTCCGCCAATAGCAAGCTATTTTGGCAGAACAGCCTTACCTGTATTGTCAGATAATTTAAAGCCACGTCAGTGGGTTTACCCACTCATGTTTAGAAACTATGTCAGCCCAAAATTAAAAACCATGCTTGAGGATACAGCCGAAACACTTTCTGAACAACACATCGCACTTACCTATTTAGATGCCAATTTTCCTTTCTGGAATGGCTTTCCATTACTTCCACATCTCAGTCATAATGATGGAAACAAAATAGATCTGTCGTTTCAGTATAGAACCACTGATGGTCAATGGACAGATAAAAAGCCTACTATTTCAGGTTATGGCAACTATGTAACAGAAGAAGGATATTGGTCTGAAAGATGTAAAGAACTGGGTTACTGGCAGTATAATTTTCCGAAATATCTGTCATTTGGAACTATCCATAAATTGAATTTTGATGCAGATAAAACAAGAGCAGTGATCCTTCAATTAGTGAATAATTCAGCAACTGAAAAGGTATTTATTGAACCTTATCTCAAGACTGAACTTGGCTTAACAAACTATTCGAAAATCAAATTTCATGGTTGCCATGCAGTTCGACATGATGATCACATTCACGTTCATACAAAATAAACTTTCAATAATTATTGAAAGTTTAAAATATTTTATATATTTGTACTATGAATTATGATGAAGCTAAAATAAAGTTTGTAAGTACTTGGGGAAGTTTAGGTTCTCTTTGGGGCATCAATAAAGCGATGGCGCAAATTCAGGCGTTACTTTTTGTCGCCACAAAACCATTGTCCATGGAGGATATTATGGAAGAATTAAAAATTTCACGTGGCAATACCAGCATGAACTTACGTCAACTGATGGATTGGGGCATTGTCACTAAAGAAATTATTCCTGGTGAACGCAAAGAATATTTTACCACTGAAAAAGACGTACAAGAGTTAACTAGAATCATTGCAAAAGAACGTAGTCGTAGAGAAATTCAACCAGTCATTAAAGTCTTGAAGGAAGTGTCGTCTATCAAAGATGATGGCACAGAGCAAACCAAAGAATTAATTAAACAAACCAAAGCGCTTCACGATATCACTCAAACGGCAGATGAAATGATGAATCGATTGGTATCACAAAAACAGAATTGGATCACTAAATCGTTACTGAAATTATTCAGATAATTTTTTTAATACAAACTTTCAATTTTTTCTGAAAGTTTAAAATATACAAAAAATGAATTATAACCTTCTTAGCTACGCTATTTACCTTCCCATTATCGGCATTATCATGGTAAAAGTGGGTTGGATGTTTTATAAGCACGGTGAAATTTACTTAATGTTTCTATTTAAGCATAATCAGGCCTTAGTCGCCTCCGTCAATAAACTTCTATTAGCAGGTTATTATCTATTGAATCTAGGTTATGCTGTGATCTCGCTAGCATATTGGGAGCAAATCCATTCTATTGTTGACATGTTGCATAGGTTAAGCGAACATTTAGGAATTATTATTATCGCTATTGCGGTGCTTCATTACAATAACGTATTACTCTGTAATTATCTCATAAAATCAAAAACTATAAAACAATAAATCATGGAACATTCTAAAATCATTATCGGCTATCTCATTTATTTACCTATCGTTATTGCTCTCACAATTTATGTATCTAAAATGCTTTTTAAAAACGGTAAGTTTTTTATGCTAGACATTTTTAAAGGTAAAGAAGATATTGCCTTAGCAACGAACAAACTTTTTGAAATTGGATTTTATCTTATCAACATAGGTTGGGCATTATTGATATTAAAAATCAGCTATTACAGCGCAACTGCTATGAGTAGCCAAGAACTCATTGAGATCTTGAGCAAAAAAATAGGTGGCTTTTCTATTTATTTAGGCATCATGCTGTTTATCAATCTCTTCTTCTTTTTTAGAGGTCGTCGCAAATCTAGAGAGCGCTCAAATACTATTAAGAAAACACCCATTTATAATGTCCGTAAGGATCACTAAATACATCCTAAATCATGAAACTATTATATCGTATTAACTTGATTATTTTCAGTTTGACCATAACGGCATACGCGACTATCATTTTTGTCATCCTTGGCATGTATATGCAAATTCTTTTAGGAATTACACAATTAATAATGGCTGTTATCCTGCTGTTTTTTATGAAGGCATTCACCATAAAAATTAACAAAATGCTAAGAGTATATTGGTTTGCGGTTGTATTGACCATGAGCGTGATATCAATAATGCTAAGTGCATCAATAGTGAAATATGAATTTCTTCAGTTGTTGTTTGCCTTCATCATTCCGATGCTTATTGCGAGTTATCTCCTCAGAATCACTTATTTAATCCAAAAACAATGAAAACAATCACCATAGCAGGCGGCAGCGGCTTTCTAGGCCAAGTACTAAAGCACTATTTTCTTAAAAAACAATACATCGTCTATATACTAACACGATCTCCAAAACAGCTCAATGATATTTATTGGAATGCCAAAGACCTCGGCCCATGGACCGATACGCTCGAAGAAACGGATGTACTCATCAACCTTACTGGAAAATCTGTTGACTGTCGCTATACCGAAACTAATAAAAAACTGATCCATGATTCGCGAATTGACGCTACGAATATATTGGGCCTTGCCATAAATTTATGTGATAATCCACCTAGTATTTGGTTCAATGCTTCTACTGCAACCATTTATATGCATTCTACAGATATCGAAATGACCGAAGAGAATGGCATTATAGGAAATGATTTTTCAATGAATATCGCCAAATCATGGGAAGCATCATTCTTCGGTATTCAGAACCCAAAAACACGAAAGATTGCCTTAAGGACTTCGATAGTTATGGGCAAAAACGGAGGTGCTTTATCAGCTTTAAAACAACTGGTCCGCTTTGGAATAGGTGGTCGTCAGGCTTCAGGCAAACAAAAAGTTAGTTGGATCCATGAGTTAGATTTTGCTAGAGCCATTGAGTTTTTGATGGTTCATGATGATCTTGAAGGTCCTTTTAATGTCACCGTACCAAAGCCCACAAGTAACTACAGCCTTATGAAAAATATTAGAGCTACCTTGGGCATCCCTTTTGGTATCTCACACCCTAAATGGCTTGTAAAATTGGGTGCGATACTCATTGGGACAGAACCAGAACTCGTACTAAAGAGTAGAAATGTGGTACCAAAACGCTTGTTGGATCATGGATTTGAGTTTGAATATCCCTCACTTAAATCTGCACTCACTGATTTATTGCGATAATACTATTATATTACTTATTTTTGACATAAAATGTCTCAGAAAAAGAAATGCCTAAACATATCATAGATCCTAATCAATGGATTCATCGTTATTCTGATTATCTATTTAATTACACAATCACTCGTGTCAATGATAGAGAAATGGCCAAAGATTTGGTACAAGACACTTTTGTTGCTGGCTTAAAATCGATGAAAAACTTTAAAGGGCAAGCAAGTGAGCGTACATGGCTCGTCGCCATATTGAAGCGAAAAATTATTGATTACTATCGTAAAATTAATTCGAATAAAGGAAAGGCGGAAGTGAGAATGTCCTACACCAACGATGAGAATGAAGGTGACTGGCTCGAAGAACGTGTAGCAGATCCCTTCGACAAAACCGCTGAAGATACCATAGAAAACACAGAGTTAGGATTGGCGATACATGATTGTTTAGGTAAGCTACCAGATAAGCAAGCGAAGGTTTTTAAAATGAAAACCATACTTAATTACGAAACAGAAACCATTTGTAATGAATTGGATATCACTGCGTCTAACCTATGGGTAATTATTCATCGTGCACGTGTAGCTATGGCTAATTGCCTAGAAAAAAATTGGTTCAAAAATTAAAATGAAAAAAAGTTTTTTATTTATTTCGTGTGAAGAAGCACATCATATTTGTGATAAGTCTCAATATGGTGACGCCACCTTATGGGAAAGATTTAAATTAACCTTACGCCTGTCGTGGTGCAAGATTACAAGAGCATATACAAAACGCAACAAGGAGTTAACACACGTGATGCAATCTGGCCATCCTGAATGTCTGAAAGAGCATGAAATTCAAGAACTGCAATCCGAGTTCGAAAAACAATTAAAAAACCAGCATTAAAAGTAACCACCATATAGGAATAGCTTCTACCCAAAAAACCGTGTAATAGGGATTTTGATTTCTTTTGGACCCGATCAAAAACAAGAAGACAACCACGGAAATAATGATATTACTTACGAGC
This sequence comes from Algicola sp., assembly GCA_018222915.1. Taxonomy (GTDB): domain Bacteria; phylum Bacteroidota; class Bacteroidia; order Flavobacteriales; family Flavobacteriaceae; genus Psychroserpens. The sequence goes on along the minus strand of JAAEZI010000007.1, from coordinate 66,292 downwards.
GTTAATTGGTACAAGTTACTTTTTAAAAATTCCAAATAATTAAAAACAAATAACAATACAATGCCTAAAACTATGGTTTTGGTCACCCCAATTTGTTGAGGAATGGTTGCTAACTTTATACTATCGTAAGACAAATCTCTTATCTCAAAAGGCAACATTAAAACCATCACAAAAACAAAACGTTGCAAAGCTGTTAACCAGACATCTTCTGTAAGGGCATGATGGCTATTTATCAATGGCAAAATAACAGTGACGCCTGTCCATACAAAAGCAATAACGTAGATTTTCAAGCCGCTTACACTCCTTAAATTTTTCTTTTCATCCAAAAATAATTTGGGCAACAAAGGCATAGCGTATAAGAACGTTACAACTCCTAAAACACCCACATAAATCAGCGTGTTTATATCCAATCTTGTTGCAAAAAAGCACAAGAGTAAAAATGAAAGTAACGAAAAGACCTGTATCACTCTTAACCATCTAGCTAGACTTCGATGGTGGAACTTGGCCAAACCAAAATACTTTACAAAATTATAACCTGTAATGGAGGAGAAAAATATAAACCATAACATTTCAGCATCAAACGGCAATCCATATTCCAATAGGGTCAACCACGATAACGCAAACACTGAAATAGCCACATGAATACTACTACTCAAGTAAAAGTCGAAAATGGTTTTAAACGCACGCATGAAACAAAAATAGTCAAACTGTTAATAACCATTTCAAATGGTTGAAAAGTTTCATTTACCTTAACATTTTAAGGACAATAATTCATTAATTTTGCTGCATTAAAAAATAACTATCCTATTTAATGAATACTGCAGACTTTTCACTTCGCCATATAGGTCCGAGAGAATCGGATCAAAAAGAAATGTTACACGCAATTGGTGTGGATTCTATGGAACAATTAATTTATGAAACCATTCCCGATGGTATCCGTTTGAAATCCGACCTGAATCTCGATGCTCCCATGAGTGAGCAAGAATATTTGTTGCATATTTACGAGTTATCAAAAAAGAATAAAGTCTTTAAAACATATATTGGTTTAGGGTATCACCCAACCATCATGCCTGCAGTCATCCAAAGAAATATATTGGAAAATCCAGGTTGGTATACGGCCTATACACCTTACCAAGCTGAAATTGCCCAAGGACGATTAGAAGCACTGCTTAATTTCCAAACGATGATAACGGATCTCACAGGTATGGAACTTGCCAATGCTTCATTGTTAGATGAAAGTACAGCTGCCGCCGAAGCTATGAGCTTGTTATTTTCCGTTAGAGAACGTAGCCAGAAAAAAGAGGGTGTCAATAAATTTTTTGTTTCTGAGGATATTTTGCCGCAAACATTATCACTTCTTAAAACCAGAGCCAACCCAATTGGTATTGAATTAGTTATTGGTACTGAAAGTGACTTTGATTTCTCTGAAGATTTTTATGGTGCTATTCTACAATATCCTGGTAAACACGGTCAAGTAAGTGATATCAAATCCTTTATTGAAAAAGCCAATGCTAAAAATATCAAAGTGGCTGTTGCTGCAGATATCATGAGCCTGATCAAACTGGAAGCTCCAGGTAAATTTGGTGCCGACGTCGTTGTAGGAACAACACAACGATTTGGTATTCCTATGGGTTATGGTGGTCCTCATGCGGCTTATTTTGCTACCAAAGAAGCCTACAAACGTGATATTCCTGGTCGTATTATTGGTGTCACAAAAGATACAAATGGGAACCGAGCCTTACGTATGGCTTTACAAACGCGTGAACAACATATCAAACGAGACAAAGCGACTTCAAATATTTGTACAGCGCAGGTGCTATTAGCAGTAATGGCGGGAATGTATGCGGTATATCACGGCCCGAAAGGTCTTGATTATATTGCCTCTAACATTCACAGAAAGGCAGCTACCTTATCAAACACACTTACGGCTTTAGGTTTTGAGCAAACCAACACAACATTTTTCGACACATTGCATATAAAAGCTGATGCCAAGGCTGTAAAAAAATTTGCTGAAAGTAAAAAAATGAATTTTTACTACCCTAGTGATAAGGACGTTGTAATTTCTATTAACGAACCGACAACTTTAGAGGAACTTAACAAGATTGTTGCTGTTTTCGCTAAGAGTATTCAAAAAGACAGTATTGAAATTGCTGAGATTATTAATACTAATCAAATTTCAGATAATTACAAGCGTCAGTCGCCATTTTTACAAGAAGTCGTTTTCAATTCGCATCATTCTGAAACAGAACTCATGCGTTACATTAAATTTTTGGAGCGCAAGGATTTAGCTTTAAATCATTCCATGATTTCATTAGGTTCTTGTACGATGAAACTGAATGCTGCAGCTGAGATGCTGCCATTGAGTTGGTTTAAATGGGGAAAAATTCATCCATTTGTACCAGCCGAACAAGCCAAAGGTTATCATACTGTCTTAAAAGCACTAGAAGATCAACTAACTGAAATTACCGGATTCGCTGGGACGTCGCTTCAACCAAATTCTGGCGCTCAAGGCGAATTTGCCGGATTAATGGTTATTAAAGCGTATCATGAATCACGAGGTGATCACCACAGAAATATTTGCCTCATTCCTTCCTCTGCTCATGGTACCAATCCAGCGAGTGCAGTTATGGCTGGAATGAAAGTCGTTGTTACAAAATCTACGGAAGAAGGAAATATCGATGTGGATGACTTAAGAGAAAAAGCAGAACTTCATAAGGATAATTTAGCAGCGCTTATGGTGACCTATCCATCCACTCATGGTGTTTATGAATCTGGCATTAGAGACATCACCAAGATTATTCATGATAATGGCGGACAAGTATACATGGATGGTGCTAATATGAACGCTCAAGTTGGATTAACCAATCCTGGAAATATTGGTGCAGATGTTTGTCATTTGAATCTCCATAAAACGTTTGCTATCCCTCACGGTGGTGGTGGACCAGGTGTTGGACCAATTTGTGTTGCAAAACAATTAGTGCCATTTTTACCAGGAAATCCATTGATTAAAACTGGTGGTGACCAAGCCATTACAGCTATTTCAGCAGCACCTTTCGGATCGTCATTAGCCTGTTTAATTTCTTACGGCTATATCAAAATGTTGGGAGCGCAAGGATTAAAACGCTCTACTGAAATGGCCATTTTAAATGCCAATTACATTAAAAAGAGACTTCAGGGTTCATATGACACTTTGTATTCTGGAGAACGCGGACGCGCAGCTCACGAAATGATAATCGACTGTAGACCTTTTAAAGCCAATGGCATTGAAGTTGTAGATATTGCCAAGCGATTAATGGATTATGGATTTCATGCACCTACAGTGTCTTTCCCAGTGAATGGCACCATGATGATAGAACCTACGGAAAGTGAGAGTAAACAAGAAATGGATCGTTTTTGTGATGCCATGATTTCTATCAAACAAGAGATAGATGGATTAACGAAAGAAGATGCCAATAATGTCTTAAAAAATGCGCCACATACCATGGATATGATTACTAGTGATGAATGGTTATTACCTTATTCAAGACAAGAAGCAGCATTTCCATTGGCGTATGTTAGGGATAATAAATTCTGGCCAAGTGTGAGACGTGTAGACGATGCTTATGGCGACAGAAACCTTATCTGTACTTGCGCGCCAATTGAAGCGTATTTAGAAGAAGCCTAATTTAGGTGTTTTGGACATCGTAAATTTACAAAGTGATACACTAGCCATTAAATGAATTGTTAGTATATTGCCTTATTGTAGAATTTACAATTAAATGAGATTTCAGGTTTTATGAGCATAAAGATTACAGGTACTGGAAGTTATATTCCAAGTGCGATTGAAAAAAATGAAGATTTCCATCAACATGAATTTTTAAATATTGATGGCAGTAGTATCGAATCACCCAATGAAATTATTGTGGATAAGTTCAAGGCCATTACAGGTATTGTTGAACGACGTTATGCAGACCCACAACTTACCTCTTCCGACTTAGGCTTTTTAGCGGCTCAAAAAGCTATTGAAGATGCCAATATTGACCCAGAAGAATTAGATTATATCATCTGCGCCCACAATTTTGGTGATGTTAAAGCTAATACCATTCAATCAGACCTATTGCCTTGTCTAGCTTCAAGAGTGAAGCATAGTTTGCGTATTAAGAACCCAAAATGTGTGGCCTATGATATCCTTTTTGGATGTCCAGGTTGGGTGGAAGGAGTGATCCAAGCGAAAGCATTTATTAAGTCGGGTATGGCCAAAAAATGTCTAGTGATTGGAAGTGAAACTTTATCTCGTGTGGTCGACAAACATGATCGTGACTCTATGATTTATAGTGATGGAGCTGGCGCTACTATTGTTGAGGAAACCGATGAAAAAGGTGGCATTCTTGCGCATGAAACAGCATCATTCACCTATGATGAAGCCTATTATTTATTCTTCGGAAATTCTAACAACCAAGATCTTTGTCGTGATACACGTTATATCAAAATGCACGGTCGTAAGATCTATGAATTTGCTCTAAATAACGTGCCTGATGCTATGAAAACCTGTCTGGACAATAGCGGTGTGGATATTAAGAATGTCAAAAAAATATTGATTCATCAAGCCAATGAAAAGATGGATGAAGCCATCATTAAACGTTTCTATAGATTATACAAAACTAAAGTTCCTGAAGGTGTCATGCCCATGAGCATTGGAAAATTAGGTAATAGTTCGGTCGCGACGGTACCAACGTTATTTGACCTGATCCGAAATAACAAATTGGATGGGCATACCATTGAAGAAGGCGATGTGATTATTTTTGCTAGTGTTGGTGCAGGTATGCATGTGAATGCGATTGTTTATCAATACTAGACATGTACGAACATACGTATCCTAATAAACGTTTTAAACTCACGCTCGAATTCTTAAAAAAGCATGTTGATACTTCGGAGTCTATCTTGGATTTGGGAGTTGAAAATCCTTTGTCTAAGATTTTATTATCTGAGGGTTATGATGTTCAGAATACTTCGGGAATAGATCTAGATATCGATACTTCAGAGTTAGCGCAGAGTGATGCCAATGTGGTTACTGCCTTCGAAATTTTTGAACATCTACTCTCTCCTTTTACTGTACTAAAAGCGATATCATCAAATAAATTAGTGGCAAGTGTTCCTTTAAAATTATGGTTTGCTTCTGCCTACAGAAGTAAAACAGATATGAGAGATCGGCATTTTCACGAATTCGAAGATTGGCAATTTGATTGGTTATTAGAGAAATCAGGTTGGAAGATTGTCGATCGTCAGAAATGGACCAATCCAACAAAAAAGATTGGATTACGTCCTATATTGAGATGGTTCATTCCTCGTTATTACGTTGTCTACGCTGAGCGAATACAAGCATCAAATTCCTAAATTAGGATCGTAAACGTTACCTTTACAATCAAAAAGATCAACCTTGGATTTCTATATCATCATTCCAGCGCACAATGAAGCAGACTTCATAAGCAACACATTAGAATCCCTGATTCATCAAAGCTTACCAGCTAAACAAATTGTGGTAGTTAATGATCATTCTACAGATACCACTAAGGCTATTGTGTCTACTTTTGCCAAAACACATCCAAACATCTCTATGGTTGATGTGCAGTCGTCAGACAAGCATTTACCAGGTGCCAAAATTATCGATGCCTTTTACAAGGGTTTTGAAACCTTAGATGAGCATTACGATGTGATCTGTAAGTTTGATGCCGATTTGATATTTCCTGAAAATTACTTGGAACAACTGGCAGAACATTTCAATGCCAATCCAAAATTAGGCATGGCAGCTGGTCAATGTTATATTAAAAAAGATAAGGTTTGGGTATTAGAAAACCTCACGCGTGACGATCACATTAGAGGCGCCTTAAAAGCCTACCGCAAACCCTGTTTTTTAGAGATTGGAAAACTTAAAAGATCTATGGGTTGGGACACGATTGATGAACTATTAGCCAACTACTATCATTGGGAATTATTGGTAGATCCTTCGCTACACGTCAAACACTTGAAACCAACTGGTAAAAGTTATAACAAGGCTTCAAAATATTTACAAGGTGAAGCCATGTACAAAATGCGCTATGGTTTGCTTATCACGCTCATTTCAGCCTTAAAACTTTCATACAAAAAGAAAAGTTTAGGATTATTTAAAGATTACATGCTGGGATATTTTAAGGCACAGAATAAAGGGATAGAACCACTCGTCACCAAAGAACAAGGGCAATTTATACGGCGACTGAGATGGCAAGGAATTTCGAAAAAGTTTAAGTTGTTCAATTAAAACTCCAATCCTTGTAAGAATTTGACGCCTCCAATCGTGTCTCTAAACTATCTTCTAACTCAGGAAAAAAATCAATTCCGGTTAGGGCTTCAACCTCATCAACAGACACCACAAATTCGTATAAGGGTTTTGTAGAAGCTTCGTGCGGCATCAGAAATGCAATCATTTTGGTTCCTCCGGAATTGTAATCAATCAGTACTTTATAAAATTGATTCGGAACTGCTACCTGCTCCTCTCCTATGGTCGACATGTCTCCTTTCAATATACCACCAGTCACCACAAAAACACCGTCATACTTCGCAGCCCAGTATCTTACTTTCTGCTCGAGTGTATTCCAAATACCAGAATTAAAATCGTGTTCCTGCGGACTAATATTGCTGGTCAAAAACGTTTCATCATGTGCTTCTCGACTGTAGCGTCTATCTCCAGCAGGACATAAATGACCACGATCATAACCAGACTGCTTGTAATTTCGCCAATGTGCGGCACCAGTTTTGACAGCTTTATCAATTTCAAAATAAGGTCGCTTGAAATTGGTATTGGACAGATGACGTTTCTTTAATTCGTAAGCCACCCATTCCGCTTGTTCGTATGATTCTGAATAGGATAAAGAATACCCTTCATGATGAACGACTTGACCTGTGGTACTTGCTGGTAAAAAGTAGTCATTGGTATCCTTTTTAGTGGTTTCACCTTGCTCAATTATGGCCGTTTGTTCCTTCTCAATTAAGAAATGCTCATAACCATAAACGCCAACAACAATGATCACAGCGATTAAAGCATACCAATTTCGTTTACTCATTATTTTAATCTATTACGTATTCTAAAGGTTGGCCAGTAGATCCATTTGGAAAACTAATTCCCAAGAGTGCGGATAAGGTTGGTGCGATGTCTGAAATAATCGTTTTCTTTAACGTGTCTCCTTTACGAATACCTTTTCCGTAGAATATTAATGGCACATGTGTATCATAATTTAAGCCACTTCCGTGGGTAGAGCCTGTCCTTCCGTAAGGAATATAGGCAATGTCTGAGACCATAATAACATCGCCTGAACGTTTTTGGTTAAAACCGTTCTGTAATAACGATTCAATTCCAGTCGTAAAATTTGTCGTAGACATCGTATGCGCTGAATACACTTTAGAAACGTGATCATAACCAATGAGTTCTGTCACTAACTGCTCTTGTACTTTAAGTATATCAAGGCCTAAACTGTCTATCAATTGTCGATTTAAAAACAATTGATCGTTACTGATATTTTCGACTAAGCGTTGGTCGTTATATTTCGTAGTCATAAAATCATTTAACGCTTCTCGAGTTTGTGAAAAATTTAAATAGCCAGCAGGTATTTTAACGCTCTGTAAATACGAGGGTACATCAACAGCACCATGATCTGCTGTTAAGAAAACGGTGTATTCTCCTGCACCTACAGTCGTATCTAAATAATTCAAGAATCTTTCTAAGTCTTTATCCAAACGAATGTAAGTATCTTCAATCTCCTTGGAATTAACACCAAAATTATGACCTACATAATCGGTACTTGAATAACTAACGGTCAACACATCTGTGGTGCCATCTTTACCTAAATCTTCACCAACAATAGCAGCCATCGCAAAATCGGTTGTAAGGCTATTTCCATAAGGTGTCGCTTTTAAAATATCAAATCCGCGGTTGTCATCTTTCAAAGTTGCCAAATCGTATGGAAACGTTGCAGTCTCCTTCCATCGGAAACCGCCTTCGAAACTATTTTCATCTGAACCACTTTCGGTGTAAGTTGCAATGTCATATAAAGTATTCCATGGTTTCAAATAAGATTCAGCTGTTTTCGAAGCATTAAAATCTGTGACCCATTTTGGTAATTTACTCGTATAAAAAGTACTCGTAATCCAAACACCTTCATCTTGACCATGAAACCAATAAGCTGCGTTTGCAGTATGTCCCGCAGGAAGTATCGCTCCTCGATCTTTTAAGGAAATACCAATGGTCTTTCCTCGCATTTGTGTGAACAGTCTATTTTCATCGGCAAAAGTTGTTGTAAGCATTCGATGAGGGGACATTTGTCCGGCGTTATTCGTGGTACCGACAGATTGCACAGATTCGTCTCCTGCGCAATAAACCATTTCCTTTGTAGTTTTATCGTACCAGTTGTTTCCAATAATACCATGGTATTTCGGCGTTGTTCCTGTGTAAACTGAAGCATGTCCAGGACCTGTATAAGTGGGTACATAATTAAAGTGATTGTTCTTACAATTAAAGCCATCTTTTATGAGTCGTTTAAAACCTCCCTCTCCAAACTTATGATAAAAACGGGTCAAATAATCGTATCGCATTTGGTCTACGACAATACCAACCACCAGTTTTGGTCGATCATTCATATAGCGATCATTCATCAACTCACTTTGATTGACTGAATGAGACATAACCTCCACAGATTCTTTTTGAGATTGACAGGATGTCATTGAAAATAGGGCGACGCAGCAGATAAAAAAGTGCTTAAACATGAGATTTATATTTTGAATATCAAAAATACAGATTTTAGTTCAGCATCTTTTAAACTTAAGGTTAAATAAGTCTTTGTATTTTTTTACTTTTACCATAACAAATTTGACTATGCAATACCTTCATAATATTGGCGCTTATTTTATAATGATTGCCGAAATGTTCCGCAAACCGACTAAATGGTCAGTTATGCGAACCCTTATCTTAAAAGATATTGATGACTTAATTATAGGGTCTTTAGGTATTGTAGCCTTTATTTCATTTTTTGTTGGAGGTGTGGTTACCATACAAACAGCACTTAATATTAGCAATCCACTCATTCCTAAGTATCTGGTAGGCTTTGCCACTAGGCAATCTGTCATTCTAGAATTTGCTCCTACTTTT
>JAAEZI010000007.1:1406-57128 GCA_018222915.1 Algicola sp. | reverse complement strand
AAGTAGGCTCATTTATCACATCAAGTATAGGCACCATGCGTGTTACTGAACAAATTGACGCTTTAGAAGTTATGGGAATCAATAGTCTGAATTACTTAGTTTTCCCAAAATTTATCGCCTTGATGTTATATCCATTTGTCATCTCTATTGCTATGTTTTTAGGAATCTTAGGAGGAATGGCTGCGGCTGTTTATGGCGGCTTTGGTACTTTAGAGGATTTTATCACTGGTGTTCAAGAGGATTTTATTCCCTTTCATATCATCTATGCGTTTATTAAGACCTTTGTGTTCGCTTTTGTATTAGCTACCATCCCTTCATTTTATGGCTATTACATGAAAGGTGGCGCCCTTGAAGTAGGAAAAGCGAGTACGACGTCGTTTGTTTGGACGAGTGTGGTCATCATCCTGTTGAATTATATTTTAACCCAACTGTTATTAAGCTGATGATTGAAGTAAAAGACATCCATAAATCTTTTGGAGATGCTCATATATTGAAAGGTATATCGACCTCCTTTGAAAAAGGCAAGACGAGTTTAGTGATTGGTCAAAGTGGTTCGGGTAAAACCGTATTCCTGAAATGTATGTTGGGTTTATTTTCTCCGGAACAAGGATCTATCGCCTACGATGGTAAAGTGTATGCTGAACTTACTGATGATCAAAAACGGAATCTTAGAGCGGAAATGGGAATGGTATTTCAAGGAAGTGCGCTATTCGATTCCATGACTATTTTGGAGAATGTCATGTTTCCTTTGCGCATGTTCACGAAACAGAGTAAAAGTGAAATGGAAGATCGTGCAGATTTTGTCCTAAAAAGGGTGAATCTTGAAGGTGCTCATCACAAAATGCCAAGTGAAGCCTCTGGTGGGATGCAAAAACGAGTAGCTATCGCTAGAGCCATTGTCAATAACCCGAAATACTTATTTTGTGACGAACCCAACTCTGGATTGGATCCAAAAACAGCTATGGTTATCGATAATTTGATTCAGGAAATTACCGATGAGTACAATATCACTACGGTTATCAATTCACATGACATGAACTCCGTTATGGAGATTGGTGAAAAAATAGTGTTCCTAAAGGATGGCCTTAAAGCATGGGAAGGCTCTAATAAAACTATATTTAAAACCGATAATGAAGCGGTCACCAATTTTGTGTATTCTTCTGAACTCTTTAAAAAAGTGCGTAAGATGTATCTTGATGAAAATGACTAGTCCTAATTAACTACCAAGGTATCCAGTTTTAATTTTTCCTTAAACCAGACTCTTAGTTTCTTCAAATCCTTTTCTTTTTGTTGTGGCGTGGTTAAAGAATCTATCCATTTAAATGAAAAAATAGCTAAAGTATCCAGTTTATCGAAATCGGATGTGATTTGCTTGGCGTAAGACACCGACTTCAAATTCTCATAGTTGATTTTTGCTTCTTTTACTAAATTTTCAAACGGAATCTGATCACGCTCCAATGGCAGTAATTTAGAAACTCTATTCTCTAAAAATGCTATTTTCTGAGTTTGAGATAGTAAATCAATAGAATCACGAGTTCTTAATTCTTCCATATACTCCAAATTATTAATCGCTCTATTCTTTACTTGATTCACATATAACTTTGCCTTTGTAAGGGCTGAATAATTTTCAAATCGCGATTCAAGCAAACGCTTTGTTTCTTCATTAATTTCATCATTACCGAAAGGAATGATCTCAATAAAGGAATTGCCATCGGGATCATAGTTAATACTGGCATTTTTCTGAATATAACCAGCATTCGGCAACGCTTTTAACTCATTTTCAACATAGGCTTTTGCAGCAATCTCAAAGCGACTTTGCTTTAAAACGTCCACAAAGGTGAATCCTGCAGGAATCATAACGATTACTGCAATCAATGATGCCAGTCTTGCTATTCTTTTACGTTTTTTTGAGTTGGCATACTTCAACATCGGGAATCTTAAAACCTTCAGTACTAAAAATGTGGCTAAGGCAATAAAAATAGTATTGATGGTAAATAAATACATGGCTTGTCCAAAATACACCCAATTGGCTTTAGCTAAACCATAGCCTGCCGTACAAAGTGGTGGCATTAACGCGGTTGCAATAGCGACTCCAAAAATAACCGACGCAATAGTGCCTCTTTTAGTTCTGGCGATGATCAATGCTAAACCACCAAAAAAGGCAATAAGCACATCACGAATATCGGGTTTAACGCGTCCTAAAAGTTCTGACGTATCCTCACTTAAAGGAAAAAATCGGAAGAACAAAAATGCGGTTAACAAACTCAAAACAATCATGATCGCTAGATTGATCAAGGATCTTTTTAGTGTATCAATATCATTAATCGCTATGGAAAGTCCCACACCTAAAATTGGTCCCATAAGTGGAGAAATCAACATGGCACCAATCACTACAGCCGTAGAATTAGCGTTCAAACCAATGGATGCCACAAATATGGAACATACTAAAATCCATGCGGTAGCGCCTTTGAACGGAATGTCATTCTTAATGGCATCCATCGTAGCATCTCGATCGGTATCATCTCTAAAATCTAAGAGCTCGGTTAAAAAACGCTTGATACTGTGCCAAAGGCCTTCTGCATCTTTTCGGACTGCTTCCTTTGATTCTTCTACAGCCTTTTCCTTATTGATTTGAGCTTCCTCTTCGGAAAAATTAAATTTATGTTCGTCACTCATAATTACCCGTAATGTTCCCCAAACTTGTCTTTTACACTTTGTAGGACTTTTTTAATATCTTGTTCTTTAGCTTTCGGAAAGATAAGTAAAACTTCGTCTTTATCAACGATAATATAGTCTTGCAAACCATCCACCACAACTACTTTATTATTGGATGTACGAATCATATTACCAGAAGCATCTTCAGTTAAAGTTTTTGCATTGACCACGGCATTGCTATTTTGATCCTTGTCTAGTTTATCATAGAGACTTCCCCAGGTTCCCAAATCATTCCAATCGAAGGTTGCGGGAATCACATAGACGTTTTCAGAATGCTCCATCAGCGCATAATCCACAGAAATATTCTCAGCCTTTCCATAATGTTCTTTAATAAAAGCGTCTTCAGAAGGTGTATTATAGGTGTCATAACCCGATTGAAATAATTGAAACAAGCTTGGTTGATTTCTTTTAAATGACGCTAAAACACTTTTTACACGCCACATAAAAATTCCTGCGTTCCATAAAAAATTACCTTGAGCAATAAATTCCTTTGCTGTTTCATAATCAGGCTTTTCCCGAAATCGATTAACCTTTCTTATTTGAGTGTCTTTAGTTTTATCAAATTCGATGTAACCATAACCCGTATTTGGAAATGTTGGTTGAATCCCTAAAGTCATTAAAGCATCATTGTTTTCGCAAAAATCAAATGCTTGTTGTACATCCTGAGTAAAGGCTTTTTCATCTTCTATCCAATGATCGCTTGGTGCCACTATCATGACTGCATCTTGATTTTCCTTTTGTATTTTCAATGAAGCATAGAGAATACATGGTGCCGTATTGCGCATATCAGGCTCCAAAACTACTTGTCGTTGGGTCACCTCAGGCAATTGTTCAAAGACGAGATCGTTATAGCGCTCATTCGTCAAAATAAAAATATTCTCTTTTGGAATTAATTGAGCAAGTCTTTTGAAAGTCTTCTGAATCAACGTATCACCTGTCCCGAGCATGTCATGGAATTGCTTTGGAAAATCCTGTGTACTTACAGGCCAAAATCTTGATCCCACACCTCCTGCCATCAATATGGCATAATAATTTTTATTCATAGTCATCAGTTACTAATTCTACCTCAGCATTGGGATTGAACAGATACAAGCGACCTGTCTTTATCTCAATGCATTCATAGCGTTTTACCCGTTTCTCACCTCTTTTAAACATTCTACCATTGTAGAGTTTGAAAGTGTGCCCTAAAGGCACTTCAAATATATAGGTTTTATCATTGGGTTCATCAAATTGTTTTAACGCGTAGGCTAACTTGGTGTCTGTATCACTGGAGGCTTTTGGATTTTTAAAATGATTTGCCAAAAGCGGCAATAGATCATATGGAAAAATATCAGGGCTTAAAAATGGTAGCATCAAGCGTTGAAAAGTCAATTTCCATTCTTGTCCATGTGGTTTTATGGATCGACCATAGGATTTATAAGCTTCAAAATGTGCAATTTCATGAACTAAGGTGATCAAAAACCGATAACTATTCAGGTTAGAATTTACCGTTATTTGATGCTTACCACTGGGTAAACGTTTATAATCACCATGTCTTGTTTTTCGTTCGTTCTTAACCTTTACTATTAAATTATCGTGATCTAAAAGCTGTAATAATTTTGGAACAGCTTGTTCAGGAATGTATTGAATAAGGGCTTCTTCCATCACCATTAGTTCTGAATAATAAGCATTTTAGAATTCCCATTAACACTCAGCATATATAATCCTGCAGCTGTGTTTGCTGGGATGGTTAACTTACTTACACCACCAAACTGATTAAATTCTTTAGTTAATACGTTGACAGGTCGTCCTCTTATATCGAATATCTCTATGCGATCTTCTTGGGTGGTTTGTGTGATATACACAACACTATTCGTTACAGGATTCGGATAAATGACTTGCTCTAATTCTGATGCAATAGGTATCACTCCATTAAAATAGGGCACTGCAAAATTAAAAGCATCATTACCTACTTTTTCACCTATCAATCTTCCAGGAATATCATCTGCAGGCGGATGAATACCTCCCCAAATTCTTGATAAGCTGGTTTGATCAGAGGCATCTCTATACGTTGCCCATTGTAACTTCACATCAACGGAAGGACCATCCTCAAAAACCAAAAACTCATTTTGCTTGGCAGTAAACTCACCCAAACCTCCGGAAAAAAAAGGACTACCAGTCAAGCGTGTTAATACTTCCGAAGCTGCCCTAGAAAACGTGGAGTGTCCAGAAACATAACCAGCAAATGGAGGCGTTACAAATGTTGGTCGTTGATACGGCCACCAATTTTCAGCAAGAATCCACCCTACGCCAGCCACATCAGTCGATTCATCCTCGATATAATCTGGTCCTTTCCAAGTAAACAATTTAATTTTTCCCACATTACTATCATCAGGACCACTCAATGGGTCACCAGATAAGACCGTTTCAATAAATCCTTCTACTAACGGGATTCCTCCAATATGGTAATTATCCATCTCCTGATTGGTACTTTGACCCAACAAGGCCATATTTCTAATCGCTGAAATTGGTCGTACATAATCATACCAACCTTTAACACTCCAAGCAGAAATGGCAGCGTCGTGCATGGCACCTCCTAATATAAAGTAAGCTTTAACATCCCATTCCAAAGCATCCAAAATAGCGCCTTCACCTTCAAACTTTTTTTCTAAAAGCGGATGGTCGCTAACATAATTTAAGATGGTAAACCAATGGCCTGGAGGTGTTTCAGAGTCTGGACCATCTGCCCAGAATTCTGCAAGTACGCGTGTGTAATCACCTCTCGGCACCATTTGAGACTCATAAGGTTGTCCGGTCACTGGATTTACAGCATGTCCTTGTCCGATATCACCACCTTCAATAACATGGTAAAAATCAGGATAATTTTCGTAATTAGTTGGGAAGTTCGCAATATCAGTATTTCCCATTGCTCCTGGAGAAATGTCCCAAAGCACATTATCGTTAGGATCTAAATGAGAACCCCAAATCGATACCATCGAAAAACCAAGTTTATAAGCATCACTTGAAGCATTACTCGCTGTCAAACTTAAATAAGGCGGATCACCAGGATCATTATAAACTTTGTAAGTATCGCCATTTCTTTGAAACGAAATACTGGTTTCTTCAGGCATGGCAAATGAAAACACATTGCCCCATTCTGGACTTAAAAATTCAATAGTTGTTCCTTCAATAAGATTCCCGCTTTGATCGATAAATGTATCAAGGCTCAATGGTTGCCAACGATTTGGATCATTCATTGGTGTCACTGTTGGCACACCTGGTCCTAATGGTGCATTGACAGAAGCATAATAGGCATTTCCGAAAAAGTCGAGTTCTCTAGACCCATCACTATGTCCATAATTTATAATGGTTTGCGCTACATAATTCCCTAGAGAAGCAGCATTTCCAAACTCGTATAAAATAGAGTTAGCAGTGGTATCATAGCCTAATTGCTCCATAACTAAATCAAACAATGCTTGAGAAGCGTCTACATCTGGTGCATTTTGAAATCGGTATGACAACAAGCGGTACATCGCATAACTAATGGCTTTTTCTCTCGAAGCCTCGATTGATTCTAGTGGAATAAAATCCGACAAGTCACTTGTAAAATTATGAACCGTATTACCAATCAGATAGGGCTGAGCTTCATCATCATAAATGGCCCAAATATCGTACATCATCAAACTGGAATGAAATAAATTTCTAGCATGAACTGTCGGTCTAGCAAAATCATTTCTTATAGCTTCTAGAAGCACTTCATTCCATAATCTTGCAATAGAAACATCATCAGGGATTTCGGCTGCACTTAATGCTACAGATAGCTGTTGCTCCTGACTAAAACAATTACCATTTTGTTCTCTCACACGTATGGTTCCTGTCTCATTCAATCCCCATTTTACAGTGATGGAGGATGTGTTTTGTCCGTTGATTATTTCACCGCCTTCTACTATCCAATTGGCTGTAGCACCAGCATCAATAGGATAATTATAAGTTTCGATTCTAAAAAACCCAGAACTAGTAGCTCCAGTAATTTGATTAGCTTCCAAATAGGTACACGACCCATCATCAATCGTAGCCTCTGGATTATAGGTACAAGAAAAAGGATCTAAACAGCCATAAATTTTCTGGCTTGGCAGAATATCCATAATCGTTATGCCATTTCCTTCTATGACTTTAACTGTTGAATCGGCATCCAAATCTTGATAAGTTTCCACCAGTCCTGAAGGCCATTTAATTTCTAGTTCTTGAATTTGTACGTCTTGATCCAATCCAAAATGTACGGGTTGCAGACTCTGTGAAAGAAATCCAACGCCTGTATAATACCTTTTATATATTCCTGAATTAGTTGTGAGCGTCAGAGTAGTTCCTATGGCATTTCTGTTAGACACCGTTCCTTCCAACAGGACTTTAAACCAATGCAAGGTATTTGTTTCATCAAAATTTAAGAGTTTGTTTTCATAAAAAATCGAAGGCTGGTCGGCATTGGTTACGTAGATATCCAAATCACCATCATTATCATAATCCCAATCAACGGCTTCCACACTCACGGTTAAGGCGTCAAAACCTATAGTTTCAGAAATATTTTCAAAACCCGTTAATCCTTGAGCCGACAAATTGCGGTAATAGACATTGTTTTCAGTACTTCGATTTTCAAACTCATAACCATTGACAATAATTAAATCCTCATCACCATCCAAGTCGAAATCGGCGAATCGCGTTCCCCAAGCCCAACCACTTTCAGTTAAATTATTGGCAGCCGTAGCATCCACAAAATTATTTGACCCATCATTCTCTAATAGGCGGTTTTCATCAATACCCGTAATAAACATATCGAAATCACCATCAAGATTAAAATCACTGATAGCAATCCCCATATCATCCATCATGTTATCCAATCCGAATAATGACGCTTGCTCTTGAAAAGAAGCGCCATTTTGATTGACAAATAAACTATTGGGCTCATTAAAATCATTAGACACATACAAATCCATCCAACCATCGTTATTGATATCGAAAGGCACAGCAGTATAACTAGCCAAACCGTTAGCGTCTTGCATATTCGTTGGAACCGTCACATTTGTGAATGTGCCATTCCCATTATTTCTGTACAAGGAATTGGAATCACATTCGTCCCAATCGCTAACATAGATATCCAAAAAACCATCGTTATCGTAATCAAACCAAGTAGCACCTGTATGTCGACACTCACTGATAGCTTGAAGTCCAGCACCTTCAGTCACTTCTGTAAATATGCCATTTTGATTGATGAACAGTTGTAGTTTTTTGGAATGAGTAAAAAGAATATCTGGGAAACCATCGTTGTTATAATCACCCCAAGACACACCATGCTTAAAACCTTTGAGTCCAAAAAAGTCTTCTGCCAAACTATCAAAAGGTAATAAATTGGTTAAGCCTACTTCTTGAGTCACATCTGTAAACGTCCCGTTATTGTTGTTTTTGAATAATTTACTCTGAGTCGATTCATCATTCTCTAAATCTTGGGCCAGCGCTACGACAAAAATGTCTAAATCGAGATCATTATCAAAATCAGCAACAGCTACACCATTATTGTTTTGTAATATTTCCAGGCCTGATGCCACCTGCACTTCCTCAAAAATTTGAGCATTAGTTTCTTGTATACTTATTAAAAAGCACCATAGTATGACACTTCTAAAGAGGTGATAAAGTCGTCTCACTTTCACTTTGACAATTTTCGATAAAGATAGGAAATCAAGGACAATTTTTCAGATGAAAAAAAAGACTTAAAACATTTAAATATTGTGGCATTTACGAGCTCGATGAAATATTTACTATATTTAAAATCAACAAACTTCATCAATTATGAAAACAACCTACTTCCTACTCTTCATGTTATGCTTTCAATTTTTGGCTGTTGGTCAAGACTGGGATTTTGAAAAACCAAATTACAAAACAATTGAAAAGAACATCAAAGATGAAGCATCCAATCTGTTTTATCCGAATCTCATGAAACGTTTTAAGGCGGCAGATTCTACGATGACTTTAGAAG
Organism: Algicola sp.; assembly: GCA_018222915.1. Taxonomy (GTDB): domain Bacteria; phylum Bacteroidota; class Bacteroidia; order Flavobacteriales; family Flavobacteriaceae; genus Psychroserpens. Next base: position 48,406 of record JAAEZI010000007.1, on the reverse strand, counting down.
AAAAAAGACATTTATATTACGGCTATTCTTTTCAAAAAGACTATTCACCGTATTCACATTCTGATTATGAAGATAGCCTCAGAGCAGTATTGCAAAAAGATAAATTGGAGTCTGTTGATTTCGAGAACATTCAAAAATTTGGAGACTCCATCCTTAGTGACAATCCATTTAATATTAGAGGCTGAACTATCAGCTCTACGTTTTAGAAAACACAGGTGACAAAGCGCTTTTTAATAAAAAAGTTATCCAACTCAACACGCTATTTGATGCACTTATAAGTTCTGGTAACGGCACAACTAAGGAAGATGCTTTTTACGTTATTGAAACCACTCATGAATACGATTTGATAAGTATTCTCGGACTCACTTTTGGAGGACAACAGAGTCATATTGAACATTATGACTACCTCACATTGGCAGCGAATGAAGCCGAAATTGAAGGTTTGTATTTTGATATCACACCTTGTTTAAATTCATTGTCACGCATGTTTGAAGATTAAAGGATCCTAACAAACGTTGCTCAGCATTTCAAAATACCATACAAAAAAAGTCTCTAATTGAATTTAGAGACTCTTTTCAGTTTTTCTTTCTTGCTATTAATCTATATAGCCCATCTCTCGCATCCAATCATTATTGAACATTTTCCCAACATAGCGGCTACCATGATCATGGAACAATACCACGACCACATCGTCTTCCTTAAAGTGTTCTTTTAACTGTAAAACACCCTTAATCGCTGCTCCTGCACTATTTCCTAAAAACATGCCTTCTTCCTTTGCTAAGAGTTGCGTGTACACAGCAGCATCTTTATCAGTGACCTTTGTAAAGCCATCAATTATGGAAAAATCGACATTTTCAGGTAAAATGTCTTCTCCGATGCCTTCTGTAACATAAGGATAAATTTCATTTTGGTCGAAAATTCCTGTTTCGTGATATTTTTTAAAAACACTACCATAGGTATCGACACCCCAAACCTTCACGTTAGGGTTTTGTTCCTTTAAATACTTCCCAACTCCAGAAATAGTACCACCTGTACCAACACCTACAATAAAATGAGTGATTTTACCATCTGTTTGTTTCCAAATCTCAGGTCCAGTACTCTCATAATGTGCTTTGGCATTGCTCGGATTATCATATTGATTGACATACCATGAATTTGGTGTCTCCTCTCCCAACCTCTTCGAAACAGAATAGTAACTTCTTGGGTCTGTAGGCTCTACATCTGTAGGACAAACAACTACCTCGGCACCAACAGCTCTTAGGATATCCATTTTTTCTTTGGATTGCTTGTCACTCATTACGAATATGCATTTATAGCCTTTAACGATGGCAGCCAACGCTAAGCCCATACCTGTATTTCCGGAAGTGCCTTCAATAATGGTTCCTCCTGGCTTTAGGCGACCGTCCGCTTCAGCATCTTCTATCATCTTAAGTGCCATGCGGTCCTTAACGGAATTTCCGGGATTAAAGGTTTCGTATTTAGATAAGACCAGACACGGTAACTCTGAGGTTAACTTATTTAGTTTTACTAAAGGCGTATTTCCTATTGTGTCTAATATATTTTCTGCGTATTCCATAGTCGTGTCGCTATTGCGTATATCGTTTTAAACGTATGATCAAAATTCTGTGCAAAAATAGGTAAATCTAAACGTTAACCACAAAATTTACGTAGATTTTGCGTTAAGGATGGCAATGGCATCCTCTGACCTGCGGGAAGAGATATAATGGACAGCCTGACCCTTTAGAGCATGCTTGCCTAAAGGGTAACGCCCAAATAGTAAAGGTCACTGCTATTCAAATCTGATGGCCTTTACTGGTGATATTTTTGTGATGATTATGGAAGGTATCAATAGCATTAAAAAGCAAGCGATAAAAGTCCCGATGTTAAGTAAGATAACATAATCTAATCCAATGTGTACCGGTATGATGGAGACGTAATATTGTTCTGGATCTGGAAATTTGAGAATACTAAACTGCTGTTGCGCAACTAACAAGGTCAAGCCAATAATATTTCCCCATAAAAGTCCCAGACCTATGAGATAGGCTGCATTATACAGAAATATTTTTCTAACACTCCAATTACTACTTCCCAGGGCTTTTAAAATCCCAATCATTTGGGCACGTTCCAGAATAAGCACTAATAAGGCTGTTATCATATTAATTCCGGCTACGATGATCATGATAGCGATGATGCCATACGTATTATTGTCAAAAATCTTAATCCATTCAAAGGTTGTAGCAAATTTATCTTCGATGTTTTGTGTGTCTAAAAAAGACGGTGTCTGAGCTCTAATCTCATCTTCCTTTTGCTCAAGCTGCGTATAATCATCAAGATAAATTTCAAAATTCCCAATATCTGTGGCTTCCCATTTGTTCATACGTTGCACATGACTCAAATCTCCAATCATGAAGGTTTTATCGATATCATTAAATCCAGAATTAAAGATTCCGACGACTTTGAAGGTCCTTTGAAACGGGATGTCTTCAATACGTTCTTTTCCGAAAACAGTTTGAAAGCGGTCACCCACCTTAAAGTTGAGACGATTGGCGAGATAACTGGATATCAATACCTCATTACTTAATTGACCTTCATAACTGGGTACAGTTCCGGACACCAAAAAATCTTTAACATAGGTCCAGTCATAGTCTTTTCCTACACCTTTTAGAACAATGCCTTCAAAATCAGTTTCAGTTCTAATGACTCCAAATTTTGTAGCAACTCCTTGAATGTGTTTAATACCAGTAACCGTTTTGAATTCGGGATAAAATGGTTGATCGATAGAAATAGGCGTGATAGATTCATTGGAAGCGTTGCTGTCGTAATTGGTAATGGTAATATGACCATTAAAAGCTACGACCTTTTCTCGCACTTTTTTCTGAAGTCCGAGACCAGTGGCAATGGCAATTAGCATGACAATCATACCAATAGTAATAGCTGCAATACCAATTTTTATAATTGGTGCTGAAACACTACTTTTATACGATTTACTGCCAATAATACGTTTGGCTATAAAAAACTCGTAATTCAAAATATAAATATGCGTTTATTGATGTTCAAAAATAGGGTTTTCCCAATAATTATAGTCTTAGTTTTAGTTTTGATTTCTTGTGCTCACAAAACAAAGGACGCTTCCGCACTCAATGAGCATCAATCAGAACAAACCCTAGACGAGGTTAACAGCAGTTCTAACACCACTATTGTAGTTGCTGCCAACAGAACCGATGCTTATATTCCAAAATTAAAGAATAGGCGTGTTGGTGTTGTTGCGAATCAAACGAGTGTTATTTATAAAGCGAATCAAAAAGACTATATCCACCTTGTAGATTCACTTTTAGATCGTGTCGTTGACATTAAAAAGGTGTATGCACCTGAGCATGGGTTTAGAGGTACAGCTGATGCTGGTGAAATTATAAAAGACGGTATAGACCTAAAAACCAATTTACCCATTATATCCCTTTACGGAGACCATAAAAAACCATCATTAGAACAACTGTCTGGTTTGGATATCATGATATTTGACATACAAGATGTTGGCGCTCGCTTTTACACCTATATCTCAACACTCCATTATGTTATGGAAGCGTGTGCTGAGGCTAAGCTTCCGCTTCTCATTCTGGATAGACCAAATCCGAACGGTCATTATGTGGATGGTCCAATTTTAGAGCTTAAACACCAGAGTTTTGTTGGGATGCACCCAATTCCTGTCGTACATGGCATGACGATAGGAGAATATGCAAAAATGATCAATGGAGAAGGTTGGCTAAACAACAAGGTGCAATGTGACTTAGAGGTTATAACTATGAACAACTATGCCCATAATAAAGCTTATAGTTTACCCATTAAACCATCACCTAACTTACCGAACGACCAAGCCATAAACCTTTACCCAAGCTTATGCTTTTTTGAAGGCACTAATGTGAATGCAGGACGTGGAACATCCAAGCAATTTCAAATTTATGGAAGTCCCTATTTGGATAAAACTGTCTATAATTTCAAATACATACCTACGGCAAATGAAGGTTCAAAATATCCTAAAAATCAAGGAATGCTGTGTTATGGTGAAGATTTGAGCCAGCAGGATACAATGTCGCAAATAGACTTAAGTTTTTTGATACGTGCCTATCAAAATACGATTGACAAAGATAAGTTCTTCAATTCCTTTTTTGTAAAACTAGCTGGAACTGAATCTTTAAAGGAACAGATTGTAACTGGCATGTCTGAAGCGGAAATAAAAAAATCTTGGCAATCAGATTTAGAACAATTCAAAAAGACAAGAGAACGCTATTTGATCTATGAATAAAAATTTTAGCACATGTCCGTTAGTGGTTATTTTTAGTCACTAATAGGTTGTCGTCCATGGCTAAAAGCTGTTCGTCATTACCAATTATTTTTATGACGAAAACAATGCGCATACCTGATTGTTTCACTACAAATACGTGTTTACCATTGCTTAGATTCGTAAGGGGAATTGCTGTTGCTTTCTTATGAATCGCCAGATCAATTTCACGTTTATAATCCATACTTACAGAATACACACGTTGTATGTTCGTATTGCTTTTAAGGAGTAAGGTGTCTCTTGAGGCATTGAGTTTATGCTCTAAACTCTGAGCTCTTACATTGACATTTTTCTCGAGTTTCGCAAATTGATTTTGAGCCTGAACTGAATGATTTAGGGAAGTTCCTAAACAAAAAATGAGCATTACAAATAGTGATCGCATATGTAAACGTTGGTTAACGTCAACAAATCTTAATTAATAGCTTATTGTAATCCCCGAACTTTAAAACTAAATGGTTTTAAGAGTTGTAAAGCAAAAAATCCATGAACGGTAAATAAAACCGAAGTATGACCAATTTATCACGTTTGATTTATTTGTACCTAGCAATTATTGAGACTCCAATTGTGCGAACGGAAAAGCCTATTAAAAACAGAACATTAAAACGTTGCGCCATGCAAATCATCCAACAAGCGTTGTCTTGTACGGTCAAATGATGTCATTAAAAAATCTTTTATGAATCCAATATTAGTCAGATGTATGAACTGTTGTTGGTTTTCTGTACTTATGAAATGGCTGTTTCAGAAGCACACCAATCTTGCCATTAGCCTCTTCATCTGGAAATGTATCAACACCATAAATTATGTTTTCGCGATCAAGTTCCATATACGTTCCAAAGATGCGATCCCATATTGAAAAGATATTTCCGTAGTTAGAATCCGTGTAAGGTAGCACATAATGATGATGAACTTTATGCATATCTGGTGATACCAAAACATAGCTTAAAGCCTTATCCCATTTTTTCGGCATTTTGATATTGGCATGCGTAAATTGGGTAGCAATTAAAGATAAAGATTGATACAACATCACAATAGCAATAGGTGTTCCTATGATAAAAACACCTGCTAATGTAAAGGCAAATCTAATAATACTTTCTAGAGGGTGATGCCTATTAGCGGTTGTGGTATCTACATTGTGATCTGTGTGATGTACCAAATGTACCATCCAAAGCGGTTTGACTTTATGCTCAACAAAATGCGCAAGATAAGCACCAATAAAATCGAGCAACAAAACACCTAATAACACATATGCCCATAAGGGTAAATTAGGAATCCAATTAATAATACCAAATTGATGTTGAGACACCCAATCAGCCGTTCCTACGAGAAGGAATGCTAGACCAAAATTAACAACAATCGTCGTTAATGTAAAAAACAAATTTGGCAAGGCATGTTTCCATTTTTTATACTTAAAATTGAATAATGGCAACGTACCCTCAAGCAACCAGAACAAAGTGATTCCTCCAACCAATATTAAACTTCGATGCAAGGATGGTATTGTTTCAAAATATGTTATTATCGTTTCCACAACCTGTGATTTTAATTACTAAAGATACTAAAAATGAATGATTGAATCGCTTCATGCTAATAAGGCCTCAGTCTTCTATTTGTAAATCGTGAGAATAGCATTGGACTTCTCAAATTCGGCAACAGACACCTTGTCACGATACGCACTCGCGCTTTCTTCATCCTTTAGTAATCTGTGTGCTGTGATGTATAGAAAAGCCACCATGGCCTCATTTCGTTTATCAATGGTTGCAGGATCTAATCGTTTTAATTTCCTAAGTACTTTTCTAGGGTTATTTAAAATTAATAATTGTTGAAGTTCAAGCAACTCAATTTTCTGTTGCAACATAGCTTTCTGCCCTGAATGCTCATTTTGTAATAACATGGTAGCTTCATCCAAATAGAGCTTGGCCAATCGAATCATCTCTGCTCTTGCTTTCTCATTGATAAAAATCGCCATATCGGTATATTTAGATGCCAAATAATACGTACTGGTAAAATTTTTGTTCGAGCTATAACTGATTAATTCTCCTTTCAAATATGAGGTATCCAGATGATAAACCCTTATCAGTTCGGTGAGGTTAATCACCTCATCATAAATTAAATTCGTGTTTAAGATATTACCGTTCACATCCATTATTTTGATAGAGTCATCATTAAACTTATCAAGATACGCCTGACTTTTACCTTGCTTTATATCATCATACAAATCTTTATACATGGACTCACTCACAAGCACTGGCACAAAATGATCCCAGATTAATGGATTGAGATAAGTCGCCTCGAAAAGATCATCTTCAACAACACTGAGACCATTAGCATCATCTATAATGACTGGGTATGGTGTATATGCTGTGTCTTCCCACATCATAAAAATCATTTTATTCTGAACTAACGCCAGGCGTTTCGCGACTTCAAGTGACGTAAGCCAATCTTGCGAAAGACTTACTTGAGACGCACCAATTACAAAAGTTAATATCAAGAATATGTGTTTCATAATTTCTTCAGTTTACTTATTTATTCGTCGCTTCATCTCCTCTACAATGTTAAATGCAGCAGGACAAATTGCTACATTCTTCATGGTTAAATGAGCTATTTGATGAAATTTCTTCCTATCTGTATGTGGAAACTCTCTGCAAGCCTTTGGTCTTACATCATAAATTGAACAGTAGTTATCATGACCCAAAAATGTACATGGAACTGACTGTAAAACATAATCATTGTCTTCATCCAATCTTAAATAAGTATCGATAAATTGCTGTTGTTTCATTTTGAAAAACTTAGCAATGCGATCGATATCCTTAGGTGTAAATAAGGGTCCTGTTGTTTTACAACAATTGGCACATTCCAAACAATCTGTACGCTGAAATTCTGAATCATGAAGTTCCTGCATGATATAATCCAATTGTTTGGGCGGTTTCTTTTTAAGCTTCGCAAAGAAAGTTTTATTTTCCTTATGCTTATCTTTGGCGAGTTCTGGAAGATGATCGATAACGTCTTGCATATAACAAAAATACTATTTTATGAAAGATCTTTTTGGAAAAGCTTTACAGGATTATTTCAACAATAATTATACCGAAGACCTTATAACATCTACCAATATTTCTGGAGCGGACGACTTACCGCTTCCCTATTTATTTAGGTCATACTCTGAAATGCCAAAACTAGAGCAAAAAGCACTTCAATTGGCAAAAGGTGAGGTACTCGACGTCGGCTGTGGATCAGGAAGCCATAGTTTATACCTTCAAGAGAAAGGTCTATCTGTAAAGGCTATTGATATTTCTGAAGGCGCTGTTCGTGTTGCTAAATCTAGAGGCGTGATGCGAGTTGTTCAGCAAAACATACTAGAGGAAACGGATATGTTTGACACCATACTCTTACTGATGAACGGAACGGGAATCTTTCAAGAGCTTTCTGAAGTCTCCAAATATTTGAAACATCTCAAATCACTTTTAAAAACTAACGGACAAATATTAATGGATTCTTCTGATATACAGTATATGTATGAAGATGATGATGGCGGACTCTGGATAGACACGAATGCCAATTATTACGGTGAACTCGATTACTATCTGAGCTATAAAGGCGAAGATGAAGTACCAATGAAATGGCTCTATTTGGATTTTGAAAGACTCCAACAAGCCTGTGAATCGGTTGGGTTACAATGTGAAAAAATGATGGATGGCGACCACTTTGATTATTTATCTAAAATCACCCTATCAGAAAATTAGTTCATTATTGTTCCAATCCACCAACAAAGGTTTTTTCAACTTTGATCTGTGGGATCTTTTTTATGTCGACCGTCATAATATCCTCATCAATAACAATGAAATCAGCAAACTTTCCTGGTTCAATGCTTCCTTTTTCATCTTCTTCAAAATTACTATAAGCAGCCCATATAGTCATTCCCTTCAAGGTTTCTTCTCGTGTTAAACCATTCTTCTTTTGAAAACCGTTTTCCGGATAATTTTCAAGATCCTGTCTTGCCACCGCAGCATAAAAGGTTAAAAACGGACTGACCTGCTCAACTGGAAAATCGGTACCCAATGCGACCTTTCCGTAGGCATTCAGTAATTGTTTAAACGCATAAGCGCCTTTAATGCGCTCGTTACCCAAACGTTCCTCTGCCCAATACATATCACTCGTCGCGTGTGTCGGTTGAATAGAAGGTAAAATATCGTGGAATAACTCAAAATCTTCAGGTGACACCACTTGGGCATGTTCAATTCGCCAGCGTCTATCTGGTTGATCTTTTAGTAATTTGGTATAAGTCTGTAAAACCGAATGATTCGCAGAATCACCTATGGCATGGGTATTCATTTGAAATTCCGAATTCGCTATTCGTTCTGCTGATTTTTTTATGTGACTCAACGACATGACTGGAAGACCATGAGCACTGTGCATATCCGTATATGGTTCTCGCAAAAGTGCGCCTCTTGACCCTAATGCACCATCGGCATAAAATTTGAAGGATCGCACATTCAATCGGTCGGTCTTGGTAATCCCCTTGTTTAAAAAATGGTCTAAATTGGTTGCTGTTCCAGGAACCATCATATACAGTCTAATTTTTAAATCACCCGTCTGTTGTAAACTATCGATAAGATGAATACTATCAATCCAAGGTGACGTAAAAATATCCGGACCTGCATCTGAAATGGTCGTTAAGCCATTTTCAAAACAAATACGCTGTGCGGTTAAAAGGGCTTCTATAAGTTGGTCCTTTTCAAAATCTGGCCAATGGTCCATCACCAATTGTTCAGCATTGTCTAATAATACGCCTGTTAGTTTCCCGTTTTTGACCTCAACTTCACCGCCTTCTATAGAACTATCAACAGTGACATTTCCCAAATCTAAAGCTGCTTGATTACAAAAAGAAGCATGACCATCAATTCGGGTTAAAGCGACAGGAGTATTAGGAAATAATTTATCTAAAATGGTTTTATCAGGCATGTTTTTATCTTCCCAATCATTTTGGTCCCAACCTCTTCCTTTTATAAAGGCCATTTGATGTTTCTGTTGAAAATCCAATACCCGTTTTATCATGTCTTCAAAACTTGTAACGCCCACTAAATCGACTTGTTTTTGAAGCTGTCCTAAGGTTAAGAAATGTGCATGTGCATCTATCAAACCTGGTAAAACAGTCTTACCCTTAGCATCTAATGTGTCTGTCGCACTGTATTTAGAATGGATCTCTTTTGAAGAGCCAATAGCCAAAAATTTACCATCCTTAATAGCAAAAGCTTCAGCTTTGCTAAAATCAGGGTCTACTGTATAAATATTGGCATTATAGACAATCGTATCTACAGAGACTTTCTCTTCGGAACAAGATAATACCAAGGAAATTAGAAAGAGTAAACTAAGTTTTTTCATGATAGCAATTTAAACCCTAAAAATACAAAAAGCATTCAATCTGATTTCACGGACTGAATGCTTTCATCACATTAAAATGTATGTTCTTTAGAAGCGGTCAATCAAAAGTCAAATTGATAGGTCGCACCTGCGAGAAACTGAATGCCTTGAACTGGATAATTCAACCAGCGCTGGTAATCTTGATTTGCAATATTATTGGCCTTCGCAAAGGCAGATAATTGATCTGAAATTCTATAACCCACATGTGCGTTCAAATCAAAATAACTATCTAAGGTCACCGTTGTTGGGATCGGCAATACCAGCACGCCTTCTTCTGTGATAAGATCTTTACGTTCTCCTACGAAAAACAAATTCGCACCAGCAAACCAATTCTTGTCGATTTGATAGTCTAAGAAAGCGGAAGCCTTAATATCTGGCAGGTTCCAAGGTTCAGCTTCAAGATCGGTATCATAAGCGAAATATTCTGCCTTAAGACCGAGTTTAAAATTCCTATTAATATCGACATTTAATGCGCCTGCCACAGAAAAGGTGGTCACATCGTCATAAACAACACCAAAGGAATTGCCATATTGGTAATTCGTTTCAGGAGTTCCCATGATACTATTCGCCTTAAACAATGCTCTACCATTATCGGCTTGATAATGACCACTAATATCGTAGCTCATACTATTAGACAATTTACCTTTAAGTCCGATAGACGCATTATACGCTTGATCGGTTGGTCCTATAAAGAGTGTTGGAGACACAAAAGGATTCTCTTGTGCGAAATCATAATAGGAGTTTTGAATCAAGCCACCTTCAATACCACCATAAGCTATCAATATCTCATCCACTAAACGGTAACTAGCGGTAATTTTTGGATAGATAAAAAACTTACTATCACTAGCCTCATTATCATTAAAGTAAACGATGTTCAATCCTAAATTAACGGTGAGGTCGTCTTGTTTCATTTGATAACTTGGTGCGATTCCGAAGTAGACATTACTATAATTTAATTCCTGCTCTGCCGCATAAAACCGATCAAAGGAGCCACCTAAATAATCGATCGTCACTTCTGTGTTAATAGCAGCATCAGTCACAGGAATATCGAACTCAGACTTTAAAATAAACCGGTTTTCTCCTGAATCCTGATCATCTCCAAATCGTCTGTACAACACGCTTCCTTTATTTATTATGGCATCTTCGAAATTTATTTGTCCGCCTATATTGGCCATATAAAATGAATGGTCCACATCAAAAGGGTCGATACTCTGATCTGGAACACCATACCAATTGAAGGTCTGAAGTTCAAAACCACCATCTACTTTCCAAGAGTAATCTCGCAGTTTTTGACTGTAATAAGCATTAAGTCCCGTTTCTGAAAAGTTATTATCAAAATTGACACCGTCAATATCGCCTTGCGAAGAATGATGACTGAAGTAACCACCTACGCGCTCAGAGCGACTTAATTCATGATTGAGATAAACTTCACCAAGAATCGTGGTATAAGTTCCCACACCAAGTGAAGCGTAATTATCGTATAACTTGACTGGCTTTTCCTTATCCACTGTTGCCGCTTTTCCTTTAGCAGGCGTGAAGGTTGAGGCTACTGGAATGGAAAAAATATTATACTTAATCTCTTTCTTTTGAGCGGATGTGGAGTCATTCATATTTGGCGTCTCCTTAATTTTAAATGCATCAGAAATCGTTGGTGTATATGGTTTGACAACGTTTACGGTACCTGCGTCAATCGTGTCGTTTTCACGATCCTGAGCAAAGGCTAAAATTCCATGGAAACAGAAGAGTGTTAAGACTATATATTTGAATTTGTTTTGCATGTTTATAATTTTAAGTTTTCAAAAATTCTTTGACTGCGTTCAGACATAAGAATTTGCAGGAATACATTTATTTTTAATTAGGTGGAAAAGCAATGATTGGATCAAATTCAGTACCTAAATTACAACCTTCAAAATTTGGTGCTTCATCAATCCATGTATACACACAAAATGATCCAGATTTTCGATAGGTTTCTTCGTTTTCTATAACTAGCTTATATCTATACGTTCCATTGGGAATCCCGTTAGCACCATTGTCTTCATCTTGTGGATAACCAGGAAAAAAATCCGTTCCATTCACGTAATTTGTAGATTGAAAAATCTGTTCATTTTCAGCATTGTAAATCGTAACTGAATGATTGGGATACAATTCAATATTTCGTATCGAAAATAGATCGTTAATACCGTCGCCATTTTGTGTTACAATCGTATACACTTCAATTTCTCCAGCAGTTTGATCTAGATTATCGATATTTGGTCCAAATACAGGCTCTGTTGAGCAACACCCTTCATAGATATTCTGTGGTAGATCTTCTTCCCTATTATTGTCATCGTTTCCACAAGAAACTATCATGAACCATAATCCTATTGCTATTAAAAATTTTATTTGTTTAAACATCACTATTCTTTTTTTTTGATGACTTAAATATGTGGCGAGCAACTTTGAACAAGTCTTAGTTCTTATCAGATTGAATAGACGAATTGGTCTTAGCTTCTTCTGCCTTAATTCTATTGAGTTCCGTTGTTGCTTCTGCAACTACATCGTCAAATTCAGAAAAGTTACTGATAACACTTTCTAGGATATATGTAGCCTGAAACGCATCTCCTAAAGCATCGTAATTTTTTGCCATGACCACTAATCCTTTTGCGCTGTAGTATTTATAACTGCTGTAATCCCTCGCTAATTTTTGAACCGTTGTATTGGACGATTCGAATTGACCTTCCTCATGTTTGAAATAAGCATTATAAAACAAAGCTTCAGCAGCAAGTGCTCCAGTGGCAATTTTTTCGACCTGTGCATAAGCCGATTTCGCCTTAGTCATGTCACCAGTTTTAATCGCAGAACGCGCGATAATAATTTGTGCATCACTCTTGATCTTATTATCGATTTTTGAATTCTGAAGTGCCTTTTCAGCATAATTTACAGCTTCAGCATAATTTTCTTTTTGATAATAAGCCTGCATCAAATTGGATTGCGCATAAGTGATATTCTGCGGATAATCAGCTTCGTTCTCCAATCGTTTCAACAATGGAATAGCCTTGTCCCAATTGGAATTATTAAGATAAATTTCTGATAATTTTACAACGGCTTGTTCTGTAAATTCTCCTTTTTGTTTGGAGACTACATACTCATAATGTGGCCTTGCATTTTCTGGCAACTGTTTTTTTGAATAGAGCTCTGCCAAATAAAAATGAGACTTTAAAGCATGAATACCATTTGGAAACTCATTGATGTATTTATTGAATTGACGAATCGCATTATCCGTATTATTTTCTAAATACTGCTTTTCCGCGGCCAAATAAGCGGTATTATCCAACTCTGCATCGGTCACATCAACATAATCCAATGTTTTTACCCATGCGGCATATTCATCAACTCGGCCTAAATCAATATATATGAGGCGCGCTGTTGATACTGCTTGATTTGCTTCATCTGTTGCCGGAAAATCACGAGCGACTTTTTTAAATTTACTCAAGGCACGTTCATTATCATTATCATTATAATACGCCAAACCTTGACGCAACAAAGCTTTCGGAATAAACACACTATTAGGGTATTCAGAATTCAAAGTATTATACAAGTTCATGGCCTTCTGTATGTCATTAGCTTTAACATAGGAGTTAGCAAGTTCATACATCGCATCATCCCGTAAGGAAGATCTCGGAAATCCAGAAATAAAGGATTCTAGTCCTTGGATCTTTTGAGATCCTTGACCGATATAACCATAACTCATTGTTTTTTGAAAAAAGGCATAATCACTTTCAATCTCATTGAGCGCAATGGCTTTATCATATGCCGCAATAGCTTGCGTATAATTACTGGTGACAAAATGACCATCACCCAATCTCAAATAGGCATCATTCAATCGTAATTTATCGTCTTTATGATCGTTTATAAAAGCTTGAAAATTGGATGTGGCTTGACCATAATCCTTCAATTTGAAGTAGGTATACGCGATGTTATAATCAATATTGTCAATTTCATCTAATTGTCTAGCTTCATCAGACTGCTTAAATTGCTTAAACCTAATCAATGCATCATTGAAATTATTGAGATGGTAATCACTTTCTGCCTTCCAAAACGTCGCACGCGCTGTAAAAAGTGGCACTTTCGCTTCATCTATAGAGGCATCAAATAATGTGCTTGCTTCATTGTAGTTTCCTTCATTGTACAGTTCAATACCTCTAAAGAAAGCTACTTTTTGATAGGCAACCCGATTTTCAAAACTCTTTTTATTGTCTAACAGCTTTATCGCTTCCTTATAATTTTTTGAGGTGATATAAGAATCAATGAGTAAGGTTTCAATTTCGTCTTTATAACTCGTATCCGGATATTTTTCTAAATAACTCGTCAAAACTTGTGGGACCGACTGATAAGGATTTCCAATATCGTAACTAATTTTTGCATAATTTAACCATGCATCTTCCTGGATTTTTAAATCGTAATCCATTTGAGACGCATTTCTGAAGGCATTTAAGGCTTCTGTTTTTTTATCTAGATTGATGTAACTTTCACCCAAATGATAGTAGGCATTCTGTGCCACTGCATTATCACCACCGATGATTTTATTAAATTCAGAAATGGCACTATCATAATCACTTTGCTTATAGTAGGCGTAGCCTAACTGGTAATAATCGACATTGTTCCATTTTCCTCGTTTTCCTTTATAGGCTTTTAAATAAGGGATGGCTTCTGCATATTGCTCGAGATTAAAATAACTTTCTCCTATGATTTTTGACAGTTCCGATTTTTCTTGCGGACTACTTTGATCTACCTGCTCCTTTGCCAATTTGATGGCCTCCTCAAATTTCCCTAATTTAAAATTGAGGTCAGCTTGGTAATAAGACAACTTTTCTTTGTATTTCTCTTGGTCACTTACTTGATCAAAATAGGTATTTGCTTTATCATAATCATCACCTTCATATGCCATAAATCCTATGTAATACTTAGCCTGAGAACCGTATTCTTTTGAGGTCACTACCCGATTCAGATACTTATTGGCTCCTGTTTCATCTCCTGTTGAATACAAGGTATAACCATAATTAAAATTGAATTTATCACGCTCTGACCGTCCAATGCTATTTTCATCAACTTGATCATACCATTTTCTAGCATACGCATATTTGCCATTCACGAAATAATAATCAGCGACATCTAAAAAGGCCGTATTACGCTTGGTACTAGTAGGATAGTCTTCTACAAATTCTTGGATCAAATCGTCTGCATTTTGCTGATTCAACCTGACCGCACAATTCGCAATATAGTAAGCGCAATCTGATTCTAAAGTTTCATTCGGTGCGTCATCCTTTAGTGTTTCAAACAGGGATTGAGCTGCCTGATATTGTTTATTATTATAAAGCGTCAAGGCTTTTTGATAAGCCACCAAATCATTGGTATAAGCTGCAGATTGCTGTGCATGAATATTGGAAGCAAACCATAGGAAGCACAGCAAAAAACGTATATTTCTGAAAGTCATTAAATTCATTTTTAATTGATGTCAAAGATAATTTATCTCCCATCTATAACGCAAGAATCGTGCTATAATTATACACCACTTATTAAAAGCTTATCATTTCAAGGGTTAAGAGAATCACTTACCAGTGAACAAGCGTAAATCAGTTAATTTTTCAGAATTTAAATTGGTCAGTATTGGTAGTTGGTGGTTTTTATAATACATTTACATCGCTTATTAATACCACTTACAAATGAATTCTGAAACTGTTTTACAACTCAAAAATGCCTCTATTTATCAAGGAGATAGTATGGTGCTATCTGATGTGAATTTTGAAATGAAGAAAGGTGATTTTGTCTATCTGATAGGGAAAACTGGGAGCGGTAAAAGTAGTTTTATGAAAACACTATATGGCGATCTTCAACTTACGGAAGGCGAAGGTCATATTGTGGATTACGATTTACGCACATTAAAGGAAAAAGATATTCCTTTTTTAAGACGGAAACTCGGTATTGTGTTTCAAGACTTTAAGTTACTTCCTGATAGAACCATCAATGGAAATCTAGAATTTGTATTGAAAGCTACTGGCTGGAAAGAGAAAGACAAAATCAAGGAACGTATAGAAAAGGTTTTGGATAAAGTGGCGATGAAAACCAAAGGGTTTAAATTTCCGCATGAATTGTCTGGTGGTGAACAACAAAGAATCGCCATTGCTAGAGCGCTACTTAATGATCCTGAACTGATTTTAGCCGATGAGCCCACTGGTAATTTGGACCCACAAACAAGTATAGAGGTAATGGAAGTTTTAAGAGATATCAACAAAAACGGAAATACCATTTTAATGGCAACTCATGACTATGCCTTACTGTTGAAATACCCTAGTAAAACATTGAAATGCGATGAAAACAAGGTTTTTGAAGTTGTTCAACGTAAGTCTTAAAACCGTTTTCTAGACCTGAAGTAGGCAAACCCATCTAGTATGGGTAAACTTTTGATGGTATCCTTTATGGACGTCGATTTATTGAATGGTGACAGTACCAATAAAAACACCAGTACCAAAACAGCGACATAGTTATTCACATCCATAACCAATGCCAATCCAGCATGCATGGCTATAATGGCTAAGCCCCAGATTTTATACAAATTTGGTTTAAAAAATATCGCTATTGAAAACAACTCAAGATATATAACGACGATATATAAAATCCAACCAATGATGTAATGCTCAATCAGCCATTCTCCCAAAAATGTCACGGGTTTTAATTCAAATTGGGCAATCAAAATATTTCGAAAAGATAAAGGAGAGAATAGACTTACTTGCTCTGTAAAGTATTCAATAATTCCCCAAAATAATTTCCAAAATCCGGTTAAACTATAGGCAACCAACAAAAAGAATTTAGCACTCAAATACATTAAAATCGTCTTTTCCTTAAAATGTTTACGTCCTTCATTTGGTATCAACGCAAAGCAAAACAATGGAATGAGCAAAAAATGTAAGCCATGATTAATCTTACCGAAAGAACTTATTAAAGCGGCAAAGAGAAAATAATTCAAGAAAACATAGATCCTCATAAACTGCGTGTTCTTAATTGTAACAACGAGTACACTGAGAATTAAACTTATTTGAAGTATATAGGAAACTGCCAATAAATGTGCTTGCTCCAGAAAGAATACTGGCCATAACGGCTCCACAAGTTTGGAGCTAGCTAAGGCATTAATGTTAAACAAATGAATAAATATAGGCACGAATAAAATGGGATATAAAAAAGACATGATTGTCTTAATACCATCGTATAACACACCTTTGTGTTTTTCAAATACGGACGTTTTACCAATAACGAATCGCCAAAATATATGATCTTTCAATAATTCATTCAAAATAATAATCGCCGTTTTTAAAGAGTAATATTTTTTTAGTGACTTGACTCGATTTGTAATCTTCTAGACTCAAATCTGCTGAAAGCTCATAAAGTTCAAAATCAGAATTTTCCGGAAGCACATTGAATAATTGGTGATCTTTAAAATCAGTTTTTGATGTTACCGTTTTAAAAAAATCCTGAACTATTAAATTAAGATCTACAGCATTAACATGATGATAGTCCCACAAGTTCCTAACATCTTGAGCCTCTTGAAATGTAGAATCACCTACACGTGTCACCATAATATAAGCTTGACTCATGGTATTTGGTGTCTTAGAATAAAGCGACCATCTAAAAAAAGGAAAATATTCCTTATGAGACGAAGTAAATCTACCGATAAACGCAATACCTAGATAAACGATGGTCCAAAAAACAATAAAGTTTTTGTAAAATTTCATGAGGTGAATAATCAGTCATGTAAATATAACCAATCACTTGGAAACTCCTACTAAAATCGGAACCAACTAAAAAAGCGTTTCAATAAATTACGTTGCTTCTGAGAAGGTATTTCCTTAGGCGCTTCATCATCAAATTCAACAACAAAGACACCAAAATTAGACAAGGTCTTTTTTGCTTTCGGACTGAATTTCGGTTCGGCATACGCAGTCAAAGCCATTGGGATTGCTACTTTGTAATTGGCTGGAAGCTTTCCTGAAACCAAAATGTCTCTCGGATTTTCAACGTCGTAAATCGTAAATGCGTGTCCAGGTTTTAAATGGGTTCCTGAAAAATCTACAGTGACCATATCACCTTCCTTATCGAATAAGGCCACATTGAATTTATTGGGATGATCACGATAGGGATGCAATGCCAATACCGGATTAAGATCAAACGATGTTATGGGTGACGACGTGCTATTTTGATCAATATTAAAAGTCGATGTCCAAGATTCAAATTCATGATCTTTATCACCTATAATGCGATAAGGTGGTCTTGGGTAGTTCACAAAATAATGGTTATGGTTGAAATTCCAATCGTGAGCATAGTCTAAAGTCTGAAGCCCCAAATGCACATAACCGGTGAATACCGTGTTATTCGAAAAGGTCAATGATTTCGCATGTAAAATCCGCAGTGTATTCGATCGACCCAAAATGATATTATCACTAACTGTCACATTCTCAATAGGCGCATTCTTATTAAAACCTAAGGTTAAAGAAGGGGCTTCTCTCGCCAATTCTTTGGTTGTGAAATTGGCATTATGATACATGACATTATTCAGAATCTTAATATCTCTGGCAATATTTATACCGTTCCTATCTGCCGTACCAACAATGATATTATCTCGATGAAATCCAGACGACAACCCATTATTAAACAAGATATTATCTTGAACAGTAATATGCTTTACAAATTCAAAAGTCGCTCTTTTACCAGCAGACCACACTTCAATACCTTTGTAATAGTTACCAAAAATAATATTGTTCTTAATCAGCTTCGTAAGGTCTGTTTTATTCTGTACATAAATACCTTCTCCCAAACCTTTTCCATTTTTACCGAGATACCCATTATTAAAAATGATGCAGTTTTCGATAATGGAACCGCCTGCATCCTTCCATGAGCCAAAACCTAAACCTGGTATGTCATGAATTATTAAATTGAGGAACCTACTATGCTCTCCATTGAGGTGTTGAACACCTGTACACGCTTTGAATTTGCTATCTTTTTCATTTCTCGAATAAGATCCCAAAAACGTAATTTCAAAATTTTTAAAAATAACTTGTTTACTTCTCACATCCAGTACCACATTCCGTGGTGAGTCCACATTACCGTTCAGCGTGACTTTATCATTTTTAAAAGCAGATACCGTAATAAATTCATTGGCTCTTGTGCTTTGTAATGTTGATAGATAACGACCGTTATAAACGCCTTCATGCAACCAAATAGTATCACCAGAATTGACAACATCAGTGTTTTGAGTCAAGGCCGTTTGCAAATCCCACGGACGATCTAAAGAACCATCACCAGAGGCGCTTCCTGGCGTTGATGGGTCTGTCTTAGGGAAGACATGAAAAACCTCTTGGGCAGGCAGTTGACAACCCCAAAGAATTAAAATGACATATATGAATACTTGTCTCATGGGTACTTGAATTCAATTACTGTACCAAAATAGGCATCTAAATTGAAAAAGAAGCGTTTTGCTCTGATATAAAAAGTGTATTTTTGAATCCTAAGATGTAAGCATGCTATCGGTACTTATACCCGTTTATAACTATGATATTCGTTTGCTGGTGACTACCATTCACGAGCAATTAACTGATTCTCATATGGCTTTTGAGATATGTTGTATGGACGATAATTCTGAAAAAAACATTAGCTCCTTAAATTCTGAAATATCACAACTCAAATTCACCCATTATTATATATCTGAAGTTAATAATGGACGAGTAGCTACACGAAAATCATTGGCCAGTAGAGCACAGTACGACTGGATTTTGTTTTTAGATGCTGACGTCCTTCCGAAGTCTGATTCCTTTATTAAAAATTACATCACCTATCTAAATTCTGGCTATGACGCTGTTTACGGAGGGTTTGCCTATCAGTCTGAACCTCCGAAAGCCAATCAAATGCTACGATGGTCTTATGGCAAATCTAAAGAGCAAGTACCTGCCAAAATCAGGAACAAAACACCTTATAAGGTCGTTATTTCAGCCAATTACCTCATTAAAAAAAGCGTATTCAATATCATTACATCTCAAGTTTCCAAAAGGAGTTATGGCTACGATAATTATTTTGGAGCGGCTCTTAAAACCAACAATTATGCGGTCCATCATATTGATAATGAAGTCTATCATTTTGGTCTGGAATCCAGTAAAGATTATCTCTACAAAGTGAGACAGTCTATAGAAACTTTGCTGCACATTCAATCCGACACCAGTTTAAAAGCCAATGACAATAGCTTATTAAAGCTATTCAAGCTGATAAAAACTTGGCGAATCAACTATTTATTATCAGCCATGTATCCTAGATTGAAAGCGCCAATAACCAAAAATTTGTTAGGGAAACACCCAAGCATTATGCTACTTCAATGCTATAAATTAAGTTACATTTGTTATAAAGATCTCAACCCATGAAGCCTTTCTTTTCAGTTGTCATTTCGATTTATAACAAAGAAAAATTCATTGTTCAGACTCTGGAATCTGTATTAGCGCAAACATTCACTGATTTTGAGATTATCATTGTGAATGACGGTTCTACAGATAACAGTTTGAAACTGATACAGAACTTTCAGGATGCGAGACTTACAATCATTGACCAACAGAATAGCGGTGCCTCGGTGGCCAGAAACAATGGTATGGCAGCCGCAAAAGGCGTATTCATTGCCTTGTTGGACGGTGATGATATTTGGGATCCAGATTTTCTGAAATACATCCACGAAGCAACCGTAGTACATCCTGACAAATGTGTGTTTACAACGGCATTGGCTCATTTGTATGACGGAAAGATCATTCCTGTAACTTATAGTTTTAAAAGTGATGCAGACACGTTGGTGTTAGACTATTTTAAGTCCAGTCAACAACACACCATACTTTCCGGTTCCACAGCGGTATTCAAAAAGGAAATTCTAAAAACCACTGGTGTATTCGACCGTCAAATAGCATCCGGTCAGGATACTGATTTTTGGATCCGAATAGGCTTGCACTATCCCATTGTTTTCATCAATAAAGTATTGGTGTTTTATGTATATAATCGCGAGAGTCTATCCAATACCACAACAAATCTCAGTCTTAAACCAAAATTTGACAAGTATTATGATGAAGAAAACACGAATAAATACCTCAAATTATTTCTAGATCGCAACCGATTTTCTTTAGCGATTTTAAGCAAATTAAATGATGATACGGCGTCTTATAACTATTATAGAAATGCGCTTTCGAAAAAAAACTTATCCCTAAAACATCAGATATTAATCGATGCCCCAAAATGGCTCTTAAAAATGCTGTTGAAGATAAAGTCTGCTAGTGGTAAAAAAGCATATCATGTGGCTTCGTAATCCAAAAACTCCTGATAGTCTCTGATGTAATCATTTTCATCAAATTCGTCAGAAGCCAATACCAAACAAACAGATCCTGCCGAAAAATTTTCTAATTCTCTCCAAATACCAGTGGGAATTAACAAGCCTTTATCGGGTTTGTTAAGCATGACTTTTCGTTTGCTATGACCATCGTCTAAAAGCACTTCAAAACTGCCGCTTACTGCAATGAGAAGTTCCGATTGCAACTTATGTGCATGACCACCTCTGTAGGCATCACTCGGTACATCAAACAAGTAATACACGCGTTTAATCGTATAGGGAATACAATCTTTTTCAATGACTGCTAAATGACCTCTTGGGTCCTTAATTTTTGGAATATCAATCCATGATATGTGCTCTAACTTATTCATTCTTCAATAATTTTTCCCATTTCTCGGAAATTTCCTGTTTCGAAAATTGTGCCACCGATTGGACTGCACGTAATTTAAACCCTTCATATAAGGCTGCTTCTTGAAACATTCGCTTCATGGCATCAGCGAAAATGGCTGGTTTTCTTTCAGTAACCAATAAACCATTTACTTTATTGTCTATGATTTCATTTGGACCTGAAATGATATCCAAAGATACCACAGGTATTCCTAACGACAATGCTTCTAACAAAACCATTGGAAAACCTTCGTAATTACTAGTTAAAGTCACAAACTTACTATTGTAAACATAGGCAAAGGGGTTAGGTGTTAACGGATGAAACAGGATAAACTCACTAGCGGCTTTTGAAGCTGCGTATGATGCCAACATGTTTTGATCTTTACCATTTCCTAATATGACCAGATAAACCGCATCATGCCATAACTCGGACTTGTCAAATGCATCCATCAAAAATTTAAAATCTTTAATGCTGTCATCAATTCTACCATAAGATAAAATGTAGGTTTTATCACCCAAACTCTCAGGCTTTGACAAATCATAATTTTTCCATTGAGGATCATAAGCATTGTAAATTGTCGTTGCATTATCAATGCCATTCGCCTTTAAAATATCCGTTTCTATATATCTTGAAACCGCTACATTACAATAATTACTACCAAAAATGTTCTTGAATTTATGAGGTACCTTTTTGACTATAAAATCTTGTTTTGAGCTATGCAACACATAGATTGTTTTCATACCACGATAGATATAATTTTTGTAAAAAACTTCTCTAAGGTAGTCGTTTTTAGGTCGGTGATCAATGATATAATCGAACTGATGAGACTTCAAATATTTTCGAAGCTTCTTAAATCTCGACACTCTGAAAGGTAAGGCGTTACCTGAGGTATTTTTAATCTGTCCCAAATTAAACAAAGTACCAGAAAACGGATAATTTATGATATCCGATAACAGGACAAGATGCACATCAAACCCTTTTTCTGTCAGCATATCGGTTAGCATAGCCATAGAGCGCTCAGCACCTCCCTTAGCCAAGGAAATTCCAACAATACATATTTTCATTGTGGCATCTGTCAATTTATCATATTTTTGATAAGAACAATTTTATGTTTGTAAATATATAGTATTTGTGAGGATTTTATTAGTTGGTGAGTTTAGTAGATTACATAATTCTTTAAAGGAAGGTCTCGAGCAATTAGGACACGAAGTCGTAATCATTGGTGATGGTGATGGGTTCAAAGACTATCCTGTAGATATCAAACTCAAGCATCAATTTGTAAAAGGGCCGTTAAACATACTCAGAAAAATGTTGCATCGTTTCTTCGGAATTGATCTCAAGTCCTTATCGATACAACGTCAGTTTAATGCCCAAAAGCCGAACTTAAAAGGCTATGATATCGTTCAGTTAATCAATGAAAAGGCGTTCAATACCATTCCTAAAATTGAAGAGCAACTCCTCAAATTTATTTTCGAAAATAACGACAAGGTCTTTCTATTATCGTGTGGATGTGATTTTCCAAGTGTGGATTACGCCATGAAAAAAAAGTTCAAATATTCCATTCTGACCCCTTATTTCAATGGTAAAATTTCAAAAAAAGACTTTTATCCAGTACTCATGTATTTACAGGAGGCGCAAAAATCACTGCACCAATTCATCTACAGTCGCATCAATGGTGTGATTGCATCAGACATGGATTATCATTTGCCTTTAGAAGGTCATTCGAAGTATCTCGGACTTATTCCAAACCCAGTTAATACAGACATCATACACTATATTCCTCCAGTCAAGACAGACAAAATAATAATTTTTCATGGTATCAATAGTGCCCATTATTTTAAAAAAGGGAATGATTTATTTGAAAAAGCCTTACTGAAAATTGAACAGGAGTTTAAGGATCAGGTAGAAATTATCACGACCACAGATATTCCTTACGATGAATACATCGAATTATACAATCGCGCCCACATTGTGATGGATCAAGTATATGCTTATGATCAAGGTTACAACGCTTTAGAAGCTATGGCTAAAGGAAAAGTTGTATTTACAGGTGCCGAACAAGAATGGTTAGATTTTTACGACTTGGAACCCAATAGTGTCGCCATTAATGCGGAACCCGATGTGCAACAACTTGTTAAACAGTTGGCATGGCTCATTACCAATCCCGATGCTATCGACACCATCTCAAAGCAGGCACGTGCCTTTATTGAAAAAGAGCATGATTATATTAAAATTGCCAAGACATATGTGACCAAATGGTCAGAGAATTAATCTAACTTCTTTAGAATCACTGCTGGATTTCCTCCTATTATCACATTCGCTGGAAAGGATTTTGTCACCATTGCACCAGAAGCCACTACCGAATTTTCACCAATAACAACTCCTTTAAGTAAAGTGACATTATTTCCCATAAATACATTGTTTTCAATAATAACACCTTCGGGATTGGGATCTGTCTGCTGTCTGTTATCAGGATGCAAGTCATGGAAGTTACTATCAATAATCTGACAATTATAACCAATAAGCACATGGTCATTGATCTGAATAGACGTCTCCGCGGTTATAGACAACATGTTATTAAAACTGACGTGATTTCCAATCACTATCTCAGAGTGTTCATGTCGTGCTTCTATGTAAGCATAAGACGAATGAAAATGCGGTGCATTGACCACGCCAATTTGAACGTTTTGACCAAATTGAATGCTCCCTTTTCCTCTTAAAACAACTGGTTGTATGGCTTTATAAGATCCGTTAATTCTGGAATTATTGGAATACAAACTAAAAACAAGCTTTTTAGTTCCCATAAACAACCTACCTATTACACGTTTCATCATTGTTATTAAATGCTATTTGTTAGTTTACCAAAGAGTGGTTTCCTGAAAACAAACAACAAGATAGTAAAATGAATGAGATATGATACAAAATGTGCTTTAACAACACCGACCAATCCATAAGTATCGATAAAGAAAATACTTGTTAAGAATAAGGTCACAATGGCTAATAATTCCACAGCAATATAGTGTTTCACCATTTTTTTTGCCAAGAATTGGTAAGATAAAACGAGTGACAATACTTTAATAAAATCTCCTAAAAGCTGCCATAAAAACAAATCCGACATTGGTAGAAATCCCTCATCAAATATGATAGTTACAATCCACTTCCTCAACACATATATTAGAACCAATCCGCAAAAAAACAATGGTACAATGGTTTTATAGAATCCAATAACTTCTTTTCTAAATCCGCCATCTGTATGTATTCCTGAAAACTTGGGCAGTATATAAAGGGTTATCAACGAGGTAGCAAACATGAGGTAATAACTTGAAATACGTTGCATCGCTACCCAAAATCCGGCCATATCATCGCCATAGCCTTCAATTAAATAATTCCGAATATACAAGGTCACCATTGGTAACACGGTTGCTGAAAATAGTGCCATAATTGTAAAGGCACCTAAGTTCTTAACATGCTTAAAACTAATATGGTGGAAGGCTATTAATTTAAAATAACGCCAAACATCAGATAGACTCAACATGGTAATGATGAACAGCACTATTTCAATGACCAGAATAGCGATTAATGCGCCCTTCAGTTCCATTTTCCAAATTAAAAAAGCACTTAAAATCACACCAATAATTTGCGATATGATAGTGATGCGAAGAATCCGCTTAAACTTAGACAAACCATTCATCACGGAAAACACAAACGTTTTTAGCGCAAACAATGGAAGGATTAAAGCCAAAAGTTTGATGATATACACATAATTATTAGTTCGTGTAAAAACGGCATCATTAATGGCTTGTGCGTTAAAAAAAACATAGAAGGCCATCAACAATGCGGCACCCGAAATAAAATAAAATACGGTTGATAAAGACTTGCTTAATTCTATGGTATTGTCTTTTAATTCGGCGACATATTTCACAATACCATTACCAAGACCAAGCGTAGAAAAGGCCTTACCAGAATTAATAATATCATGGAGATTTCCAATGTAAGCCATACCAGATGGCCCTACAAAAATCGCTAAAAGCTTTGAGGTGATTAATCCTGATAAAATTCTTAACACAACAGAAACAGAATTGAGACTCGCCACCTTGAGAAGTGGATTGTTTACAAAAAAGTGTGTGAGTCGCTGTTTCATTATAGCATCCGTATGAATAAACTACATTTTGAGTTACTATTCTTTATACTCATCCGGAATAATTCCGAAGAGCGATGTTCCAAAAATAAGCAACACAATACCAAAATGCATTAAATAGCTTACAAAATGACCAATTACTGCGCCTTCAACACCAAATACATCAATGAGATAAACACTTGAAATATAAAGCATGATCACGAGAAATACCTCTATGATAATAAAGTGCGTGAACATTTTTTTAGCAAGAAATTGGTAGGCAATGACTAATGACAAGACCTTGACAAAATCTCCTAAAAGTTGCCATAAGAATAAATTTTCAACGGGTTGAAATTCTTCCGAAAAAATTAATGGTACGATATAAGGTTTCAGCAGGTATATGATCAAAAGTCCTAGACCAAAAATAGGCATCACCGATTTATAAAACCCTAACACTTCTTTTCTAAATTCTCTTTTACTTTTAATTTCCGCAAACCTAGGCACAACGTACAATGTGATAATAGATGTAATAAACATCAAATAGTAATCAGAAATTCGATTCATGGCTTCCCAATAACCGGCTTCCTTGATCCCTATTTCTGAGATGATATAATTACGGATACAAATAGAAATTAATGGAACAGCAATTGCCGTAACCAAAGCCATAGCAGCATACGGTCCAAAAACCTTTAATATTTTAAAGCGTATATGATCTACTTTGATATACGTCATTAAATTACGTCTGTTGATAATACCAACCAAGGTGATTAAAAATATAAGTGATGGTGCAATAACTGCAGCGACAAGGGCTCCATCGATATTATCTTCATAGATTAAAAGTAAGGTCACCAATAGCCCTAAAATTTGCCCTATAATGTTAATGATGAGGAGCATTTTATAATTAGAAAAGCCATTCATGATAGAAAAACTCATCATATTCAACGCATAAAATGGCAGTGCGAGCGCTAAAACCTGAATGACATACGCATAATTGTAGTTGGCTGAAAATAATAGGTCGTTAATAAACTGGGCATTGTAATAACACAGAAACGCCATAATCACCGTCGAGAAAAAGCAGACGTAATAAGCCGTAGACAAGGTCTCACTCAACTTTTTACTATCATCCTTAACCTTAGCAATGGTTTTAACAACACCATTGTAAAAACCGAGGATAGAAATAGATTGAACCGCACTCAAAAAGTTCCTGAGATTTCCGATAAGTGCCATACCCTCAACACCAATAAAAATAGCAATCGCCTTGGAAGTTAATATCCCAGCTATGATTTTGGTAACAATAGTTGCTGAATTGAGATGCGCAACTTTAAACAATACATTAGTATTAATGTATTTAATTAAGTTCTTCAATTAATAATTGTTTAGGGCATTAATAATTGTTTCTATGTCACTATCCGTCATTACAGGACTAAGAGGGATACTTATAACCGTCCTGTGAATGGATTCCGTTATTGGCAAATATAGAGATTTAAATGGCAATAGTGCTTTTTGATGATGTGGTGGCTTGGGATAATGAATCAAATACCCGATGTTGTGTTGCTCTAAATGACTCATAAAATGAGATCTATCCTCTACCCTAATCACAAAAACATGAAATACATGATCCTCTGTGTTTGAATAGTACGGCAACTTAATTTTAGGATTATTGATCCCTTGGATATATCGACGTGCAATCTCTCGTCGTCTGTCATTATCTGCATCTAACTCATGGAGTTTTATATTGAGAAAGCCAGCTTGTAATTCATCTAATCGGCTATTGATACCCAATTTTTCATTGATATACTTTTTTGAACTGCCGTAATTATGCAGCAGCCTGATGCAATCAGCCAGTTCAGCATCATTCGTGGTTACAGCTCCTGCATCGCCTAAGGCTCCTAAATTTTTAGTAGGGTAAAAACTAAATCCAGCAGCATGAGACAGATTTCCTGCTTTCTTACCTTCGGAAGTAGCTAATGCTCCATGGGCTTGAGCAGCATCTTCAATCACCAATAAACCATGTGATTTTGCAATGGCATTAATCGCTTTCATGTCGGCTAATTGTCCATAAAGATGAACGGCCATCACTGCTTTCACATTAGGCGTGATGTGTTTTTCAATCTCTGAAATTGAGATATTAAACGTGGCTTCATCTGGCTCTACAAACACAGGTTTTAAACCGGCATTGATTACCGACAATATACTCGCGATATAGGTATTTGCAGGCACTAAAACCTCATCACCTATCTCTAGCTTACCTAATTCAATATAACCTTTGAAAATGAGGGTTAACGCGTCTAATCCGTTTGCAACTCCCACACAATAGTTCGTTCCACAATAGTCTGCAAAATTCTTTTCAAAGGAACGTACCTCATCGCCTTTGATATAGTATCCTGAGTTGAGAAAGGATTTGAATTGAGCGGCAAATGCGTCTTCAAATCGCTGGTTGATTTTGTTTAAATCTAAGAACTTAATCATCAATTTGTATTTTCAAGATATCTTGGGAATAGGTTTTGCAACCTAATTCTTGCTTTTGTTTCAGCATGCCTTCATTGATTCCCAATTCAGAATTATCATCAACTGTTCCCATGGAAAAATATTGCATTCCATCGGTCTCATATTTTCGAATTAAATATACAAAAAGCATATCCAAAGCATATTCCTTTTCGCCTTTGGCTGTGGCTATTCCATATTGGGATTTAACAACAGTGCCTTTGTTGAATATGGTTATTCCAGCTAAAATATCATCGCCATGATACATATTATACTGAAAAATGCGATCCTTGAAGCAGCCATGCAAATATTCTATTTCTTGCAAGGTATGAACCGGTTTAGATTGATGCTTTTCCGCGAGTCTAGGAATAAGCACCTGATTCCAAAACCTTTCAAATTCAGAGAAACCCGTACGAATCTCAAATCCCTTCGACTCTAATTTTCGAAAGCGTTTCAATTTCGTCTTGTGAATGGTATAATCGGAATGATAAGGCAGTGCTAAAACGGTCGACTGTTGGAGTATTTCAATTTTGTAATGTGTTAAAAGCTCAGTATCGGTAAAATCAAATTCGTTACCATAAAAATCTGGGAATTTCTTGATTTCAAGAGACAGCACATCATTTTTTTTGAGACATGCCATAAGCACTTTAAAAGAACTGATCTTTACATCACGTGTTGTCTGGTGCGAAAACACCAATCCGCCATAACTCAGCCCTCGATGGGAGTAAACGAACGGACCATCTTTATGCGCTGGCAACACAGCTATTAATTCATTGGAATGAAAGAGCATTAATGAGAAATCATCAAAGCGTTCTTGATGATACTCCATAAAATCACGGTGAAATAAAAAAGTAGCGCTCTTGGATCGGTCTATAAAATCGTTCCAATCTGTTTTATAACTCGAATCATACTTAAAAATCGTATAATCTGCGGTCTTATATAAAGGTCTGTTTGTCAACAATAGTGCTTTTATGCAATGATAAAACTAAAATTATTATTTAATTTTACCTAAAGTTACTGTGATTATGAACAAAACCCTAGTAAAAGCACTTTATAAATGGTCGTCGCTTTTTATATATATTGCTGTTGCTATTTGTTGTATTTCACGTTCAGCAATGTACCTTCCAGACTCTGAGGGATACTTGAATATGTCTATCATCAGATCAGCTGCTTATCCTCTTTTTTTAAATACGGTAAAGTTGGTCTTTGGATCTTGGTTCGAAACTGCTATTGTGATATTACAGACCTTACTAGGCCTTTTAGCTGTTGATTATTTTATCAAAAAAATTAAAGCAGTCATTCATCTTCATAACCTATGGTACTTGCTTCTAACAATCCTATTGTTAACACCCTACGTTTACAATCATCTCGTTGCTAATTATATTTTGTCTGAAGCCTTAGCCTATCCGTTATATCTGGTCATTGTTGCACAACTCATGTGTATCACACTCACTAAAAATCCTAAAGATTTCAAATTCGCATTACCACTAATGTTTATCCTAATGCTCACACGAAGCCAATTCTTATATTTAGTACCTGTGGCTATGTTAGTTTGGTTTTACATTTCATATAGACCAAAGTCGTACAAACTAAACACTTGGCTTCTTATCGCACTCATATGCCTTCCTTTTCTGACTTCACTAGCCGACAAATCTTACCATAGTCTCAAACATGATTATTTTGTAAGCACACCATGGACTGGTATTGTGGTAATTTCAGCTCCTTTATATGTAGCAGACGAGGAAGACGCGACTGTTTTTACTTCAGAAAGCGAACAAGAGTATTTCAATAAAGTTTACGAAGCACTACAACGTAAACATTTGAATATTTACCATTTAGATCCAGCGTACCAATCTGAAACGAGTTTACCCTATATTAACTCCTATACATCCATTGCCAATGAAACTGTTTTGCCAGTAGCACAAAGTCATGTCGGAAATCAACTTTCCTACAATGAAACACTTATAGAAGTGGACCAATTGACCAGGCAAATGGCTATGCCGTTGTTATTAGATAATTTCAAACCTTGGTGTCAACTATACCTCAAAAACGTCATTCATGCCTTTGGAAATGCGCGCTATTTTTTACTAATGATCATGCTATTGTTAGCAGCGATGATTTCAGTATACAGAACGACATCTCATGCCAGCCTTGCTATGGCTTTGGGATTGCTTTTACTTTTTGCCAATATAGCTGTTGTGGCCATTGGTATACATACCGTCAAGCGCTATACGTTCTACAACGATTGGGTGATTTTTTTCGTGCTATTCGTATTGATACATGCGTTCATGCATCCTAAAAATACGATCGAAAAACCTCAATAAAGGCATAAAAAAAAGAACCTAATTCCTTAGGTTCTTTTAATTTTTAATTGTCATTTGTTAGACAATTTTATTTCGTTTACGATCCACTTCTTTTAAATAGATTTTTCGCAGTCGTAAATGATTTGGTGTTACTTCCACGTATTCATCTTTTTGGATATACTCCAAGGCTTCTTCTAAAGAAAATTTAATAGCTGGAACAATCTTCGCTTTATCATCAGCACCAGCACTTCGTACGTTACTCAATTTTTTAGTTTTGGTCACATTAACGGTCATATCATCACCTCGAGAATTCTCACCAATAACCTGACCTTCATAAATATCTTCTCCTGGATCGATAAAGAATTTCCCACGATCTTGTAATTTATCAATGGAGTAAGGGATGGCCTGACCATTTTCCATAGACACCAAACTTCCGTTTTGACGTTCAGGAATACCACCTTTTAATGGTTGATATTCTTTAAACCTATGTGCCATAATGGCTTCTCCTGCAGTTGCTGTTAAAAGCTGATTACGCAAACCAATTATACCTCTTGAAGGCACGATAAATTCACACACCATACGTTCGCCTTTGGCTTCCATACTTAGCATTTCACCTTTACGCATAGTCACCATTTCAATAGCTTTACCAGATACTTCTTCTGGTAAGTCTATGGTCATTTCTTCAACAGGTTCACATTTCACACCATCAATTTCTTTGATGATCACTTGTGGTTGTCCAATTTGAAGCTCATAACCTTCACGTCTCATGGTTTCAATTAATACCGATAAATGCAAAACACCTCGTCCGTACACCATAAATTTATCGGCACTATTGGTGTCTTCAACTCTGAGCGCTAGATTTTTCTCTAATTCTTTAGTCAAACGTTCCTTGATATGTCTCGACGTCACATATTTACCGTCTTTTCCGAAGAACGGTGAATCATTAATTGTAAACAACATACTCATCGTTGGTTCATCTATGGCAATCGTTTTTAAACCTTCAGGGTTTTCCCAATCCGCCACAGTGTCACCAATTTCGAAACCTTCTAAACCAACAATCGCACAAATATCACCAGCTTGAACTTCGTCCACTTTTAAACGCCCGAGACCTTCAAAAACATGAAGCTCCTTTATTTTCGATTTCACAATCTTGCCATCTCGTTTTACTAACGAAATATTTTGTCCGACTTTCAACTCGCCTCGCGTTAATCTTCCGATAGCAATACGACCTGTAAATGATGAGAAATCTAAGGATGTAATCAACATTTGCGTTGTGCCTTCTTCAATTTTTGGTTCAGGAATATGTTCAATCACCATATCCAAAAGTGGCTCTATATTTTCAGTTTCGTTTTGCCAATCGTCACTCATCCAATTGTTTTTTGCCGAACCATAAACGGTTGGAAAATCCAATTGCCATTCTTCAGCACCTAATTCAAACATTAAATCAAACACCTTTTCATGAACTTCATCAGGCGTACAATTTTCTTTGTCGACTTTGTTTATAACCACACAAGGTTTTAATCCAAGATCAATTGCTTTTTGCAATACAAATCGTGTTTGAGGCATTGGTCCTTCAAACGCATCTACTAATAATAAAACACCATCAGCCATATTCAGTACACGTTCCACTTCACCTCCAAAATCGGCGTGACCAGGTGTATCGATAATATTAATTTTTGTGTCTTTATAAACTACAGAAACGTTTTTAGACGTGATAGTAATACCGCGTTCTCTTTCTAAATCATTATTATCGAGAATTAAATCTCCTGTGTTTTCGTTTTCACGAAACAACTGACAATGATACATGATTTTATCAACCAAGGTCGTTTTACCGTGGTCTACGTGTGCAATAATTGCAATGTTTTTAATATTAGCCATAATGATGCCTTAATTTAAGCGTGCAAAGGTACGTTAAATTCTGTTTAAATATTGATTCTACTAAAAATAAAACCAGACAGCATTTAAAATTTCAGAAGTATCTGGTTAATCAGCTGGATATCAAGAACTCATCACGGTTAGAAGAACAAGCTAAATAGCACTAAATTGCAGCAATTAGTTAATTAAATGTTATAACTATAAATCAATATAATTTTGAATCGCTACCAACGTTATCTTTATGATTGATTAATAGTAAATGACCAAAGAACCAACCTATTTAATAGGCCATTTACATCTGAAACTACAGACAGATGGAACGATTTAACACCTACTCAAAATTTGTGCCTTACCTCTATTTTTTAGTGGTCATAGCCTACTGGTTCACGGACCTCAATAAAAGTGAAGGCATTAAAGCATATCCTATTTTATTATTTGGAATACCGTTTTTATGGCAACTCATAAAACCCAATAACAAGCTTAATTTCACCTTGGGAATGACCTTTGTATGTCTCTCTTCTTATATGATTTTGGCTTATCTTTCAGATGTGTTTAACATCGTTAACTTGTCAATTCAAACTAAGCAATTTGTGTTTTATGGTGGGCTATTTGTTGTTGCAAATTTCATTATGGCACTTTGGATGATAAGAAATAGTCTTAATAGAAGCTTTTAATATGTATCTTTGCTGCTGAAATTGAAAATTCAAGCCAAATGCAGTTATCAGAGGTTCCTAAATTAAAACACACCAATTCCAACAACTTTTTTCTTTTATGTGGTCCCTGTGCTATTGAAAGCGAAGATATGGCTTTGCGTATCGCAGAAAAAGTTATGAGCATTACCAACAAGCTCGAAATCCCATATGTTTTCAAAGGTAGTTTCAAAAAAGCCAATCGTAGTAGAATTGATAGTTTTACAGGAATTGGTGATGAAAAAGCTTTAAAGATTCTGCAGAAAGTTTCACAGACGTTTGATATTCCAACAGTGACAGATATCCATGAAGTTTCGGATGCTGAAAAAGCCGCGGCATACGTTGATGTCCTTCAAATACCTGCGTTTTTAGTGCGTCAAACTGATTTGGTGGTTGCTGCAGCGAAAACACAGAAAGTGGTCAACCTTAAAAAAGGACAGTTTATGAGTCCGGAAGCCATGAAACATGCCGTACAAAAGGTAAAAGATTCCGGTAGTGATAAGGCATGGATTACAGACAGAGGCACAATGTTTGGCTATCAAGATATGATTGTAGATTTCAGAGGTATTCCAACCATGCGTGAATACGCTCCCACTATCTTGGATGTTACCCATTCGTTACAACAGCCAAATCAAAGTGTTGGTGTGACAGGTGGCCGACCAGAAATGATTGAAACGATTGCCAGAGCAGGTGTGGTAAACCATGTAGATGGTTTGTTTATCGAAACGCATTTTGATCCAGCCAATGCGAAAAGTGATGGAGCCAACATGTTACACTTAGATAATCTAGAACGATTATTAACCAATTTGGTGTCTATCAGAAACACCGTAAATCAGTTATAAACGATGTTAGATCACATGGAAATCAGGGAAGCCACTTTAGAGGATATTCCTGAAATAACGGCTTTATTTCGGGACACCATCCGAACGGTCAATAGACAACACTACTCCGAAAAACAAGTAGAAATTTGGTCATCAGGTGCTGACGACATTGACAAATGGAAAGATCGCATCTCAAACTTATATTTTATTGTAGCGGAAGTGCATCAGCAGATTGTCGGATTCGCCTATTTAAAAAATGGCAATTACTTAGATGGTTTGTTTGTACATAAAGATTTCCAGCGTCAAACAATTGCGTCTAAATTATTGCGCATTATGGAATCTCGAGTGTCCATCAATGGATTTGACATGATCAAATCTGATGTCAGTATTACAGCCTTGGATTTCTTCGATTCTCATTTCTATGAAGTAGAAAAAAAGCAGAAAAAATCTTTTAAAGGGATGGTTTTTGAGAACTATATTGTGTACAAAGAATTGTAATTTTATTTTAAAAACGATGTGTTTGGATGCTTTGCCACCTCTCGCATCACGGCAATAAAAAGTTCGTCATCAATATCTGATAGAGATTTGTAACGCAACGATCTCACCACTTTCCTATTTTCTGACACTAAATGTTCTTCGTAGGCTGTTAGATGGGCGGAATGCCAAATACCAACATCCACATAATCCTTACTTTGATTGAAATAGCAAATAGGTCTGCCCTCTACATAAAAACAAGGTATACGCCATTTGTAGAACATTTCAGCTTGTGGAAACGTATAAGACATAAGCATTTGCAAATGCAACAAAATGGATTTATAGGGTTCCGGTTGCTTTAGTATATACGCTTCAGCTGGCTTCATAAGGGCGATGTTTCAGAACATAAAATTAACAAAAAATTAGTAGTGAAAATTGAATAAAATTTATTTACTTTGTATTTCAAAGTACTTTTTATGGAATCAAAAAACTATTTAGAAGATATCAACGAGATTAAAAACATGATGAATCGGTCGTCACGTTTTATATCTCTAAGTGGTCTATCTGGCATTCTTGCCGGAATTTATGCGCTTATTGGTGCTTTTGTAGCCTATTATTTGGTGACCAACTCTGTGCGAGGTTATCTCATATTAGATGGGACCATTTTTAGAATTTGTGTCGCTATTCTTATAGGCGTGGCTGTGATGAGTGTTGGTACGGGAATTTATATGACCACCAAAAAAGCCAAGAAAAACGGTGAGAAAATTTGGGATAGTTCCTCCAAGCGATTGCTCATTAATTTTTTGATACCCTTAGTAACGGGTGGCTTGTATATTCTAATCATTATAAATCAAGAACGCTATGGGCATACTGCTGCATTGATGTTGATTTTTTACGGATTAGCATTAATCAACGCTTCAAAATATAGTTTAGGTGATATTAGGTATCTTGGCTACACTGAGGTGATATTAGGCTTAATTTGCGCTTTAATTCCTAGCTATGGCTTTTGGTTCTGGGTCCTAGGATTCGGCATCATGCATATTGTGTATGGAAGTATCATGCATTTTAAATATGACGTCAAACAAAACTAAACATCAAAATTATGTTCATACAAAATAAACGTTTATACAGTCTCTTGGGAGTCGCAGTATTTGTACTTTTAATACCTTTGGTTGGGATGCAATTTTCTGAAGCTGTCCGTTGGACGCTATCTGATTTTGTCCTAGCCGCAATCTTGTTATTTGGAACCGCCTTTAGTGTGGAATTGATACTAAGGACCATTAAAAAACGACAAAGTCGGATCATTTTGGTACTGAGTCTTTTGACGGTGTTAGCACTGATATGGATCGAACTTGCTGTAGGATTATTCGGAACCCCTTGGGCAGGTAGTTAAGCCTCTAAGATCAACTTATAAAGTCAGCTTGTACCCAATTAAAACAGAACACGCATTTTGAGCATCATCAACAACATCAATAAAGTATTTGACCATCGCATCCGATTGGGAATCATGTCGATTCTTATGGTGAATGAATATGCCGATTTTAATACGCTCAAAGAATTACTGGGTGCGACTGATGGCAACTTGGCAAGCCATACCAAAGCTCTCGAAAAAGCAGAGTACATCAGCGTTGAAAAACAGTTTATAGGTAGAAAGCCGAATACGCGTTACGCGACGACCAAATCAGGAAGAGCAGCCTTTAAAAGCCATATAGAAGCACTAGAAAAATTAATCAATAAACAATAAATCATTTTTTTTACACGTTTACTTTGAAATACAAAGTACTTTAAAACCATTCATCATGAAACAAGCCATTCTTATTCTTGCCTCCTTTCTCTTTAGTATTTTATTCTTTGAAAAATCTCTCGGATTAAACCTTTCTATTTTTTCCATCTGTACTATTGGTATTTTAATTGCTCATAATCCCAAAATATTTCGACATAAGTCACTTATTTTTTTAAGCGTCACTTATGCCCTTACGGCCGTTGTCGTATTTGTGCAAGGTTCGAGCTTGTCCATCATCGCTAACTGCATTGTCTTTTTCACGTTAGTGGGCGCCACTTCACAGCAACACACCTCTGTTTATGTAACTTGGCTCAATGGTTTGTACAGTACCATTGCAGGATTTTTCCATAGGAATTTCGAAGTAAATGAGACGGATGAAAAGGTTAAAATAAAAAAAGACATCGATGTTTTGCACTTGGTAAAATTGATTGGCATTCCGCTCATCTTTATAATCACTTTCACTTTGCTCTACAAAAATGGCAACCCTATGTTCAGTGATTTTATCTCTAAGATTGACTTTAGTTTTATCAATCTCCAATGGCTACTATTCACAGTATTAGGCTATTTTCTCTTTCAAAACATTTCCAAACCTGTTCGTGTGGAACCAGCCACCTCACAGGATCAAAACACCTCTAACGACTTACGTCCACCAAATCATATTTCAGAAGAAAAGCTAAGAAAAGAAAAACAAATTGGCACCACACTCCTCATGCTTTTAAACACGCTTCTCGTGTTTTATATAGTCACCGACATTACCTATTTATTCACAGCTGAAATTACCCGTGCCTCTGAGCTTTCAAATCAAGTTCACACTGGTATAAACACACTCATTGCCTCGATTGTTATTGCCATTTTAATTATCCTATATTATTTTAGAGGTGACCTCAATTTCTACAGTAAAAATCGGAATTTAAAGCGTTTAACTTACTTATGGATTATCTTAAATGTCTCACTTATTGTATTGATAGCCATCAAAAACCACAACTACATTACGGCTTTTGGTCTCACCTATAAGCGCATTGGCGTTCACGTTTATTTGTTCTTGGCTTTAGTAGGTTTAGTCACAACATTTTTCAAAGTGCTCCAACTAAAAAATCTCGCTTATTTATTCAGAATGAATACCAAAATAGCATTCGCCGTTCTGGTCATTTCTAGTGCTTTAAATTGGGATAAACTCATAACAGACTATAATATAAATGTCGCTGAGTCTTTCGATATTCATTACCTACTCAACCTCTCTAATCGCAATGCAAACCTACTATACTACTATAAAGATAAGATGGACATACCTGAATCTGCCAAAAATAGGATCGCCACGAAATATCGAAATAACCTACGTGAACACCAACAGCACGATTGGCAGGAATATTCATTGGAAACCTTTCAACTGGAGTCTCAACAACAAACCACGACCGCGCCATGAATTTTCCTACTGTCATAGCAAAATCATGCTTATTAGCCGCTGTAATTCTTTGGCTCATCATAGCAACCGAAGGCATAGATATACAAACTATCCCAATAATGTTCTTAACATTAATACCTGTATTTATGGTAAGTACGCTTTGTATCTTAACCACTATATGTCCGTTTTTTTGGATGGGCAAAAAGAAAGGATTTGACAAGCGACATATCTTTAAGGTCTATTATCCTTTTTATGCGATAATGACTTTTGGGATAAGCGCCTTTGGGATCATTTCTTCAAATTTTGATGTGTATTCTATTGCCTTTTTCACATCAGCCTTTATAACTTCCAATCAAGCCTGGGTTTGGTTGTCAAAAACAAAAGTAAATGAAACGACTTAAAAAAATATTAAAAATGTCCCTATTACTTGGCGCATTGCTCTTGGTCGGATTAATCATTACGAATAAAATGATTAGCCATCAGGCCGAAAGCTACGTTTATGATAGTGTCTCTGATATTCCTAAAAACAAGGTAGGATTACTTTTAGGAACAATTAAATATTTGCCCAATGGTCAAATTAACCTTTATTACCGCTATCGTATAGATGCCACAGTCAAACTATTCAATGCGGAAAAAATCGATTATGTATTAGTGAGTGGAGATAACGGTCGGAAGCGATATGATGAGCCTACAACATTCAAAAAGGATCTTATGGCGCATGGCATCCCTGAAGATCGCATCATACTCGATTATGCAGGCTTTAGAACTTTAGATTCTGTGATTCGATCAGAAGCTATTTTCGGACAAGATTCCATTACCATTATCTCACAAAAATTTCACAATGAACGTGCCGTCTATTTGGCCAAACACCACGATATCAATGCCATTGCTTATAATGCTCAAGCCATCGTTGGAAGCTATGGATTAAAGGTACAAATTCGAGAATACCTAGCGAGAGCGAAAGCATCTTTAGATGTATTGTTTGATGTCCAACCAAAATATTTAGGTGATACAATTGATATTCCATGAGTTTAAAGTTTCATAAAACTTTTTTCGTAGCGAGCCTTCTCTTATTTCTAGTTGAAGTAGCCATCGCCATCTGGCTTAAAGACGGTTTTATCAGACATACGTTTGGCGATTATCTGGTCGTCATCCTGATGTATTGTGCCACCCGTAGTATGATTGAAACGACACCTATTGTGGTCGCCATCGTGGTTTTAGGTATTGCCTTCGCGATTGAATTCCTACAACTTGTCAACCTATTAGACTATTTACATTTGAGAGATCGTCAGCTGGCTGTGCTTCTTTTAGGTAGCACTTTTGAAATTTCCGACCTTATCGCCTACTTCTTAGGCGTCATCACTATTTTCTTAATTGACACAAAAATCAAAATTATATGGACACCATAAAAACACTCATTCTCAACCGGTTTAAAATCTTATCCTTATTAACCGTATCTATGGCTCTAAGCATCATTTTATTGATGGTTAGAATTAAAATTCATCAATCCTTTTACTTATTATTTCTGGTATGGAACTTATTTTTAGCCATCATCCCATTTGCTATTACCACCTTAATTTCTAGCAAAATTAAGTTACATAAGGTAACCTTATTCCTCACCTTTGGTGTGTGGTTGCTATTCTTACCGAACGCCCCTTACATTGTGACCGACTTATTGCATTTAACACGCACCAATCAACATTTTTTATGGTTAGATATTTTGGTGATTATGTCCTTTGCTTTTAACGGGTTACTCCTATTTTTTCTTTCCCTTTTTGATATGGAAAAGCTATTAAAACAACACCTTCACCCAAAGCTTATGACGCCATTAATGCTAGGTATTTTTGGGCTATCTGCTTTTGGCGTTTACTTAGGACGCTTTTTACGTTACAATTCTTGGGAAATTTTGCATCAGCCGCTAGACATCATCGTTGATGCCGTTATACTTATTATAGAGCCAAACCTTGAAGCCTGGGTTTTCACCTTAACTTTCGCTTCCTTTTTAGCCGTTTCCTACTGGCTCGTCAAGGCCTTATCACATAAAATTATTTAAACGGAATCTGACATTTACTTGCCATCCACGTAGTCTTGCAGGTATTTAAAACGTTCGGTGAGTTGCCCATTATTAGTGGTGATTTTTGCACGTTTTAAAATCCCGCGTTCATCGTCATTAAAAAAGGCAGGAATCACACTTTCCAAAAACATATCACCAAAACCTTCACTCGCATCTTTGGGAAGCTCACATGGTAAATTGTCAACAGCCATGACGGTTATGGCCTTATCTGCATCAAAAGCCACCTCACTTTCGGTAGTTGGATCATAACCATAAAACGGATCGGCTATGGTGGATGGCCGAATCGTTGAAGCGACGGGTCCGTCGATATCGCAGGAAATATCAGCTACCAAATTAATTCTAAAATCAGGGTGTTTAGCATCGGCTCTCGTAAATAAGTACGGGGCATTATTACCATAAAAATGGCCAGCTATAAAGTAGTCGGATTGTTTGGCATACGGCATAAAGTTGCTTTCGTAGCCACTGGGATCTTTATAAAATGCCCACTTGTCCCCTACTTTACCGTCTTTTCGTTTATTGTACTCCATGACGTCAATCATGCAATAGACAGGTTCTGAAAATTGCGAGGTCAAATACAAGGCATCACTCACCTCTTTAATCTTGAGATGATCTAATATCTCTTTGGCACCCATGGCGACTTTCCCGGTTCCTGATAATACAATTTTGATATTCGGTAAGGTAATTTTATCCAATTCGCGTTTTACCGCTTCCAAATCGGTAAGCGTTTCTACTTTTGGCAATTGAAAGAGTCCGTCTCTTAAACCCAGAGCTCGAAACCCATTATAAGCGCCTACCAATCCTGCATAGCGACCAAAACCAATTAATCGCGCGCCACTTTTTTTAACGATGGTCTCATGGTCATACATTTCGATATGCTTATCGAGCATGGCCTTGAGTAATTTCCGATTGTAGGGTTGCTTTTTAATGGTATGTGAAAAATAGAAGTACTTTTTATTCGGAATCAACGCATCAATAGGGACTTCTTTCACACCAATCATGACATCGGCATCCGACACATCATCGGTCACTGTAAATCCCTTTTCGCGATAGGCATCATCTGAAAACACACGAATATCAGAAGACTCCACAACAAATTCTGCTTGAGGAAATGCCAGTTGGGCTTCTGCCAGTTTTTCGGGTGAAAAGACCACGCGTCGGTCTGGTGGGTTTTTACGTTCTTTTATAATAGCGAATTTCATGACTGATAATTTTGCACGAAAATAAGCGGATTTTATGGCTTTAGCAAGTGGTGTTCAAGAATCAGTCAGTGCGTGTGACTTCACTTTCGCTTTTAAGGACATGCGTCCCATCCTCCTGCTCAATATACAAGGCTTTATTGCCTGCTTCGCCGTGCCTCGTCACCTCATTTCCTTTGATGGTTTTAGTCACTTTTTGCGTATAACTTTCTTTGACTTTTCCCGAGGCTGTGCCGTTGCCCCATGGCCATTGTACTTTTGTCCCTTCTTTAATCATAAGGCTTTGTTTTACTTTAAAAATAACGGTTTGTACTGACATATTTTCTTAAAATACTATTAAAACCAGCTTGGTATGGGTTTTGCACTAGTATTTTTGTAAATTCGCAATCCTTAAAACGTTTGTGCGTTTTTTGGAGGTGTTTGCGTTAAGGATGGAGGCATTGTTGGAGCTCCTCAAAGAGAGCGACTGCCGAGAGCCTGACCTGAAAGGGAACGCCAGCATGATTACCTAAAATGGGGTCGACTGGTTTTGACAGCGAGACTCATTAAACGGTAAGCACGTCGTGTAACGACCATGAGACACGTAAAAGGCTAGGTCAACTTTTTAAACGGCGAGAATAACTACGCTTTAGCTGCGTAATCTGAATTACAGTAAGATTGTGCTAGTTCCTACTAGGTAGGAAGGCTAAATGTCTCCAGAAAGCCTTGGTTAGTGGCGTTCTATTTAGAGGCATCGTAAAAATTAACTAAGATCGTATAGCGCTTTGATGTACGGTCGAGATTTAAAAGCTAAGTGTTAGGTAGGTTGTCTTTTGCCAGCCTGACATCTAAAAAACAAGGAAAGACTAAACGTGTAGAAAGCTCTTTAATAGCTTGTTTGGACGAGAGTTCGATTCTCTCCGACTCCACAATTAACCCTTGTATTGTCAGTAAATACAAGGGTTTTGTTTTATGGTTGATAATTTCGTTGATATTTTAACATTAATTACTAAAATATTTAAATGAAGAAAAACACCACAAATTCAAGTAAAATCAATTCAGATGAAAACAATTCAGTTTCTAAACAAATTTTAAAAGAAATAAATAGACTTGAATACCAAGCAGAATATTACCGTCAATTACTATTTAAAGCAATAGAGGAATTAGATGCAGCAGATGAGTTTAAAGAATTTCAAGAATTCATTCTCGATGAATTCATTTTAGCAAGATACCGCATTTACAACGCTTAAACACTTAAAGTGTGATTTGATAATAGTCAGATAGTTTGCTGTGTGGTTAAACAATTAATTCAGCAAATAAAAACGGAATAGAAAATCCGTGAGGATTTTGATAAGTAGACTAGAACTATGAAAAAATTATATTCGGTGTTGTGAAACGCTAAAATACAGAAATGTTATTTGACGAGTTAGTAAGATCAGTATTTAGTAGTATCTCAAATTGATTAGAATTTATAGGTATGAACTTCAGTATTTTAGTTTTCATTAATTCTTGAATATCTTCTTTTCCACGAATATCAAGTAGATTGAGTAACAACTGAGATTTCGCTCCTTCAGTATGATATAGTACTATAATATTTTTAATACTTGCATTTAAATTATTTACAAAATCAAAAACTTCATTGATATAATCTTTATCTGATTTGTCTAACGAATGACCTAAGAAAAAAAACATATAATTTGAATTTTGCTCTTTCTCAAATTCTTTTATGAAAAGATAGTCTGTTTTATTATCTAATTTTTGAAAATATTTTGTAAATGGTAAAAAATTTTTTCTATACTTACTATCCGATGGCACTTCATCTATTCCAAGAACAATTTGATTAGTTTTTGAATTGACTTTACCATGAATATAGCTAGTAATTTTCTTAGCGCGTGTAAACCTTTCAAAGGTTGGCGTATAATTAAAAGTGTAATGTCTATCTACACTTTTATAAATAAAAGGAAATAATTCAATTTTTAAATTATCATATAATGGAAACACAAATGTTTCAAAATAGTAATTAAATATTTTCTTAAAATCGTATAATTCAGAATAAAGATATTTAGTTACCTTATCAATATCTACTTTAATATAATATCCATACTTTCGAACAATAAATTCTTTATTCAAATTTAAATTATCTCGAGTCTCATCTAAAGAAATCAGATTAAACTTTGTAAGAACCTGGATTGATTC
Organism: Algicola sp.; assembly: GCA_018222915.1. Classification (GTDB taxonomy): domain Bacteria; phylum Bacteroidota; class Bacteroidia; order Flavobacteriales; family Flavobacteriaceae; genus Psychroserpens. The sequence goes on along the minus strand of JAAEZI010000007.1, from coordinate 5,497 downwards.
TATGTTGTTGTTAAAAAGGTCGCGACCATAATATAAATCATCTGTTGGAACAGATCCATTTGAAAATATTTTGTTTTGGATATCCTCCATTGAATTAAATATTGTTTTAACTACAAACTCAATTTTGTTTTCAAAATCTATCCAAGTTTCAATATTGAATTCATCACTAAAGAACTTATACCAATTGTTTTTTTTAATTGCATCCTTTAATAATTCAATTTTTTCTAAATTTATTTCAAAATCGTAGTAAGTCCTGCAAATTTTATCATATGAATTAATTGAAGAGTATAATGCTTCAAATGATACAGTATTATTATTATTTTCTATTTTATTTAGAATATTAATGAAATCATGATATGCAGTAGGCAGACCATAGCTAAGATCAAATCCATTTCCAGTTATTAAAATTTTAGGCATTTTTATTTAATTTTTCAGAAGGTGATTTTTTGAAATTGATTAAAGCTATGGCTTGAATATGAATCTAAGATCCAACAAGTAATAAGCGAGTTATTTAGCTCAAATTTTATTGTTTTATGAACGTTCAAAAATTTCATCTATATCATCTTCGTATGATGAGCCAGAGTAATACCCTCCACTATAATCATCTTCATAATCAGGCTCGTAACTTTCGAAAAACCTCATTGCCAATTCTTCTACATTCAAATTTGACACGAATCTTGATAAATCAAAATCAATTTTTTCTAATACAGTCTTATTGAAACCGTCTAAATAATAGTCAAGACTTTCTTGAACTTCTGATTCAATACCATTTAAATCAATATCAAATTCAGGATAACCTTCTGAATAGTAATATTCATTTATGTGCTTAGTATAGTCCACATCTAAATCATTATTGTCAACAATGCTACCTAAGTAATTTTCTATAAGATTTTGAGCTTGAAATAAAATATGCTTATCTTCTATGTTATAGGTATCGATAAAATTAAAAAGCTCTCTCAATGAGTCCTCATCTAAAACATCTTCTATGAAGTTGTGTAAAAAATCAAAATCTTTAAATTCTATTTGGGGTTCAAATTCTGTCAGAATTATTAATAGTTCCCATAATCTATTGCCATTAGGACTATCTGATTCTATTAATGTATTTAGAAAGCGTTCGATTCTTTTATTTGTTTTTTCATTGAAAAAATCTAAAAAAGAAAGTAATATTAAAAAATCCCAATCTTCTTCATTTAATTTTCGTTCAAAGAAGAAATCGAATAAGTTTTCTTGAATCCTTTTTAGATTTGAACTATTTATTTTCTTTCCTAGTCCTGATAAAGCTTTTAAATAATCTATAGAGATTTCGTTCTCCAAAGATTTTATAATGTTAGATATTAAATTACTGTCATCCGAATACGATTCAAGAACAAAATCAGCGATGGATGGATTAAACAAAACATATTCAAATTTATCCTCATCAATCTGATTTCTGTTTAACAGTGATTTTGTAGCCAATTTTCTTACTGCTTCAAAACTTTTATCAGTTTGGTCACCAAGATTTACGTTATGAATATTTAAAAATGTGTTATAAGAACGTCTTAATTCTTCTTCTGAAATTTTACCATTATTGTAAACAGTCAAAAATGTTAAAGCTCTAACACAATCATCCGTTTGGTTTTGAAAATAATCCGCCCAAATGTCTTCTGGATTATTTAAACTTTTGATAATGTATTTCCAATATTCTTCAGGTGGGATATGACCAACTCTTCCAGAATCAGTTACGAATTCTATTATACGAGGGTTGAAATTGCGATGTCTAATTATCACTTTATATCTCTTATCTTGATATATCTTATCTTGATATACGTCATTTAAATTTGAATGATAAATGTGGTTATATAAAATTTTGGCTTTATCAACATTAGTTAAGTTTTCAACTCTTAGTAAAAACTCGTTTTCACGAATGTTACCATTTTGAAACCTATGACTTAAACTAAATGCCTTATTTAAAATAGTCGTACGAGACGTGAGAATAAATTTTTTCGAATCATCCTTACGAACTCTATTGATAAATTTAACAATATGCGAATCTCTTTTGTTGTTAATAGCATCGTATAGATTGCTTCCTAAAAAATCGTCACAGTAAAATAAAATATTCTTCTTTTCTCGTTCTCTGAATATACTTTCAGCTTCACTAATATTTTCTTCTATATCACAAAACTCATATCCTTTCGCTGCGTAATAAAGAGCTAGGTTATCAGCAAGAGTAGTTTTACCTATTCCTGGTTCTCCAGTCATTATAACAACATTGTTGTCTTCAAGAATTTTTAATCCTTTTCTGTGATTTTCTGTTATAGCATATTTATAAGCTTTTTCTTCAATTTCTCTAATGGTACTCTCGCTTCTACCTTTTATAGCATTATTATAAATTAAGTCTAAAACAGAAGTGCTAGTAATCCATAATTTATAGTTTCTTTCAACGATTTCTTGATTTTCCTTTTTTGATAAAAATCCAATCAAATCTTCATATCCATAAATATCTGATTCCCTAAGTATAAAAGGATGGAAAATTGCTTTTATTTCTTGCTTATTTTGACGAGATAATTTTTTGGAAGTAATAAATATATATTGCGCAGGTTTAAGCTTTTTGACTTTTGCTAATTCCTCAGATTTTAATTTAGATATTAATGTTGAATATGGTGTTGAAATATAGTGCTTGCATTGTATAATGCCTTCTTTCGATTTACCAATCCAAAATCTACCATCAACTCCGCCATCTCTACCAGATTTAAATATTTCAACTCTTTTGGTTAAAATATTTTCAATTATTGAAGCTCCTAATGCTTCAAATTCTCTGTCATTGAGTTTAGAAAAATCATATTCCATATTTACCGTAGTTTTATTATTCTGAATATCATTTTTCCAGACTTTTGATACCGCATTTAACACTTCAAATGTGCTACGAAGGAATCGCGTATGAGTTGTAACGGATTTTACTCACTAATTTTTCGGAAAAAAAACAGACCTTTAAATTATTCATTTTCTTTCGATTAATCGATTAAACAGCTATTTTTTTTACACGTTGTTACCCACTGACTTTTTTTTCCGTTCAGATTGTCATTCAGCGTTAGTAAAGACATACTTTTTTGCAGTTTTGGTGCAGTGGGGATAATGCGACTGAGAATGTGTATAGCTTTTTTGCGTTGGACTCTCGATTATCAATAGTTAAAAATTATAGAAAATCTATTTCTGTTCCGATATTCATTCCCAATTCATTTTCTGTAATCGTACAGCGTTTAAGATCGCTAATAAAGCCACTCCAACATCAGCAAAAACTGCTTCCCACATTGTTGCTAAACCACCTGCACCTAAAATTAATACAATTACTTTTACTCCAAATGCTAAAATGATGTTTTGCCATACAATTTTGCGAGTGGAACGACTAATTTTAATCGCCTTTACCACTTTTGAAGGTTGGTCTGTTTGAATGATAACATCTGCTGTTTCAATAGCGACATCACTTCCTAAACCACCCATTGCTATTCCTACATCACTTGCTGCTAAAACTGGTGCGTCATTAATACCATCACCTATAAAAGCAATTTTGTTTTCAGGATTTTGTTTTAAAAGCTCAACTTCATTTAATTTATCTTCTGGTAACAAACCACCTTTAGCCTTTTCAATATTTAATTCTCTTGCTACTTGCTGGGTAATGGAATCCTTATCTCCAGAAAGCATCATTATATTATTAATACCAACTTTATGTAAGGCTGTAATTGTTTCTTTTGCATCTTCTTTTAATTCATCTGCAATGACAACATAACCTGCAAATTCATTGTCTATAGATACTAATACTATAGATTCTACAATAGTTTCTGTTTCCTCTAAAACTTTAATATTATTGGCTGACATTAGGGCTTTATTACCAACTAAAACAGTCTTACCATTTACTATACCTTTTAAACCTTTTCCTGCTATTTCTGTAACTTCGGAAGCCTCATAATCTGCGCCTTCATCTTTATATTCTAAAATAGCTTTTGCAATAGGATGAGTGGATTGTTCTTCCATCGCCATCAGGTACTTCATAAACTCTTTTTCATCCAAACCAATTGCTTTGATTTCTTTTATTTTGAAAACACCTTTAGTAACCG
>JAAEZI010000007.1:0-1396 GCA_018222915.1 Algicola sp. | reverse complement strand
TAGTAACCGTTCCTGTTTTATCCATCACCAAAGTATTTATCTTGGTCATTGCATCTAAAAAGGAAGCGCCTTTAAATAAAATTCCGTTTTTTGAAGCTGCTCCCAATCCGCCGAAATAACCCAACGGGAGGGATATTACCAAAGCACAAGGACAAGAAATTACCAAGAAAATTAAAGCTCTGTATAACCAATCTCTAAATACATAATCATCTACAAAAAAGTATGGTAGAAACGTAACTCCTATTGCTAAAAACACAACTATTGGCGTATAAATACGTGCAAATTTTCTAATGAATAATTCTGTTTTAGATTTGCGAGCTGTTGCGTTCTGTACCATATCCAAAATTCGAGCAATGGAACTATCTTTAAATTCTTTGGTGGTTTCAATTTCAATTACTCCATCCATATTAATACTTCCAGCAAATACTTTTTCGCCTTTTGCAATAGTATCTGGTTTACTTTCGCCTGTTAATGCAGCTGTGTTAAATGAACCTTTGTCGGAAAGTAGAATACCATCTAAAGGGATTTTTTCTCCTACACGTACTTGCACTTTTTCGCCAATTTCAACTGTTTCAGGACTTACCAAAACATAATCATTGTTACGATAAACCAAAGCTTCATTTGGTCTTACATCAAGCAAAGCTTTTATATTACCTTTTGCTCTGTTTACTGCTGCATTTTGGAATAATTCGCCAACTGCATAAAACAACATTACTGCAACACCTTCGGGATATTCGCCAATTATGAATGCTCCAATTGTTGCAATGGACATTAAAAAGAACTCTGTAAACACATCACCTTTTTTAATGCTTTCCCAACCTTCCTTTACAACAGGAAGTCCAACAGGCAAATAAGCAATACTATACCAAATAATGCGAATCCAATCCTTGAAAAAGGTAACATCAAAATAGTCTACCCCAATACCAATAATAAGCATTGAAAAACTTATGATTGCTGGAATATAGGCTTTTATATTACTGGAATTACAACTATGATTGTGACCATCATCGTGACTATGTTGCTCTTCCGAATTTGGTTTTAAATCTCTTAAATTGACTTTCTTTTTTCTCATTTTTAAATTATTAATAGTACAAAGCTATTTTAAAATCACTTGCAATGGAAGTGCAATTATTGTCCACTACATTTATCACAAATTCCTTTTACCACCAAGTTTACATTTTCTGAAACGAACCCTTCTGGGACTTTAATTTGGGGAATCTTATGCTCTGTTAAACAAATGGTTTCATTACAGTTATTGCAATGAAAATGCAAATGCAAATCGGTTTCAATCTCGCAATTACAGCCGATTTCACACAACGCATATTTAGTGATTCCTGTACCATCATCTATTTGATGCACAATATCCATTTCCTCAAATGTTTTAATAGTTCTGTAC
>JAAEZI010000065.1 GCA_018222915.1 Algicola sp. | reverse complement strand
ATCTGAAAGATTGAATGTTTTTAAACTGTTACGCAATGTTTTTCGACGTTGCTGAAATGCAGTTTTAACCACTCTAAAAAACAATTGTTCATCGCATGCTAAGGTGTAATTGGTTTTTCTTTTAAGCAACAACACACCCGAGTCAATTTTTGGAGGAGGGTTAAAAACAGATGGAGGAACAGTAAATAAATATTCGGCATCATAAAATGCCTGTACCAACACCGAAAGAATACCATAGACTTTGCTGCCTTCCTTGGAACAAATACGTTCGGCTACTTCTTTTTGGAACATGCCTGAAAATTCAGGAATGTGCTCGCGCATTTCTAAAGTTTTAAAGACAATCTGTGTAGAAATATTGTATGGGAAATTCCCAATAATAGCAAATGGTTCTCCTTTGAAAATCTCTGATAGGTCGTATTTAAGGAAATCCTCTTCATAAACCCGATCTGCCAAATTTAAATAATGTGCTTTGAGGTAAGCGACGGACTCTGTATCAATTTCAATCACATGGGTTGTAATTGGTTTTTCAAGTAAGTATTTCGTGAGAACTCCCATACCTGGTCCAATTTCTAGAACATGTTTGTAGTTTTTTAAGCTCAGTGTGTCCGCAATATTTTTTGCAACGGACTCATCGGTTAAAAAGTGTTGTCCTAAATGTTTTTTAGCCCTTACTTGGTGGTTGTTTGACACGTTATTTGAATTTTACAGTATATTCATCAATAATTTGAAGCTCCGTTCTAAAAGCCAACATTTTATCTGCGAACTTTTTTAAACCCTCTTGGCGCAAACGATCGGCATCTTCCTTATAATAGGCTTCAAGCGCTTCTCTGGAATAGGATCGGTATTGAATTGAGTAGGTAATACCACCCATTTCTTCATCTACCAAGACTTGTGATAAAGTCGCCTTTTCAAATTTCCCAGTTCCTAAAACTTGTGGAATGTGCTCCGTTTTCATCCATTCCAACCATTCATCATGTATGGTGTTATCAATATTGGCAGTGACGTTGTAAATAATCATAAAGATAGGTTTAATGAATACGACTTAGTTTTCAAATGCAAATAACAGAAGTTTATTTCTTGTCTTCAAGCGGATTCCGACTTTTTTGGTAAGATAGGCTTATTTTTCTAAGAATGAATTGCTGCTGACAACTATCTGTAATTTGCTGGTATCTTCAGTTCGGAAGCGTTCAGCATTAATTTATGGCGTCTCCTCTTAGCATTCTGAAACGCTTCCGAGCTTCAATAAAGTAGATGCTGTCTTCATGATTAAAAATGATTTTCTCATAAAGTTCTTTGGCTTTTTCGGGTTGATCTAATTGATTTTGGTATAACTCAGCTAGATAGAACAAGGCATCATCTGCTAAAATATCGTTTCTGTAATTATCAATGATATATTGATAACTCCCGATAGCTTTATCGATTTGTTGTGTTTTTTCGTAGAGTTTCGCTTGCATAAACAAGGCTTGATCTTCAATAGATTCGCCCTTATGATCATTCAAAATTTTATCTAATAATTGAATGGATTCATCTGTTTTATTTTGAAATGCCATCAAATCAGCTTTCGAATAGAGTTTTAAAGCTGTTCTCAAAGAGTCTTCATCTTTATTATCTGATATAAGAAGCTTCAATTCTAAAGCATCGTTCGCTATCAATTGAGATGTGGAAGATTTTAATATCTTCAATTGCGATTCTGCCCAATCAAAATCACCTTTATAATAACTGGTTTTAGCCACTTTAAATCGAGCTTCTTGCGAAATCGTGCTATTTTTTAAGTTAGCTTGAATCTGTGTATAATAAATCAAGGCCTCATTGAAGCGTTCTTGAAATACTAAAATATCACCAAGTTTCAGTTTAACTGTCGCTTCTTGAAATGTCGATAACTGCAACTCCAAACTCTTTTTTAAAAAGTCACTAGCCGCTTTTGGTTGATGTTTATGGAAGGCTAAAAAATTCCCATAAGCGATTTGTAAGGCAATGGTCTGTTCGTATTTTCCATATTGCTGAAATAAACTTTGAAATTCTTCATCAATTGCTTTAAAATCATCGTTTTGCGCATTTTTAATGGCCATTTCCAATAGGTACTGATGCGCTGTCAACCTCGTATCTATGTCTTGCGAATTCTCCAAAACAAAAGAAAAAATGGCATTCGCTATGGCATCTTCATTCTCTTGGACTGTGGTCAATGCAAGGTCAATAATCCGACTTAAACTTTCTTGACTCCTCTTGTATAGTGCCTTTTCTTGGATGAATGCTTTATTGTATTCTTTTTGTTGAATGTAGAGCCAACTTAATAAATCGTACCAAAAAGGCTCTGGATTGGATTGTAACTTTTTGAGAAGTAATTTTCGCAGTATAAGGTTGTTTTCATTCTCCTTGTTTTCAGAAACAAAATCACTAAAAGCGCGCTTCGCATTACTCAAAAAACTAGGTTTTATTTCTATATAATCAATATAATTTGAAAACAGCAATTCAATATTTCCTTGCTCGCCATAAATTCGAGCCATTTGCATGTTGAAATTAAAATCTGGATTATATTCCATCCCTTTTTTATAGGCTTCTAAGGCGCGATCTAATAAAGAATGGTCTTCGAATTTTTTAGCAATCCCGTAGGTGTAACTTGGGCGTTCTTCTACTTTTAAAAGCGCTTGATCATAATACTTGTTGGCTAAAGCCATGCTATCTTTAAGCTGATAATTATATCCTAATTCAACTAAAAGTGCCGGATAATTGATTTCGGTCATTCGTTGCTCAATGACGGCTTGTGCCTCATCATAGCGCTCGAGTTGTTGTAAGGTCTCAATGATTTTATAAATGTATTTCGAACTGCGTTTGCTGTCATTGAGTTTTTGGTAGGTGAGTAGTGCTTTTTCGAATTCACCACGCTTAAAATACTCATCAGCTAACTGTTCATTTTGGGAGAACAAAAAGCCACAACAAAAAAAAGCGATGTAAATTATAAGGCGTTGCATGGTCAATTTTATGTAAATATAACAAAAGGATTTCCTAGTTATTGTGAATGTTTTTATAAATAACAGCAAAAAAAATGCCCAAACGCAAGTTCAGGCATTACCAACCAAAATAAATGTGCTATTAATCGATTTTTTACAAAATGATTCAGATATTCTGCTGTGGCTTTTTTTTAAGGTCGTATTAGTAATTTAATACGTTATAATAAGACTTTGCTTGCAATGACTATGAGTGTCACCAAAAGTACTAGGCGTTTGATATTTTTCATAATAAGTAGGTTATTTCTTATTTGGAAGACTAACATCTACATAATTATTTAAAAAACAAAGAAAAATGCCAATTATTCGTCAAACGACGTGTTTTTTTAGCATTTAAACGATAAATAAAGATAAAATTCCTACAAATTTAGATACTATCGAATCCTGTGTAAGGAATCAATACTTCTGGAATTTGGATCCCATTTTCTGTTTGGTAATTTTCTAAGATACCTGCTAACACTCTAGGCAAGGCTAAGGAGCTTCCGTTCAGTGTATGACATAATTGCGTTTTGCCGTCTTCATTTCTAAAGCGCAATTTCAAACGGTTGGCTTGAAAGGTTTCAAAATTTGAGACACTAGATATTTCCAACCATCGATCTTGAGCAGTAGAGAAAACTTCAAAATCATAGGTCAGTGCCGATGTAAATCCAAGGTCACCTCCACAAAGGCGTAAGATGCGATATGGCAATTGCAATTCGTTTAAAATACTTTTAATGTGTTCCACCATTTCCTCCAGCGCTTGATAAGATTTGTCGGGATGTTCTACTCTTAATATTTCAACTTTATCAAATTGATGGAGTCTGTTTAAGCCTCTTACATGAGCCCCATAACTACCAGCTTCAACTCTAAAACAAGGGGTATACGTGGTGAGTTTTTGGGGTAATTGTGATAAATTCAATATATCATCACGGTAAATATTTGTGGCAGGCACTTCGCCTGTAGGAATTAAATATAAGCTAGGGCTCACATTTGTTGCATGGTACATCTGACCGTCTTTATCTGGTAATTGACCAGTGCCAAACCCTGAGGCTTCATTTACCAAATGCGGTACTTGAACTTCGTCGTAACCAGCGGCTGTGTTCTTATCTAAAAAATAGGTGATTAAAGCACGTTGTAAACGTGCGCCTTTACCTTTATAGACTGGAAATCCAGCACCTGCTATCTTATTACCTAATTCAAAATCAATAATATCTAAGTCTTTTACTAATTCCCAATGTGGTTTAGCATTCGCGTGAAGTTGAGGAATAGCACCTTCTCTGAAAACCTCTTCATTGTCCTCATCAGAATTCCCAGCTGGTACAGATGGGTGAGGGACATTAGGGATTTTATAAAGTAGCTCATTGAGTGCTTCAGCTTTAGAATTGAGTTGGTCTTCCAGCACTTTAGAGTCTTCCTTTAATTTAGCGCCTTTTTCCTTTAGGACATTGGCTTCTGCTGCTTTGCCAGATTTATAAAGATGACCTATTTCCTTTGAGATGCTATTTGATTCTGCTAAAGTATTATCAAGTTGTGTCTGTAATTGACGACGCTCTTCATCGAAAATGATAACGTCATCAATCAATTTCGAGGCATCAATATTTCGTTTAGATAAACGTGCAATAATATCCTCTTTTTGTTCTCTAATAAATGCAACTTGTAACATGGCTTTCTTTGTATTAAACAGGTCTACTTCAATGGTCTTTTAAACCATTTTTGAAACGCCAAATTTAAGGAATTGTCAGTTATTCTCGTCTAGATTTGAAGGTAAAATCCATTCATGATGTTTAAAATGTGACCATTCAGTATTGGCGATATCGATATTAGAATCAATATACTTCTGACTTTTACGACCATTAACACTCAGATAGGAACTAATGTAAACTGCAATATCGATACCTTTTTCAGCATAAATGTCTTTAAGTCTCTGTGAAAATTGCCACATGACATCGGGTTTGGAACTCGCACTTCTAACCTGCTTTTTCGTTAAATAGTCTCGCAAGTTTATTTGAGTGACCTTATTCGTGGCTTTGTCTACAACTCTGTAAGTTGTGTTTCCGCTTTTAGAACGGAGCATCATTCGCCATGATAATCTATGACCTTCTTCTGTCCATAAAACGTTATCTTCAATAAAATGGTGACGTAGTGGTAATGCGATTTGAATCACAAAATAGCCAATAAAAACAAATTTGAATATATGAACGTGATTGGGATCTGAAACGATGTTTTCTGTGAAAAGAGGTTTACGTTTTAGGAATAATTTTCTAATCACCTCTGGTTCAAAAAAGAAAACGGCAAAAGCGAGAGATAAATAAGGAAAAATTCCGACTTGAAAAATGAATGAATTAAACAAGTGAAAAAATATGGATGCAAAAAATGCCATTTTTCTGGTTGGCTTCCATAGCAATAGCGGTATGATTAATCCATCAAACAAAATGCCACCATAGGCAATGCCGTAGTGCACCCATTTTTGTTGTAAAAGATCTCCAACTAGGGCATAGTTTTTTTTGCTTTTCATTAATAATTCCGGGACACTCGTATCCAACCAATCTGGGTACATTTTGGCTATCGATGCATAACTATAAAGGATGAACAATTGAAATATGAACACCCATCGACACCAATTAGGCATGGAAATACGTTTCATATCAGGATGTTGCATTACATCAATAGAGGCATATTTATGAGCAGGAAGACAGGCCATGATACCGCTTAGGATCATCAGAAAATAATAATGATTGTTATAGGATGATTTTTGCATTAAATAGGTGGCTGACCACATGAGTGTAAATGCGATCATACTCATGCGATATTTGTAGCCTACCATAATCATAAGACCAAAAAGAGCCATGACCACATAATAGACATACATCCAATTTCCGGGAAGTGGTTGCAACCACTCAAATCCAATAAAGTTGAATGTAAACTCAGGTTCAATTAATGTACGCTTTAGCCATCCAGTCGCAATAGCACCTGCACTCTCAAGAAAGACAAGAGCGCCAAAGAGCATTCTGAAAACTATAAGGGCACTGTTATCAATATGTTTGAAAAGGAATTTATTCATGATGCTATAAATGCCAAGGCATAAATTTTGTCTTTTTCAAGCTGTGCTTTTAGATCATTTACAGAATTGAACTTGTGTTCATCTCTTAAGCGATGTAAAATATCTATTTGAAGCGTTTGTCCGTAAAGATTATCATGAATATTGAAAAAATGGACTTCGATGGATTGTTTTTTTTCATTGAATGTTGGATTGTTGCCAATATTCATCATACCGTAAACGTTCGATTCTCCAATCATTGATTTTACAACATAGACACCTGGTTTAGGTATTAATTTATAAGGTTCCTTAATGTCAATATTTGCCGTAGGAAATTGGAGTGTTTTACCAATTCCTTTTCCTTTGACCACCTTGCCTGTTAAAAAATAGGGATAGCCTAGGTATGAATTAGCAATGGCAATATCACCTTCCATAAGCGCTTTTCTAATCTTAGTTGAACTTACGGCCACATCTTTGATATCTTGCACGGAAATTTCTTCCACGGTGAATCCAAATTCTAGTCCATACGCTTTTAGATCGTCAATATTTGCCGTTCTATTTTTTCCAAAATGATGGTCATAACCTATGATAATATGTTTAGCGTTTAGTTCATCTACCAGAATCGTTTTCACATAGTCATAAGCTGATAAATTCGCAAATGCCTTCGTAAAGGTTTTGATGACGATTGTGTCTAATTCGAAATTTGAAAGTAGTGATTTCCTCTCTTCAATAGTACTCAATAGTTGAATATCAAAATCAGGTTGCAGCACCATTCTTGGATGCGGAAAAAATGTCAAAACCGTAGAATTAAGCTGTTTGTTTTGTCCACATTTAACCAGTCGTTTAATGATTTTTTGATGTCCAATATGAACGCCGTCAAAAGTACCGATCGTAATAACCGAGGCTTTTGGCGACTGTGATTGTGTAGAAGGTGATTTCAATACCTGAATTTTTGGTAAAAATAGTTATAAAGATGGGTAAATAAAAAGAGGGTTGAAAAAATCAACCCTCTCTTAATTATTATAGATTTATAATTTACTCTTTAATAAATGGTAAGGTTACAGAACTATTGTCCTTCGTAATTTTTATGAAGTAAGCACCATTACTTAATGAAGAAGTATTTACCGCAAGATCTTCATTCGTTTCAATAGTACGTTTCGTAATAGACTGACCTAAAATATTTACAATTTCGTAACTCGTTGGTAAATCATTAGTATCACCTAATTTGATATTCAACTGGCTTCCAGCTGGGTTAGGATACAGGTAAAGATTACCGTTAGCAAAGAAATCATCAACACTCAATGCAACTGTAGAAATTTGCGTTGTTTCAGAATCTGCATATTCGCCTCCTTGGAAGATAATAGTGTCATCATCAGTTCTAAGGTTGTAAGATCCTATACCATAATCACAGCAGATACCATCTCCAAAACCATCATTGATGGTGAAAGTATAGCACATATCAGGAACAACAGGGAATGTAGCATCTACTTGTGTAGTATTTCCGTCAACATAAGGACCACCAGAGGCAATAGTTCCATTTTCATCGCTGAAAGTCCAAGTAATTTCACTTCCATAGTTATCAGGAACAATTGTTAATCTCACTTCTGTTGTTTCAGAATAGGAATCAATACCGTCAAAAGCAAGATCATCTATATCGTTACAAGCTCGCTCATCAGTATTACCATTAGGTGCAGAAATAGAAACCGTATATATATGAGGGCCGCTTCCTGGGTTGACAAGTGGTAAATCAAAATCTTCAAAAGCATTTGTTGCCAAATTACCTGTCCAGCTGTAAGTCATTGGATTCAATCCATCTACATCGTAAGTGATGGTCGCAGATGTTAAGGTTGCAGTACCGTAGTTTTGAATTCTAACATTTGGTATGAAATCCCCTGAACATGGTGCGCCAGGAACTAATCCATTCAATTTGATACTACCATCAGCACTTACATCAGCTAAAGGAGTACAAACGTTCGATGTTGTCGTATTAGGACGGTTTGCAGCAGTATTCATTGTTGCAATAACTCTTGCTTTTTGATCATTAGTGAACACATTCATACAAGCATCATCCGTATAATCCATATAGTTTCTTACCATATCCAAAGTACCACAAGACTGGTGGGTTGTTGGGCATCCGAAGTTAGGAGCATCAACAGCAGGTGTATCATTACAGAAATCGCCACTACCAGCACAACCACCTTGAAACGTGTGGTAAAGTCCTAAGTAATGTCCAACTTCGTGTGTCATGGTACGTCCAAGATTGAAGGCACCAGGGATATTAACACCTGGAGCATCATTACTACCAAAATAAGTGTAATTAGAAACCACACCATCTGTAGCAGCAGGTCCACCAGGGAATTGCGCAAACCCTAAAAGTGTTGGGTCAGAAAAATTCACAGACCACATATTCATATATTGAGACGCATCCCAGGTAGTTGTTGGTTTTAAGATGGTATTGGTGTTACTAGTTGGACCAGATCCACCCCAAGATGTACTTACGCTAGACATGTCAACTCTATCGATACCATTGGTGATACAACCATCAGGATCACGTTTAGCTAAGCAAAATTCTACTTCAACGTCAGCACCATTAGGATCTGTGTTAAATCCGTTGGTACCAATAATTCTCCTGAAGTCTTCATTCAAAACTTGAATTTGTGATAAAACTTGAGCATCAGAAATGTTGGCTCCTGTCCCAATTGGTTCACCATTATGAATAACATGAACAACTACTGGTATCGTAAATTGAAGCACTCTTTGATTATTGGATTGCATCATTGCTTTTGCTTCAGCAACTTTTGGTGCAATTAATTGCTCATATGCTTCACTACCCATCATTCTAGGGTTGTTCTGTAAGAGCGCATTATTATACTCATCAGCCGCACATCTGATAAAACCATTAACTGGTTCAGGCATATTAGTTGTTTTTCCTTGTTGTGCAGTAAGTGTTAAACCTCCCAACAGAAGAGCCACAGATAGTAATTTAAGGGTAATTTTTCTCATTATAGATTTATTTAAATAAATTAAAGTTCCACAAATTAAGAATTTTTCAATAAAAAATTGAATTTGTTGGCGAAATTAACATCAAAATACGAGTTATTTGCCGTTAAAAGTGTTCATTGTGTTATGGACACCAGCAGTTCCAAAAGATTTGATTACTTTTACAGATTGGTTTAGGCGTTCAGGTAATTTTTGTATTTCTTCATCAGACCATTCTCCTAAAACGTAATCTACTTGACGACCTTTGCTGAATTCATCACTTATACCAAAGCGGAACCTATTATACTTTGTAGTTTGCAAAACATTCTGAATATCTTTGAGTCCATTGTGGCCGCCATCACTTCCTTTAGTTTTAAGCCTTATGCTACCAAAAGGGAGGTTCAGGTCATCGGTAATGACCAGTAAATTGTCCTGAGGAATCTTCTCTTTTGTCATCCAATATTTGACAGCTTTGCCACTTAAGTTCATATAAGTGCTCGGCTTTAAAAGGATAAAGGTGCGCCCTTTAAATTTATAGGTTGCAATATCTCCAAGTTTTTGAGTTTCAAATGTCAAGCCTTCTTTCTCGGCTAAGGCGTCTAATACCTTAAAGCCTATATTGTGTCTTGTATTTACATATTTGTCGCCTACATTGCCTAAACCGGCAACAAGAAATTTTTTCATAGGATCACTATTTTCAGTCTCGGTTGCTGTTGATTTCCAATTAAATATATGTTTTATAAATGTCCAGATACGTTTCGGTTTTATGTAAAAATAAAAAAGCATTCTAAATAAATAGAATGCTTTTGTTATTTCTAAAGAATACTCGATTTATTCTTGAGCTGGAGCTTCAGCTGCATCACCTTGTGGAGCATCTCCTCCTTCAGTTGTAGCTGCTTCTGCACCTTCTTCTAATTCATCTTCATCTTCATCTTCATCATCAACAATCGCCGTTCTAGCGGTCTTAATTTGAACGACCACTGTGTTGTCGCTATGAAGTAATTTGTAGTCTTCACCTTCTAAAGCAGTGACATACAATTTTCCTCCAATTTTAAGAGGTGTAATGTCAGCTTCCAAGAAATCTGGTAAGTTCTTTGGTAAAGCTTTAACTCTTAATTTACGTCTGTTTCTACGTAAGATACCTCCATTAAGAACTCCTCTTGACGTACCAATGATATGTACTGGGATGTCCATAGCGATTTCTTTATCTTCAAATAGACGGTAGAAGTCGATATGTAAGATGTTATCTGTTACTGGGTGAAACTGGATGTCTTGTAAAACAGCATCGTAAGTTTCACCGTTGTCTAAGGCAATCACAACTGTATGCGCATTAGGCGTGTATACAAGTTTAGAGA
>JAAEZI010000064.1:3862-10394 GCA_018222915.1 Algicola sp. | reverse complement strand
GGATTATATTTTACACCAACTGCAAAGTTAATCGTTCAACTTCTTGATGTTTATCTCGTAAAGTGCCTCAAAAGTTTCAAAAATAGTAGGCGCATTTTTTAAGCGAACTGAAATCACGATCTCACAGGACAATTCTAAGGTTTGATTAATGACGTTCAGATTCTTCTCCTTAATAATTCTCATGACCGTATTCATGTGTTTGTATTCAAAAGAAATAACATACGCGACATTAATCGTGCGTGTCACAATTTTTGAGGCTTCTAATGCTAATTGTGCACCTGTACGATAGGCATTGATGAGTCCGCCAACACCTAATTTTACGCCGCCAAAATACCGTACAACAACAATCAATACATTGGTCACTTCAAAGGATTGTATTTGTCCGTAGATAGGCATTCCAGCACTATTATTAGGTTCGCCATCATCATTAGCGCGATACACGTAGTCTTGTTCTTGTTTGCCATGTTGATAGGCATAGCACCAATGACGCGCTTGATGGTGCTGTTTTTTTAACGCTTCAAGATGAATTTTTACATCGTCTTCAGATGTTATTGGAAACGCATAGCCATAAAACTTACTGTTTCTATCTTTGAATAAAACTTCAGGAGAAGGTTTTACTATTGTTTTGTAAGTGTCTTTTTCAATCATTAGGCAAAAGTTACTAAACAAATTGAAACAATAGCTAGCACAATCCCTATCCAGTTTTTTCTTGAAATCTTTTCTTTAAACAAGAATAAACCCAATAGGGTAGAAAGCATGACAATGGCCACATTATTCAACGTGAATATGGTTGAACTCTCTAACGATTCGTGGTTTAGTGCTTTCAATAAGTAGTAGATCGAGTAGTAATTCACAACCCCTAAGGCGACACCTCCAATACAACTTTTAAAATCCAGCTTCGAGGTTTTCTTACTCAGTTTAAAACCTAAAATAAAGACACCAATAATTCCAGCAAAACAAAATATAGTTGCCGAAAAAATGGGGATACCATTATCAGGTAAATAATAGGTCTCAATAAATTTTATCGATGTATCAATAATTCCTGACCCTAAAAACAATATAATTGGTAAGAGCAGGCTATTTTTGACATTCACACGGCTTTTAGGTTTTATGGACGCCAAATACACGGCAATTAGAGCTAGTATTATTCCTAATAACTTTTGAAAACCTGCACTTTCATTATACATATAGATTCCGAATGCAATTGGAATAATAACACTCATTTTTGTCGCAACCGATGCAACCGATAATCCATTACGCTGCGCTGTAATTGCCATAACATTAAAGATAGCAATGAATAAAAACCCTAAAGCAATAGCACCATAAAACCATTGTGATGATGCGATAGCAGCTATTTTAATGGGTTCATCATAAATGACAATTCCCAGAATACAGGCTGTGATATAATTAACGACAATGGCTTGTAGCGTATTAAGTTGAAACCTATCAAATAATTTGAATATTAAAAATATAAAGGTCGAAGCTAGAATGCTTAGTAATAAATAGATCAAAATAAATGTGAGTTAGTTGAAAATAGGTCTATGATGTCTTGTGTGTTTTCGTCAATATTCCATACATGGATGCCCATATTTGCTGCTGAATCTGTATTCTCTTTCGTGTCATCTATAAACAGACAGCTCTCTGGTTGGAGTGCATTCTCATTTAAAACAAATTCATAAATATTGGGATTAGGCTTCCTTAATTGAATCTCATGAGATAAGTAAAACTTATCGAAACAAGATTTAAATTCCTCATAAAATGGAATCCGCTCTTTAATCCATTCGATATGCAATTCGTTGGTGTTACTGAGTAATATCAACTGATATTTGTTGCTTACGCTTAAATTTTTAAGGAATTCTAGTCGGTATTCGGGAAAATCTTTAAGAATGAAATTCCAAGCATTCACAATCTCTTTTTTCGATAACTTAGGAAAGTTATGGGTATAAAAGCCAATAAATTCTTCAGTACTAATGAGTCCTTGTTCATAAAGTGTATTGATCGAAACAAGATCTTCTGGAAGTTCTTTTAATTCAAATAATTGCAGCGCATTTTCCATCGCTCCCAATTTATCTAAATTGATGAACACGTCTCCAAAATCAAAAATGAGGGTTTTAATTGTTGGCATAAATTTTTAAAGTGTCGTCTAATATTTGATGTTCTGAAATGATTTGTCCTTTAAATTCAGGTGCTTTTAAGCCGTCTTTAAAAACGGCAGCTACTGTAAATACACGAGCCTCATCCCAAAGGTTCTCATCGATAAATGTTTGAAGTGTTTGAGCGCCACCTTCTATAATGACAGCGTTAATGTTTTCAGTATATAAATACGAACCAATCTCTTTGGCGAGTGGTTGTTTGAAATCAATTTTAGCGTCCGTGAGTCTTAATGTTTTACTCGTTTCATCAAAAACCGCATATTGTTTAGATAACTTAGACATCCGATCAATAACAATCCGAATTGGGTGTTTTCCTGTCCAATCTCTTACGGTTAAAGACGGGTTATCTTGAGCTACTGTGTGGCGACCTACTAAAATAGCTTGTTCCTCAGAACGCCATTTATGGGTCAACTGCCTAGAGAGTTGGTTCGTAATCCAAACTGGTCGTTTCTCTTCCTTGGTTTTTGGCGCGATAAAACCGTCACTGGTTTGTGCCCATTTCAGAATAATATATGGACGTTTTTTATGATGGAATGTAAAAAAGCGCCTATGATGCATTTTACAATGCTCTTCTAGAACTCCCAAAATCACTTGGCAACCAGATGTTTTCAATTTGGCGATGCCTTTTCCAGCGACCTCTGGATTATCATCTTGACACCCTATAACTATTTTTGGAATTTGATGTGCAATGATTAAATCACTGCAAGGCGGTGTCTTTCCAAAATGAGAGCATGGTTCCAAGGTCACATATAATGTTGCAGATTTCAAAAGGGATTTGTCTTCAACAGAATTGATGGCATTAACTTCAGCGTGGTTACCACCATACGGACTTGTGTACCCTTCACCAATAATACTATTATTATGAACGATGACACATCCAACCATTGGGTTCGGAGCGGTTGTTCCTAAGCCATTTTTGCCAATTTGGATGCAACGTTTTATGTATTTTTCATGTATCTTCACCGTCGCAAAAATACTACAATTAAGTGAGTTCAGACAATATCATTATTCGCGAAATTCAAGCTGAAGATAACCCTCAAATTGAGGCCGTTATAAAAGGGTGTTTTCCAGAGTTTAACATTCCGCTTAAAGGAACAGCTTATGAAGACGCAGAAACACCATTTATGTATGAATCCTATCAAGGTGATCGAGAAGCCTATTATGTGGTCGCCAATGAAAAGGAGGTTTTAGGAGGTGCAGGAATTAAAGCGCTTAAAAACTATGATGGCAATGTTTGTGAATTGCAAAAAATGTATTTCTCTCCCAAACTGAGAGGTAAGGGTTTTGGCAAGCAGTTATTTGCTAAATGTCTCGAGGCAGCAAAAGCGTTTGGTTATGACATGTGCTATTTAGAGACGGCTTCACAATTAGCTGCGGCCATTCATATTTATGAGACGTTCGGTTTTATACATTTAGATGCGCCTTTGGGGCAAACAGGGCATTATTCTTGTGGCGTTTGGATGACCAAGAAATTATGAGGTTAAGAACAATTTTAGACATATATCATAAAGAATTAGATGCTTTATATGGAAAGCAGGAGGTCGATTCTTTTTTTAATTTACTCATCGATCATTATCTTCAACTGAAACGTATACATATAGTGGTAGACCCTGAATACGTGATAACCAAAAGTGAGGAGCAGCCATTGTTTGAAGCGCTAAGTGCTTTAAAATTAGAACAGCCCATACAGTATATAATTGGTGTGACAGATTTTTATGGTTTAACTTTTAAGGTGAATACGCATACTTTGATTCCAAGACCAGAAACTGAAGAACTGGTGTCTTGGATTCTGTCAGATCAGAAGGGGAATGAGTCAGTAGACCCACTACAAATTATGGACATTGGTACAGGTAGTGGTTGTATTGCGATTACCTTGGCCAAAAAGCTTACCAATGCGCGTGTTATCGGTATGGATATTTCAGAAAAGGCTCTAGAATTGTCAAGAGAAAATGCTATTTCTAATATGGTAGACCTGTCTTTTCTTCAAGGCGATATTTTAAATGTTACTAGGAGTGATCATCTGCTGAATCATAAACTAGATGTGGTTGTATCGAATCCGCCTTATGTGAGACATCTCGAAAAAGCGGAGATGCAGAATAACGTACTTAATAATGAGCCGCATACGGCATTGTTTGTATCTGATGATAATCCGTTAATTTTTTACAAAGCCATTGGTGAATTTGCCAAGGACAAATTAAAACCTAACGGATTATTATATTTCGAAATCAATGAATATTTAGGACGAGAAACCATGACGCTGCTGGAACAGCAAGGTTTCAAAAATATCAAACTTAAACAAGATATGTTTGGTAAAGACCGCATGATTAGAGCGGAAAAATAATCAATTTACCAACGAATTTAACGACAGTAGTTTTAAGTCATTCAAACTTGTTGCGTCTGTTGAAAATTCAATTTCTACGCGCTTATTAGGTAACAAATCAAAATAGTTGTCACTAAAATGACCGGTGGCTTTTGTGTTTAGAAAGACATATTTTTGAAGGGTTGAACTTTTTAATGTCACCTTAAAGCCATTAGCCGTTTTTTCAATTTTTGACTCAATGGGTTGCTCTTTGAGTTTTAATTTTTTGGGTTTTACTAAATATTGATATGTTGTAACCTCATTAAATTTCATGACCAGCACAACTTGGTCTTTTTCAATTTCTAGTTTATCTAGATGTAATAGATGTATAGCTTCACTTGAACTAGCTGGTACTTCCAGCCGTTCTGTATGCTTCCAAAGTGTCTGACCATCAAAATCCATGGCTGTTATAGTAAATGCACCTTGTTGTTTGACCAGGTTATCATTTATGATATAGGTTTTGAGAGTGTCATTTGATAATTCAGAACTTATCAAGATATTTTCAAAACTCTTTTTTGCTTGATAGTGCAAGGCTTTCCAATTTCCGAAGTAGTCTATACTTGACCAAGAGATTGCCGGCCAGCAATCGTTAAGTTGCCAATACAAAGTTCCCATATTAGAGGGTTTTGCTCTTCTATGCGCTTCTATGCCTTTGGCAATACCATAAGCTTGTAATAACTGACTCACATAGACATAGTCTTCAGGATCTGTAGGTATCGGAAAGTCACGTGCCATATATTCGGCAATTAACTGAAAGCCGCGATGATGCTTCTGATGGGTTTTAAAAGCATCCGAATTAATGGTAATAGCATCACTTTGATTGATATAGCGAATGGTTTCAAAGCTTGGAAACGACTGAAATCCAAACTCACTCATAAAGCGTGGCACATGGGATTCAAAATGTTCAAATGGATAGCCGTCATGCCAGACCCACCAATCATGTGCATCTCCTTCTGTTTCATATTTTGGGTTGCCACGACCATATTTTGGTGAGGATTCCCAGTATGGAAGGTCTGTTTTGTCTTCTACAACCTTCGGTAGAATGTCTTTAAAAAGCAAATTGTAATTATGCCATATCTCGTCCTTTTCTTGCTCGCTTCGTTCTGCCTGCCATCCCCATCGATGCCAGCCTTCGGAGCTTTCGTTGTTGCCACACCATAAAACGATAGACGGATGGTTTCTCAAGCGTTTTACTTGATATTCAGCCTCTTTCTTTACGTTTGTTAAAAATGCTTTGTCGCCAGGATACATGGCACAAGCAAACATAAAATCCTGCCAGATTAATAGGCCTTTTTCATCACATAAGTCATAAAAACTGTCACTTTCATAGATGCCACCTCCCCAAACTCTTAACATATTCATGTTAGCATTTTTAACATCCTCCAGTAGCGTTTCATAGTCTGCAATTGTGACCTTGTTTTGCAAGTTGTTCTGAGGAATATAATTAGCACCTTTCATGTAAACGGGCATGTTGTTAACCTTAAAATAAAAAGATTCACCTATGCTATCCTTTTCGGTGACGAGTTCTACGGTTCTTAATCCTTTTTTTACAGAAATACTGTCCAATATTTTTTGGTCGTTGCGAACAACAACTTTAATATGGTATAAATAGGGCTCGCCAATATTGTGTGGCCACCAGCGTTTAGGGTTAGCTATTTCAACAGTGATAGGAT
This sequence comes from Algicola sp., assembly GCA_018222915.1. Classification (GTDB taxonomy): domain Bacteria; phylum Bacteroidota; class Bacteroidia; order Flavobacteriales; family Flavobacteriaceae; genus Psychroserpens. The sequence continues at coordinate 4,209 of JAAEZI010000064.1, read as the reverse complement.
AAAGATCCAACTTATACTGTTTTGGTTGATCTTCATAGGTTTTGTACAGTTGGTCATTCAGATAAATGTCATAATCTAAGTCTTCCTTAATGTGATTTGTAGTAGACATTTGAACCTGTACGATGGCTTTTTTATTCGTTAATTCCTGTTGTTGTAAATGTATATCGTGAATTTTGAAATCATTATAAGCCTGTAATTCTATTGGTTGCCAAAGACCACTTGTGTTTAATTTTGGTCCCCAATCCCATCCATATTGAAATTGTGCCTTTCTTGTAAAAATCCGATTCCCTTCAGGAAGTTGGTATGGCAAAGCTTTTTGTTCTTGTTCTTCAGCTACCGACGTTCGT
>JAAEZI010000064.1:0-3852 GCA_018222915.1 Algicola sp. | reverse complement strand
ATTCTTTAATTTTAATAGCGGTTTTACATCGACGTCGTAAGCTCTAAACGCATTATCGGTTTGAAGTATTAAACTGTCGTTTAAAAAAACGGTCGCATAGGTGTCTAAACCTTTAAAATGGAGTGAAAGGTGATTTTTTTGAAGTGTATTTTCATCTATACTAAACACCGTTTTATATTCCCAATCTGTTTCAGAAATCCACTGAAGACTATCAGCATTTGCTCCAATGTAAGGATGTGGAATCAGATCATTGTTTAACAAATCGGTATGGATATTCCCAGGTACTTCCGCTTGGTGCCATACGGTGTCTTGGACATTTCTAAACTGCCATGCCTCTTGGATATGTATGGTTAAGGGTGTGTCGTGATTTGGTTGACAACTCATCAAGCACAAAACAAGAAGACTCCACACACTACACTTCATCTTCAATAGTTTTTAAGATGTTCAGAATATGATTTGTTGAAGAGACGGTTTGAGGAGTATTTCCGAAATAAGGAGCATCTTCTAATGCTATAATTTCTGAAGCCGATGCATGGATTTCGTTAAAACCAGCCTTCTTAAATATCTTGGCATTTTCAGAATTTATACCGCTACCAACTAAAATTTGAATACGTTGGTTAGCCTGTTCCTTAAGTTTTATTAAATTAGGTAAACCATCTATGGCTTTGGGTTCTGCTCCTGAGGTTAGGACTTTATTGGCGCCTAATTCTATGAGCTGTTCCAACGCGATTGTTGGATTTGGTACCATATCAAAAGCGCGATGAAATGTAAACGGCAAAGGACGTGACAAATGAATTAATGCTTCAGTTCGCTTCAAATCGATAGAATTATCAGAGTTTAAAACACCAGAAACAATACCATGGCAGCCAAGGTTTTTGGATATTTGTATATCTGTTTTCAGAATTTCAAATTCAGCTTCGCTATAGCAGAAGTCACCACTTCGAGGTCTGATTAATACAAAAGTTTCAATAGTTAATTCTGAAATTACCTTTTTAATTAAACCGTAACTGGGTGTGATGCCTCCAACAGAAAGTTCGCTGCATAGTTCTATGCGATGTGCCCCAGCAATTTGGGCATTTTCAGCAGATTGAAACGAGTTGGCACAGATTTCTAGACGCATATTAGTTCACGATAATTTCATCAATAAATGTCCAAGCTTTATTTCCAGCACCTTGTTTACCATCAGGTATAATACCATAATTAGGGATTCTTAATTTGATATACCGACTTCGTTGTTGGACTTCAAAAGACACTGGAACAAGTATGGAGCTATTTTGACTTATTGAATGTGTTAGGAGATCATTGTCTAGTTCTAAAGATACCTTTTTTGGAGCATATATCCACTGTCCGTTCCCATTGTGAAATCTGGTAGCTACAGAGTGAATGTCTAATTCCTCGCCAAGATCGATAGTGATTTCAATGTCATCACCCCAAAACCCCAACCATTCCTTATCTCCAAAGCGTTTGTCGCTCCCTGAAATACTATTAATAAGACCTTCTGGACCGCTACCAGCATAAGAAGCATGTGGTGTTTTGTCAATGGAAATACTTTTACCGACCGCTTTATGAAAATTGAAAATTTTTGTAAATGTAGGCCCTAATTTTTGAAGGGTGTCCTTCTTGAAAACAGCTGCTTTCAATATTTTCGACGTATCCATATGAATCGGGTTTGTGTAAAATCTAGAGCTAAGGTGTGGCTCATCGCCATTTAGAGACACACGAATGTCTTTACCAGTGCTCAACGTGCTCAATTCGTAATATAAGTCATTGTTTTTAGAAATTATTTTACCATCAATCTCGTAAAGGTGATTGGCATAGTTTATATCGAGCGCATTCAAACGGGAATGAAAATGCTCTAGTCGTTCAATGAAATTGTCATAATTTTTGAGATTTGGTTGAGACCAAACAACTTCGCTCATGGCTAATATTCTCGGAAAGACCATGTATTCTACTTGATCTTCATTTTGGATATATTCTGTCCATAAATTGCCCTGTGCACCTAATATATAGGTAGCTTCAGATGCCGTTAACTCCTCAGGTATGGGATCAAAGTGGTAAACTTTTTCTAAAGGTAAATAACCACCAATAGCTAATGGTTCATTCTCGTTGGTGGATTGGTAATAATCAAAATAACAATGACTGGTAGGAGTCATAATAACCTGATGCTTTTGTCTTGCAGCTTCAATGGCTCCTTCGGTACCTCGCCAAGACATAACCGTGGCATTTGGTGCAAGTCCACCTTCTAATATTTCATCCCAACCAATTATTTGTTTACCCTTAGAATTTAGATATTTTTCTATTCTAGTTATAAAGTAGTTTTGCAATTCGTGTTCATCACTTAGAGCTTCAGAGGTGATTCGAGACTGACAAGAATCACATGATTTCCATGCGGTTTTGGGAGCTTCATCACCACCAATATGAATATATTTACTCGGGAATAGGTCGCATACTTCATCCAGAACATTTTCCAAAAAAGTAAAGGTTTCATCCTTGCTGCAATAAATGGTTTCAAAAACACCCCATTTTTGAGCAACATTTATAGCCTCCCCTGAACAGCCTAAATTTGGATAGGCAGCAATAGCGGCTTGTGCATGACCAGGCATTTCTATTTCAGGAATCACGGTTACATGTCTAAACGCTGCATATGCTACAATCTCTTTGATTTGATCTTGCGTATAATAACCACCGTAGTTTTGTCCATCATACCGATGCGGTTGGTCACTGTAGTGTCCGATAAGTGTTTCATCCCGAAAAGCCGCAACTTCTTGAAGTTTTGGATAGGATTTTATTTCAATACGCCAACCTTGGTCATCGGTTAAATGCCAATGAAAGGTATTCATTTTTAGCATGGCGATCGCATCAATATAGGATTTAATAAACGCTACAGAAAACATATGTCTACTAACATCCAGATGCATACCTCTATAAGGGAATTGAGGGGCATCTTTAATTAATTGACAAGGAATTTTGACAGTGTCATCAGAAAAAGAACCGTTTTCAAAAGCAACAGGTAGCAGTTGTCGCAAAGTTTGCACGCCATAGAATGCTCCTTGATCGGTTGCCGCCTTTATTTGAATATGTTTGGGCGAAATATCTAAGATATAACCTTCTTCATTACTTATAGAAAGGTCTTTTATAAATTGAATGTCATTACTTTCTTCTAACTTAAAGTTGCTACCTTTTTCGATAAAATTCAGAAGAAACGCTTCGGAAATAGGAAAAACTGAGTCCGTCGAAATACCAGTAGATTGATTAAGGATAAAATGCCCTTCATTCATTATTTGTTCTTGAGGTATGGGATTAATTTTTGATATTTCAGCTATATTTTCATTGTTTTTACAATTGAATAAAAAGCTGATAAAAAGACTTAAACCTACAATTTTTTTGAATGACATTTTAGTATATTAGATGCCTTAAATATAACTTTTTTACCACGAATTTTTAATGACCACTCAACAAAAAATAGAAAGTCTTCGCGAGGAGCTTCGTGAACACAATTATAATTATTATGTATTGGATCAACCAACGATAAGTGATTATGACTTTGATATGAAGCTGAAGTTGTTGCAAGACCTTGAAGCCAAACATCCAGAGTTCTATGATGCCAATTCACCAACATTAAGAGTGGGAGGAGAAGTTACTAAAAACTTTAAAACAGTACGGCATGATTACCGTATGTACTCATTAGATAATTCCTATTCCAAGGAAGATTTATTGGATTGGGAAAAGCGCATAGAAAAGATTGTAGATGGACAAGTGGCATTCGTGTGTGAATTAAAGTACGATGGTGCCTCTATAAGCTTGACCTATGAGAACGGTAAATTATTGAGAGCCATAACGAGAGGAGATGGC
>JAAEZI010000063.1 GCA_018222915.1 Algicola sp. | reverse complement strand
TCACAATTATCAACAGCTGTCAAATCGAATGGCGGAGGCACATCGCTTGCACATTGCAAGTTAAGATCCGCTGGAGCTGTTGGTACTACTGGTGCTGTGTCATCGTTCACGTTAATCGTCTGACTCACACTACTCGTATTTCCACAAAGATCTGTAAAGGTCCATGTTCTTACCATGGTAAATTGATTGGCACAGTCTCCTGGCGTCACCACTGCTGATGGACTTACCGTAATGTCTCCATCACAATTATCAACAGCTGTCAAATCGAATGGCGGAGGCACATCGCTTGCACATTCCAAGTTAAGATCTGCAGGTGCAGTTGGTGCTACTGGCGCAGTGTTATCGTCAACCGAAATATTTTGGGATGCACTAGTTTGATTATCACAAGCATCAATGGCAGTCCATGTTCTAATAATAGTGTATGCATTAGCACAGTCACCTGCTACAGTTGTCTCACTAAAATTCACAGTAACCAGCTCATCACATTCATCTGTAGCAAAAATGTTATCTGGAACACTTGGTATATCGTCACATTCAACAGTAACATCTACAGGCACATTAAAAAGTACTGGAGGTATTTCATCAATAATTGTAATTGTTTGCACACACGTTGATTGATTGCCACAAGCGTCGGTTGCCGACCAGGTCCTTGCAACAGTAAAGCCACATTCGTTATCCGTAATAGTATCTGAGAAATCAATTTCAGGATCACCACTACAAGCTTCAATTGCTGATGCAAATGAATTTAACACTTCTGGAGATATATCCCATTCTGGATCCTGACTTAAACATTGCAGCTCCAAATCCTCAGGACAAGTTATCACTGGCGGAGTATCATCAATGAGTGTGATGGTTCTAGACTGCGAAACCGTATTTCCACAATTGTCAGTGGCTGTCCACGTTTGTATTATTTGTGTATCATCAAGACAGGATGCATTAGGGAACTGCTCTTCGAATTCGACAACGATTTCCGCAGTACAATTATCAGTTGCCGTTACGGTTGGTACCGCCGGAATAGCATCACAAGCGACTACAATATCTGAAGGCACTCCAGATAATTCCGGTGCTTCAGTATCCACAACGGTTATGATTTGAACACATTGCTGAGAATCTTGATTTTCATCTGTCGCTGTCCATGTTCTAGTAATGATCGTTTCATTGATACAATCCTGAGGTGTTTCGACATCAACATAAGAGATAATCACATCACCACAGCCTTCAATTGAAGTTGCTTCTCCTGTAAACACAGGATCTGAAGATTCATCACACTGAATGGTGACATCAGACGGACAAGTTATTGAAGGTGCCACGCAACAGTTTTCTTGCGTAAGAATGATATTTTGCTGACAAGTCTGAATGGTTATAAAATCATTGACCCCAAGATCAAAATATTTGAGGGTATAGGTTCTTGTCACTTCAATTTGATTGTTTCCATTCGCATCGACACAATCGGTTTCCCCAGCATCTGAAGACTCCATTATCACTTCAAAATCACATAATTCATTTTGAGCAAAAACATCAGAAACTACGGTAGTTGGTGCTGGAATATTACATGGATCACCTGAGCAGTAGTTACCAGTGATATCCTCTAATTGTTGACACGCCACATCGACTGTACAAGGTGGACGTTCTCTACAAACATTACACATGGTCACTTGCGCATTCGAATTGATACATAAGTAAATATATATTTCGTTGACACCTAAAGGAAAATCGAAGGTGATGTTGGTTTGGGATCCACCACTAGATAGCGGCTGACAACTACTTCCGTCATAAACAAAATAAGACGCATCTAATTCTCCAGTACAACCTTGTCCTTGACCCACATCAAAGGTAAAACTCTCAGTTGCTGAATTTTCTGCTCTAAAAAACATGAACTCGAAACAATTGAGCCCACTTATATCTTCACAATCGAGATTTTGATTAATATCACCTTCTATACTTGTAGATCCCACATCGCAAAAAGGCAAGGTATCTACATCAACGGAGACGCGTTGGCCATCACAAACACTGGAAGTGTGATCTGGACACTGTGCGTAACTTAGAGAGGTCCCAAAAAACAAAAAAGTCAATAAAAGCAGTGTTTGCTTCATGACTTTGAATTTTAAAAACACGTTGTAAAACCTACAACAAACAGAAATTGAATTAATAGCAAATGAATTCATAATGATTGGTTTTAATAGTTAAACCAAACATAATCGGTAAACATATAAATGTAAACTTGGGTTGATGGGCTATTAATCAACCTTTTTTTAATGCAATTGTTTTCATTGAATAATATCTGCAGGGATAGAAAAACATATTATTCGATTCTAAACTACAAAAAATTAAACGACGATTATGGACTTTTAGATTATGACCTCAAAAAGAAGTTAAAAAGAATAGACTTGTAAGAATTTTCTTCTTTACACATATCCCTAAACTGTTGTTTAACAAACATATATAATACCTGAATCGTTGTTCAAAAAATGCGTTTTACATTTTTATTTGCGAGGTAAAAAGGCAGATAAATAAGCAAAAAAAAAGGTATTACAATAAGTTGAGCAGTGATTATATATATGGGCCATTCTCCAAAATAATCCAACAAAGATGCTGACTCAGGTTTTTTATTCAAATAGCAGTAATTCGCATTCAAAAGCTTATTGATTAAAAACATCAATGCTATATACACTTGCAACGCCAAAAAGGATTTAACGACGCTCTTCAATCGAGGTTTCAACTTAAAAATATAAATATGATAGAAAATGATGAACAATAAGCCTAAATGGACAATCCAGTATCGGAAATAATCAAAACTTGGAAAACCCACTGAAATATCTGGTGTGATAACGCCTTGTAAAGTACCAGCAATAATCCAAAACACTAAAATCTCAAACATCCAGTACCTTTTGAAATAGGTAAATATCGGAATAAGAATACCTAACAAGCTACAGAGATATAAAGGTAAATCCGTTTGTATTTGATAAGTCGTGGTAAGCATTTTATAACCATGAAAAACCACAACCACCAGAGAAATTAAAACGGCAACTACATGAACTAAAAATTGCTGTTTCTTGAGAGTAAGTGACTTAGCATAATGCATGATGAGCACCGAGAACACTAACGCCATGCCAATGGGAAGGAGATGTTCCGAACTCAGTATTAAAACGCGGTCTGATGCTAACAGTAAATAAACCATACCGCAATATAGTTAATTGGTTTACATACGCTGCTCGCGAGCTAACAAGGTATTTTTGAGCAGCATAGCGATGGTCATTGGCCCAACACCACCTGGAACTGGTGTAATGAAACTGGCCTTTTTACTGACGTTATCAAAATCAACATCACCAGTAATCACGTAGCCTTTCGGCGAATTGTCATCTGGCACTCTTGTTATTCCAACGTCAATAATGACCGCATCATCTTTCACCATTTCAGCCTTTAGAAAATTAGGAACACCGAGAGCAGAGATAATAATATCAGCTTGTGATGTAATCTGTGTAATATTTTTGGTATGACTATGCGTTAAGGTCACGGTTGAGTTTCCTGGAAATCCTTTACGTCCCATCAAAATACTCATAGGTCTACCCACTATATGGCTTCTACCAATAACCACGGTATGTTTCCCTTTGGTTTCCACGCCATAACGATCTAATAATTCAAGAATACCGAATGGTGTAGCTGGTATAAATGTACTCATATCTAAGGCCATCTTTCCAAAATTCTCCGGATGAAAACCATCCACATCTTTACTAGGATCCACAGCCATCAGTACCTTCTGAGTATTGATCTGAGGTGGTAACGGCAACTGAATAATGAATCCATCGATATCATCATTTTGATTCAGTTCTTCAATTTTATCCAACAATTCAATTTCACTTGTGGTGTTAGACATACGCACCATGGTGGATTCAAAACCCACACGCTCACAAGCACGTACTTTGCTTCCAACATAAGTTAAACTCGCACCATCATTTCCAACAATTACGGCTGCTAAATGCGGTACTTTTTCACCTTTAGCCACCATTTTATCAACTTGTGCTTTGATTTCGTCTTTGATGTCGTTGCTTACTTTTTTACCGTCTAAAATTACCATGTTGTGTTATAATTGTATTGTTGATTTATTAAAATAAAAAAGCATGAGTTATTATCTCATGCCTTTCATAGCTTGCATCATTGCTTTGCCTTTTCCGCCTTGCATCATCTTCATCATCTTGCTCATTTGATTGAATTGTTTCAAAAGCTGATTAACTTCTTGAACGGACGTTCCTGATCCTTTTCCGATACGCTTTTTTCTACTCGCATTGATGACAGAAGGATTGGAGCGTTCTTCAGGCGTCATAGAATGAATAATGGCTTCAATACCTTTAAAGGCATCGTCATCAATATCAACATTCTTCATCATTTTACCGGCACCTGGAATCATTCCCATCAGATCCTTCATGTTACCCATTTTCTTGATTTGCTGAATTTGTTTCAGGAAATCATCAAATCCAAACTGGTTTTTAGCAATTTTCTTTTGAATCTTTCGAGCTTCTTCTTCATCATATTGCTCTTGAGCGCGTTCCACTAATGACACTACATCACCCATTCCAAGAATTCGATCTGCCATACGTGATGGATAGAACACATCAATCGCTTCCATCTTCTCACCTGTTCCAATAAACTTAATTGGTTTATTCACAACAGATTTAATTGAAATAGCCGCACCACCTCGTGTATCACCATCTAATTTGGTCAGGATGACACCGTCGAAATTCAAAATATCATTAAAAGCTTTGGCAGTATTCACGGCATCTTGACCTGTCATGGAATCCACAACGAATAAGGTTTCTTGTGGCTCAATAGCTTTATGAATATTGGAGATTTCCGTCATCATGGCCTCATCAACTGCCAAACGACCTGCTGTATCAATAATCACCACATTATGTCCGTTAGCCTTCGCATGCGCAATACCTGCTTTTGCGATGGCAACTGGATCTGTATTTCCTTTATCACTGTATACTTCTACGTTAATTTGATCTCCAACGACGTGTAATTGGTCAATCGCAGCAGGACGATACACGTCACATGCCACCAATAAAGGTTTTTTGGTTTTTTTATTTTTAAGATAGTTAGCAAGTTTTCCGGAGAACGTGGTTTTACCAGAACCCTGAAGACCTGACATCAAAATAATACTCGGATTACCAGAGAGATTAATACCTTCTGCATCACCTCCCATAAGTTCCGTAAGCTCATCTTTAACAAGCTTAACCATCAACTGTCCAGGTTGCAAACTCGTCAACACATTTTGACCAAGTGCTTTATCTTTAACGGTATTGGTAAATTCTTTAGCAATCTTAAAGTTGACATCGGCATCCAATAAGGCTCTTCGTACTTCTTTTAAAGTTTCAGCGACATTGACCTCTGTAATACTCCCATGTCCCTTGAGGACGTGTAATGCTTTATCTAACTTTTCACTTAAATTATTAAACATATGCTTTTCTAATTTTAAAGATGCAAATTTAGCGATTTGTGATGTATTTATGAAGCGAAGTACAAAATATAAGACACAAAAAAAGGATTGTTATGACGAACAATCCTTTTTTACCAACTAAAAACTAAAACTAACAGTTAGTTTCTAAAACGATAACCAACATTTTATATAGAACAATTAAAAAGATAAAACCCCTACCTCAATAATTTTTATAACTTAGCCACAACCAAAATTAACATGTCAAAATCACTTAAGGAACATATTTGTGAAGAACAGTTGTTCGCTTCCATCTTTAGAAAATATTCCAAGGATTTACATGATTTTCTTTTTTATAAATTCGGCAATCAATTAAATCCGCAAGATAAAATGCAGGAAGCATTTGTCAAGCTTTGGGAAAATTGTCGCAAAGTTCCACCGAATAAGGCTAAAAGCTTTCTTTTTACCACAGCAAATAATTTAATGCTGAATGAATTTGCGCATCAAAAAGTGGTATTAAAACATCAAAAAACGATTACTAAACATAGTACGAATATCAATCCAGAGTTTCTATTACAGGAAAAAGAGTATAAAGAAAAACTAGAAAACGCCATCGCTAATTTAACTGAAGCACAACGCGTCGCTTTTTTAATGAATCGTGTGGAAGGAAAACGATTTAAGGAAATTGCCGCACTTCTCGATATTTCTACTAAGGCCGTAGAAAAAAGGATTTATGGCGCTCTTAAAAAATTAAGACAAGATATTGAAGAATTATAAGGGTAGGAATTTTATTCTTATAACTGTTATATGGATGAAACACGCACAATGAACCGAGAAGACCTCATAAAAAAATGGTTAGACCATGATCTTAATCCGCAAGAACTTGAAGCATTCAAGAACTTAGAGGATTATCATGCTTTGGTAGCATTAGACCAGCATTTAAAAGGCTTTAAGGCAGAATCTTTAGATGTGGAGGATGCTTATAACAACGTCAAAGGTGCGTTAGCTCACAAACGTGAAAAACGTATGCAACCTAAAACTTTTATACTAAGGATCGCTGCCATTATTGTGGTTTGCCTTGGTGTTTTTTGGTGGACCACCACAGGTGACACAACAACGAATACGGTAGCTTCACAGCATAAGAGCTTAGTCTTACCTGATGCTTCTGAAGCACAGCTAAATGCTGTCACAACGATGGTATTTAACGAATCTGATTGGGAAGATAATCGTCAAGTACAACTCAACGGTGAAGCCTTTTTTAAGGTCTCTAAAGGGCAACAATTTGATGTTATTACTGATTTAGGCACAGTCACTGTCTTGGGAACGGAATTTAATGTCAAATCTCGTGACCGCTATTTCGAAGTTACTTGCTACGAAGGTAAAGTCGCCGTATCCACAGCAACAAATGAAGCAACTTTATTCCCTGGTGATCGATTTTTGATGATTGATGGAACAGTCATCCCAACAGAGAAGGAAACTACAAGCAACCCTACATGGCTAAATCACAAAAGCAGCTTTAAAAGCATTCCTTTTAATCAAGTTGTTTCCGAATTTGAGCGACAATACAACGTCACAATTGAAGTTGAACAAATTGACACCTCTCAAAGTTTTACAGGAAGTTTTACACATAATGATATTGAAATTGCCTTAAAATCTATTACTTTACCTTTACAATTAAAGTATAGTAAAACGGATAATATCATTAAGTTAAAACGTGAATAATAAAGGTGTAACCTATTTTATCATCCTCTTATTCCTTTTGAATATAGGTAAGGGTCTAGCGCAGAACCGTTCAAAAGACCTCATTCCACTAGTCGACATCCTTGCTACACTCGAAAACAGATTCAACACCAATTTTACCTATTTAGATCAAACTATTGAGGGCAAAACCGCTTTTTTACCTAAAGACAATTTGACTTTGGAAGAGGCCTTGCTATTTTTAAAATCTGAAACGAATCTCGATTTTATTATTGTTAGTCCTACGAATATCGTTATTTCTAAGCGGATTAATCCTTTGAGTGATTTTATTACCCAGAAACTTGAAGAAGTGATCATCACCAATTTCCTGACGAAAGGCATCTCCAAGAAAAGTGATGGTAAAATAAGTATAGCGACCGAAGATTTTGGCATCTTACCTGGACTCATTGAGCCCGACATATTACAGAGTATTCAGGCGCTCCCAGGTATTATGAGTGTTGATGAACGCGTATCAAATATCAATGTCCGTGGAGGCTCACACGATCAAAACCTTATTTTATGGGATGGCATTAAAATGTATCAATCCGGACATTTCTTCGGACTCGTATCTGCCTTTAATCCTTATTTAACGAAGTCTGTTAACATCTCAAAAAATGGTACGAGTGTTAAATTTGGTGATGGCGTTTCAAGTGTTATCGATATGCAACACTCCAACAGTCTCGATCAAGAATTTAAAGCTGGTGTTGGATTTAATCTCATCCATGCTGATGGCTTTGCTAAAATCCCTTTAAATGATCAAGCTGAATTTCAGATTTCGGCAAGACGTTCGGTCACAGATTTTATTTTCACACCAACTTATGACCAATATTTGCAACGCGTTTTTCAGGATAGCGATTTTTCAAACACACAAGCAGGTAGTTCCGAAGTCATTTCTAATAATGAGCGCTTTTACTTTTATGATGTGGCTACAAAATTCTTATATGATATTACAGACCAAGATCAATTTCGATTTAATTTTCTAACCATTAACAACAGCCTGACTTACGATCAACAGCCCAATGACACATCGCAAGAACCACTCAAGAACTCATTGATACAAAATAATTTTGCGACTGGATTGGAATACCTGAAATATTGGAATAGCAAACTCACTACGACCGCACAATTATACTATACCAACTATGATCTTACAGCCACCAATTTTGATGTGGTTAACAATCAACAATTTGACCAAGACAATCAGGTGAGTGACTTGGGTGTCAAGATAAATGCGACCAACCATATTGATGAGCACTTGAAATTACATGGTGGCTATCAATTTAGTGAGGTCATTATTAGTAATGCAGAAGAAACTGACAATCCTAGTATTATAAACTTTGTTAAAGAAGTAAATCGCACACATTCTATTTACGGAGAAGCAGAGTTTACCTCATCCAATAGAAACACCTATGCGAGAATTGGACTTAGAACCAACTACATAGAAAAATTTTCCGAGTTTTTTACAGAACCACGACTATCGGTCAGCCATAAACTTAACAACGATTTTCGATTAGAAATTTTAGCCGAATTAAAAAGTCAAACAACCTCGCAAATTATCGATTTACAGAATGATTTTCTAGGTATTGAGAAGCGTCGTTGGATTCTATCTAACAACGAAGACATTCCGATCATAAAAAGTGTTCAAGGTGCTTTCGGCATTCATTATAATAAAAACAAGTTACTCATAAGCGCGGAAGCTTTTATCAAGGATGTTGAAGGTATCACTAGTAGAAGTCAGGGTTTTCAAAATCAGTTTCAGCTGGTTAATGCCATCGGGAAATATCAAGTACGCGGTATCGATTTTTTAATCAATAAACAATTTGAATCTTTTAGTACATGGTTGAGTTATTCTTACAGTAATAACGATTATAATTTTGATACACTGAATAATGGGCAGCGCTTCCCTAATAATTTGGATATAAGACATGCTGCAACATTTGCAGGAACCTATACGATAGACGATTTAAAATTGGCATTAGGAGTTAATTGGCATTCGGGTAAACCACAAACAAGACCTGCTTCCATACAAAATAACAACGATAATCTGATTAATTATGAAGCACCCAATAGCAGCCGACTCAGTGATTATTTCAGAACAGACATATCCGCTACCTATGCCTTAAAATTCTCCAATAAACGAAATGCATCCATCGGACTTTCCGTATGGAACGTATTCGACAGAAAAAACGTCATTAACACCTATTACGTTCAGAATTCCAATAATGAGATTATTACTGTTGAAAATTTATCACTTGGAATTACGCCTAATGTTAGTTTTAGGATTCACTTTTAAAAAAAGAAAGCCATCTTTCGATGGCTTTCAAAACAAATTTAGCTTAGTGTTTAGGCTAACTCACTAATTTAAAATCAGTTTATGAGTTACTTGATTCGTATCAAAGGTTAAGTTCAGAATATACAATCCTGAAGCTAAACCATTGATGTCAACAGTATTAACACCAGTTCCTAATGTCACTTCTTTCACTAATTTTCCTGTGATTGAAATTACTTTTAAATTGATATCATTTGCAATACTCTCTCCTATTTCAATAGCAAACACGCCATTGGTAGGATTAGGATAAACGCTCAGTACTGAAGAAAAGTCAAATTCTGAAACAGATAAAGCCGCTTGAGCTTCAAAAGCACCCATATCTCTTGCAGTTCCAAATACTGACTGACCGATTTGATCGGTAAACAAATCTGCAGGATCTCCAGCATCGAAAGCCGGTGAGTTATTCAATAATTGATGTGTGAACGTCGTTCCTCCATTATCTTGTAATGGGCCTAATAAAGGACTCACTTCTTCTAAATCATTTGCTTGTGACGCAAAAACTGACAAATCATCGGTTCCTATCAAATTGTAATCATTTGAAATCACATTTCCAGAGACATCCAATCCGGAGGCAGCCGTGTTGAGGGCTACAATCGAATTTTTTAAAGTGACATTATTGACTGCATCTATACCTCCACCAATTCCAGTAGATGAATTCATCGCAATAGTTACCGCATTTAAATCCAATACAGCACCATTGTTTGTCACACCACCACCAGAAACTGATGCAGAATTACCAGAGATAGTACTCGTCATTATATTAGTAATAGCGCCTCCATTATTATAAACTCCACCACCTTCGCTAGCCGAATTATTATCGATAGTTGAAGTAGACACATTCATGACGGTTCCATTCTGGTTCCATAATCCACCACCTTCATTGGCAGCGGCATTTCCTGAAATCGTACTTGTAGCAATAATGATCGTTCCAGAAGTTCCAGTGACGTGAAGTCCACCACCATTTCCAGGTGCCGCAGTACCTGCCGTACCATTAACATCGTTATTTATCATTGAAGCATTTGTAAAGTTCAAGTTACCGTCAATAATCTCGATAGCACCACCAGCACGATTGGCTGCGTTTGCAACAAATGAGGCATCATTAATTGTAACATCTCCTGCTGTACTCAACAAACCACCACCAGAAGCCGCAGTTCCTGTGGCTAAATTGTTAGAAATTATGGTGCCATTTGAAATATTCAATGTTCCACCATTATTAAATACACCGGCTCCACCATCATCAGCAGCGTCACCTAATGCTAAATTAGCATCAATGGTTACGGCATCTAAGGTCATGATTCCTGAGCCATTCCAGAGTCCACCTCCTTCTCTACCAGCAGAATTTCCATTTACGGTTCCACCATTAATTGTAGCGTTTCCTGGACCAGTGATATGT
>JAAEZI010000092.1 GCA_018222915.1 Algicola sp. | reverse complement strand
TTGTATTCTTGTTAGCCGAATATTGGAGACCATTAGGCGTTGATAAAAGCATTTTCTGGAATCTCATTTTCGTTAGTGTTATTTGCTTTGGTTTATTAGGTGTTTTCTCATTATTCATAAAATATTACACACGAATTTTAAGGTGGTGTTTAGATAATAAGTTACTCTTTTTGTCTGTCCCAACAGCAATTGTCATTGCAGGTTTTTTCATTATGAAAAATACAGGCAAAGAGTTTATGCCATCATTAAATGAAGGTTCTTTTTTACTAATGCCAACCTCAATGCCTCATTCTGGTGTGGAAGAAAATAAACGTGTTTTACAGCAATTGGATATGGCAGTAGCCAGTATTCCAGAGATTGAAACCGTAGTTGGTAAAGCAGGTAGAACAGAATCAGCTTTAGACCCAGCACCTTTATCAATGTATGAAAATATCATTCAGTACAAACCAGAATATATGCTGAATGAAAACAGAGAGCGTCAACGCTATAAAGTGAATGATGATGGTGAATATCTGTTAAAAAACGGAATGTCATTGCGAGCAGAACAGAGTGAAGCGTGGCAATCTCTTAATGCAAAAGAACAACTCATTCCAGACGATGATGGCGAGTTCTACCGTAATTGGCGACCAGAAATACAGTCACCGGACGATATTTGGAATGAAATTGTAAAAGTTACCAAATTGCCAGGCGTAACCTCTGCACCAAAACTACAACCTATTGAAACCCGATTAGTAATGCTTCAAACAGGAATGCGAGCACCAATGGGAATTAAAGTAAAAGGTCAAGACTTAAAGCAGATTGAAGCGTTTGGTGTGCAATTAGAAAACATCATCAAGGAAGCTGAAGGTGTTAAAAAAGAAGCTGTTTTTGCAGACCGTATTGTTGGTAAACCCTATTTGTTAATTGATATTGATAGAGAAAAAATTGCACGTTATGGTATTTCGATACAAGATGTTCAAGATGTATTAAAAGTAGCAGTAGGTGGTATGGTATTAACACAAACAGTAGAAGGTCGTGAGCGTTATGGTGTTAGAGTTCGTTACCCAAGAGAATTAAGAGCAAATCCAACCGATTTAAAACAAATCTATGTGCCTGTTGAAAAAGGAAGCCCTGTTCCGTTAAGTGAATTGGCGACTATAAAATATGAACAAGGTCCACAAGTCATTAAAAGTGAAGACACCTTTTTAGTTGGCTATGTGTTATTTGATAAAATGGATGGTTTTGCAGAAGTCAATGTAGTTGAAAATGCGCAAGCCTTAATTCAATCAAAGATAGATAGTGGCGAATTAGTAGTTCCAAAAGGTATTAACTACCAATTTACAGGAACGTACGAAAATCAATTAAGAGCAGAAAAAACTTTGTCGGTTGTTGTGCCTTTAGCATTGGCCATCATTTTCTTAATTCTGTATTTCCAATTCCGTTCTGTAGGGACATCACTAATGGTATTCACAGGTATCGCAGTAGCGTTTGCAGGTGGTTTTATAATGATTTGGCTCTATGGACAAGATTGGTTTTTAAACTTCAATGTCTTTGGCGAAAATATGCGAGACTTATTCCAGATGCATCCTATTAATCTAAGTGTAGCAGTTTGGGTTGGATTTATTGCGCTCTTCGGTATTGCAACAGATGATGGTGTAGTAATGGCAACTTATTTAACGCAAACATTTGATAGAAATACACCAGAGAATAAAAAGGAAATTAGAGCATCCATAGTGGAAGCAGGAGAAAAACGAATAAGACCTTGCTTAATGACAACAGCTACAACCATTTTAGCATTATTACCAGTATTAACATCAACAGGTCGAGGAAGCGATATAATGATACCTATGGCAATAC
>JAAEZI010000091.1 GCA_018222915.1 Algicola sp. | reverse complement strand
AAAATGCTTTTATCAACGCCTAATGGTCTCCAATATTCGGCTAACAAGAATACAATAGCTGATACCGAAATAATGATATTGATAAGATTAGCTTGCTTGTCTGTTATCTTACTTTGAAGATTGAGAAGTGCTGTAATTCCAAACGCTATCAAAATCAATCCTAACCAATACCCATAGACTATTGCTACGATTCCGAATGCTATTAAAACGCCATTTAAAACATATTTAAAAGTGTTTTTAATGTTTTTCTTTCGGAATAAAAATGCAGCAAACGGTGGAATTAAAAATAACGCTACTATTATAGAAGCTGTTAATGCAAAAGTCTTTGTGAAGGCTAATGGCCTGAATAGTTTTCCTTCCGCTCCAATCATTGTAAATACAGGAATGAAACTGATAATAGTTGTCATAACTGCGGTTACGATTGCGCCAGACACTTCAGCTGTTGCGTTATATACTACCGTATTAATGGATTGAGTTCCATCATCTTCATCTAAATGCCGAATGATATTTTCTGAAAGTATGACACCTACGTCGACCATTGTACCAATAGCAATAGCAATACCTGATAATGCCACAATATTAGCATCAACACCAAAGAGTTTCATCGCAATAAACACCATTAAAACCGCTACTGGTAATAGTCCAGAAATTAGTATTGAAGCTCGAAGATTAAACACCATAATGATGATGACTAAAATGGTAATCAATATTTCAAGAGTTAAGGCTTCGTTAAGTGTGCCTAATGTTTCTTGTATCAATTCTGTTCTATCGTAAAAAGGCACTATGGTTACTTGTGAGGTTCTACCATCCGCTAATACCTTTGAAGGTAATCCTGCACTTAATTCATTAATTTTTTCCTTTACGTTATTAATGACTTCCATTGGGTTTGCTCCATAACGAGCTACCACAACAGCCCCAACAACCTCTGCACCTTCTTTATCTAATAATCCACGTCTGGTTGCAGGACCTAATGAGACTTTTCCGATATCCTTTATCCTAATTGAAGTATAATCTTCTGAAGTGACTACTGCATTTTCAATGTCTGAAATGGATTTCACATAGCCCAAACCACGAACTAAATATTCGGCTTGGTTAATTTCCAAAGTCTGTGCACCAATGTCTTTATTACTTTCCTTAACTGCTTTTACAACGTGATGTAATCCAATATTATACTGACGCATTAGTTCTGGATTCACGTCCACTTGATATTCTTGAACATAGCCACCGATAGAAGCAACCTCTGAAACACCACTTGCAGAAGATAGAGCATATTTTACATAGTAATCTTGAATACTTCGTAATTCTTGTAAATCCCAACCACCAGTTACATTTCCGTTTTCGTCACGACCTTCCAGCGTGTACCAAAATATTTGTCCTAATCCTGTGGCATCGGGACCCAAAGCTGGATTAACGCCTTCGGGTAATAATCCACTTGGTAAGGAATTAAGTTTTTCGAGAATACGACTTCTACTCCAGTAAAATTCTATGTCTTCTTCAAAAATGATATAGATACTTGAAAAACCGAACATAGAGGAACTACGAATGGTTTTTACACCTGGAATACCGAGTAAAGATGTTGTGAGTGGATAGGTGATTTGGTCTTCTATATCTTGTGGTGAGCGACCATCCCATTTTGTAAAAACGATTTGTTGGTTTTCGCCTATATCTGGTATGGCATCTACAGCAACTGGATTACTTGGTAAGAAACCAGTATCCCTATTGAAAGGTGCATTAACCGTTCCCCATCCTACAAAAAGGACGAGTAGCAGAACTGCTACGAGTTTGTTTTCTATTAAAAATTTGATGCTTTTATTGAGCATTGGCTTTGATTATTAAACAGTTAGAC
>JAAEZI010000062.1 GCA_018222915.1 Algicola sp. | reverse complement strand
TATTTTGGAGATTGGCCGTAATACATTATAGTTGCTCAATTCATAATTATACCCTTCTTCCTGCTAATTTATTTTGTGTTTTATGTATTTTCTAAAAGAAAAATTCAATAAAACTTTCAGTTATGTGTTTGTTAAACAGATACTTAATGAATGTTTATGAAATTTCTTACAACTTAAATCTGTTCAACTGCTTTTTGAGGGAATAATCTAAAAGTCACTTTTTCAATGTCAATTTTTTGTAGATTCACTTTCGATTTGATATCACAATTTCCCTACAGATATTAATTTATAAAATAGCATTTTCTTTCAATGGTTGATTAATAGCCTGTCAACCCAAGTTTACATTGATGTGTAATCTATTTACGTTTGGTTTAATCTATAAAACCAATCATTATGAATGCTGTAACTATTAATTCAACTGAAATTTGTTGTAAATCAAACAACACCTTATTTTCTAAATTTAAAGTCAAAAAGCAAGTGCTGTTTTTCCTGACTTTTTTGTTTTTAGGATCCTTGCTAACTTTTGGTCAATCCTTTTCAGGAACAACAGGAGCGATTGATGATAACAATTGTCCAACAACTAACGATTTTACAGCAGTAGTATCTGGAGTAGGTATCCTAGGTGTTGATGCCGATTTGGATGACATAAATCTAAATATAAATCATACGTATACTGGAGATCTAGAAATTTCAATTGTGGCACCAAATGGAACTACAATAGTATTGCTTTCTGATAGTAATGGAGGTAGCGGTAATAATTATACAGATACTAGCTTTAGTCCAAACGCAACTACTAGTATAACTTCAGGTTCAGCCCCTTTTACAGGTGAATTTTTACCTGAAGGAAATTTTAATGATCTTAATGGTTTATTAGCTGATGGTACCTGGACACTAAAAGTTTGTGATAATGCAGGATTAGATACTGGTTCAGTAACATCTTGGTCAATTTCATTTAAATGTCCCGGAACTATTGGTAATCCATGTATCGCACATAGATGGGACAAAGGAGATTCATGGTCTGGAGGAGCTGTCGTAGATGGTGGAGATGGAGGTATTATTGCGTGTGCTAGTGCAGCAGCCACAGAGTCGAATATAATGCCTAACACTCAATATTGTGAAAGTAGTTTTGAATTGCCAACATTAGCAGATTGTATTGATCCGTCAACGGGAAATACAGTTGTTATTAATCGTCCAATTGAAGGTCAGCCAATTCTTTGGTTTAATTTTGATGTAAGGGCAAATGCTGGTTCTTCTGAATTCCAGATTATTGGTGGTCCAGATAACATTGCTTGGGCATTATTTTATTCAAATAGTCCAACTGCTGGATTAAATTCTGGAATTAGTGGAGATTGTAATGACCTTACTTTTGCGCATTGTGGCATAAATTTTACAGGCTGGGCAGATACGCCTTTTGTAGTGCCATCGTTTAGCCAACCAACTAATTATTATGTTATGGTTTGGGATCAGGAAGCTACTAACAATTATGATTTTTCTATCAATTTTAAAGCAAGATATGGCTGTGGTAATAGTGATATTGTTGGTTGTAATCTTGAAATCGGTACTATAAGTACACAATGTAACAGTAATAATACATACACGCTTACAATTCCTGTTACTGGAGCCAACGCTCAATATACAGCTACAGATTCAAATGCATTAAGTGTTTCTAATGATGTTTGTTTAGGTAACTTAGAAAGTGGATCACTTTCAGGTTCATTTACGCTAACCTATCCTATTGGAACAAGTTATAATGTGGATATTTCTACTGTAATTCCATCTACAATTGGAAGTTGTGCTGAACCTTTTAATCCAGCTGATTGTGTTGCTAATATTTCAGGAATTCAAGACGATTGTTGTATAAACCCTATAAATCCATCTCCATCTTGTAATGCGCTTAACGTGATTGTGGTTTTAGATGAATCTGGCTCTATTGATTCTAGCACAGAAGTTCAGGTGGAAGCTGCATCTCTGGCATTAGCCAATGCATTAAAAGATACTGGAGCTGAATTAGCTTTTGTAGAGTTTGCATCTTCAGCAGATATACCAACTTATGGAGGGTTTACAGGTTGGAATACAGTAAATCAAGCCTACATTGATGGTCTTAATAATGGATCCAACGGATTAGTAGCTCAGTATGGAAATAATAATAATACAACAGATGAATTTACAAACTGGGAAGATGCGCTTTTAAAAGTGTTAGATTTAAATGCTATCATGACTGCAGATATCGTCTTGTTTATGACAGATGGTAATCCAAACAGATCAGTTGATGGTTTAGGGAATCCTACATCGTCAGGCGACCATGTGCAGGATGCAGCAAATCAAGCTTGTATCATCAAACAACAAGGCTCACATATTTTCTCGCTTGGTGTAGGTAGTAATATCAACGTTACTAATCTTATAAGTGTAACTGGACCTATTCAAGATGATGGACCAGGAAATCCAACCTTAACAGTGCTATCAGCAGATTATGGATTAATTACTGCAGGTGATTTAACACAGTGTTTCCTGGATATCGCCCAAAGTGGTTGTAATAACGACTTAGGTTTGGAAAAAACAGTGTATGCTGGCCATGATAATGGAGCAGGTTGCGATGGTGCTAAAACCATTCCAAAACCAAGCAATTCTCAGGTTACTTATTGTTTTACAATTTCAAATGATGGTGATCAGACAATTAGTAATCTGGACTTTTCTGATACAGATATCGGAATTGATGAAAATGATTTAACTCCAGCCTTCCAGACCTCAATGACGTCAGGTCAATCTATTACGTATTACTACGAAACAACATTTTCAGGAGGTCAGTCATTTCCTTTTATAAATACAGCAGAAGTAACAGGTGAAACTCCAACAGGAAATCCGTTAAGTGATAGTAGTTCAGCCGAAGTTACAGAGCCACTTTGTACGCCTCCAAATTTAACTACGCAAAACGCTACTATTTGCGGTGATCCAGGCTCTTATCCTTATTTTGGTACTAATAATGAAAGTATAGATTTAGCGACACTGGTAACATCTTCAGGTGGAATAATATCATATCATTTAAACCAGTTAGATGCAGATAATAATGATAATGCACTTCCTTTTACTTTTGTTGACCCAGATGAAGAAACAACATACTATGTAAGAAATGAAGTAGCATCAGATTGCTATGTTACTGACACCATTACTATTTCAATTTATCCTTTATTAGAATTGAGTATAACAGATGACACTGTCATTTGTAATGATGACAATGGTATTTCTGTTGAAGGAAGTCTTACCGTAAACATAACTAATGGTCAGCCTCCCTTTGAATATTTATGGAGCAATGGTGAGATAGGAGCCACTACCACTACAGATTTAGCCATCTCAAATTATGTAGTTGCCGTACTTGATGCAAATGGTTGTTCGACAGTAATTTATTATGAAATAACTGCGCCATTAGAATTCAGTGCAAGTGCTACTGGAACTAATGTTACCTGTAATGATGGAAATGGTACCAGTGATGATGGCAGTATAGACGTTACTGTAACCAACGGCGTTGCACCATTCACTTATGATTGGAACGATGATAGCTTAGATGGAATTGAAGACCCAACAGGATTGGCAGCAGGCACGTATAGTGTAACTGTAACTGATGCAAATGGCTGTTCCGTAGCAACGAGTTATGAAGTCTTGTTACCTGAGATATTAAGTGCTAGTGCTACAGGTGGAGAACTAAACTGTGTGAATTTTACTGTTCAATTAACAGGATCAAGTTCAATGCCAGGAGTTACTTATTCTTGGGTTGGACCAAATTCATTTAGTTCTGCAGAACAAAATCCTGTTGTTAGTGATGAAGGTGTTTATACATTAACAGTTACGGAAACTCAAACAGGATGTTCAGCCACTGCAACAGCATTAGTAAATACTGATATTTCTAGTATAACAGTTGGCACTGGTCCTGATCAGGAATTAACATGTGTAATAACAGAAGTAACTTTAAACGGTTCAGGAAGTTCAAACAATCCAGACGAAGATTTAAGCTTTTCTTGGTCTGGACCTGGAGGCTTCATAGCAGCAACGGAAGATATCACTGTGTCAGAAGTAGGAACATACTTTTTAACAGTTACTGATAATGACAATGGCTGCGCAGTTGTGGAAAATGTAGAAGTTACGTCTGATACAACTTTACCTTCAGCAGATGCAGGAGCAGATGTTGAACTGACATGTGCAAGATTAGAAGTGACTTTAGATGGTTCAGGGAGTTCAACTAATCCAGATGCAGATTTATCATATGCATGGAGTGGACCAGGAGGATTTTCAGCAGCAACAGAAGATATTACTGTTAGTGAAACAGGAACCTATACCTTAACGGTTACAGATAATGACAATGGCTGTTTTGCGATGAGTAGCGCAGAAGTTGGAGCCGATGAAAATGCGCCAACAGCAGATGCAGGAGCAGATGCAGAACTGACATGTACAATATTAGAAGTGACTTTAGATGGTTCAGGAAGCAGTACAAATCCAGATGCAGATTTATCATATGCATGGAGTGGGCCAGGAGGTTTTACAGCAGCAACAGAAGATATTACAGTCAGTGAAACAGGAACCTATACCTTAACGGTTACAGATAATGACAATGGCTGTTTTGCGATGAGTAGCGCAGAAGTTGGAGCCGATGAAAATGCGCCAACAGCAGATGCAGGAGCAGATGCAGAACTGACATGTACAATATTAGAAGTGACTTTAGATGGTTCAGGAAGCAGTACAAATCCAGATGCAGATTTATCATATGCATGGAGTGGGCCAGGAGGTTTTACAGCAGCAACAGAAGATATTACAGTCAGTGAAACAGGAACCTATACCTTAACGGTTACAGATAATGACAATGGCTGTTTTGCGATGAGTAGCGCAGAAGTTGGAGCCGATGAAAATGCGCCTTCAGCAGATGCAGGAGCAGATGTAGAACTCACATGTACAAGATTAGAAGTGACTTTAGATGGTTCAGGAAGCAGTACAAATCCAGATGCTGATTTATCTTATACATGGAGTGGACCAGGAGGGTTTTCAGCAGCAACAGAAGATATTACTGTCAGTGAAACAGGAACTTATACCTTAACGGTTACAGACAATGACAATGGCTGTTTTGCGATGAGTAGTGCAGAAGTGACTAAAGAAATCATCGATTTACAACTTTCATATACAGATGTTTCATGTTTTGGACTTGATGACGGAACAATACTAGTAGATTTCGTAACTGAAGGCGCTATAGTGACCGTAAATGGTCAACCTTATGATTCTGATATGCTTTATGTACCGGGAACATATACAGTAACTGCTTATTTTGATGGAAATGCTGATCCAGATTGTTTGATATCTAAAGACATAACAATTATTGAACCAGCTCTTGTTGATGTTCAGGTAAGTTCAACTGATGCAACGTGTTATGGAGCAGAAGATGGAACCATAACCATTGAAAGTTTAAGTGAAGGCGCATTTTATACCATTAAATTAAATGGAACAGGTCCGGATTTAAGCGGACAAGAGTATTTTGCTCCTGGAACTTATGTAGTGGAAGCTAGTTTAATTGATAACTCGTCATCTAGAATGAGCTCTGACGATATGACTAAAATGGCAAGATCCCAAAATCCATGTGTTGATGGTAGATTAGTAGTTATAGGTCAGCCAGATGCCTTAATTTGCAAAATTGGTAAATCTTACGAAGGAAACGAAATACGATGTGATGATAGAACAAATAATAGTTTAACAGTAATGCATACAGGAGGAGTCGGACCATATACTTATTTATGGTTTATGGATAAATCAGCTCACTATGGCATGTGGGAAATTATGTCTGGTAGTGATTCGCAAACCATGACATACTTGCCAGGTATGCAAAATGCAACTTTTATTGTTGAAATTACTGACGCTAATGGCTGCACAACAACCTGCGAGATTACATTAGATTCAACATGTACTAAAGATGATTATTATAATTATTTCTCACGAAATAATGAGTTTGATTTTGAAATGTTCCCTAATCCAACTAAAGGAAGATTAACTATTAAACCGAATAAATTATCAGATAATACGGCTACCGTAGAACTTTATGATCTCATAGGAACTAAACTATTTAGTCAATCATTTAGTAAACTAAAAGACAAGGAAATCGATATTAATCTTTCAGACTTGTCAAGTCAGGTGTATTATTTAAAAGTTATCACTAAAGATGGTACAAAAATTAAAAAAGTTGTTTTAGATAAATAACCAACCAGATTGATTTTTAGCAACTTTCAGCGCCTTTAGTCTTATACAGATTGGAGGCGTTGTTTTTTATTTTGCAAAAAGTTGATGGATGTCTTTAAAAGCTTTAAACTCCAATGCATTTCCTGCTGGATCTAAAAAGAACATGGTCGCTTGCTCTCCAACCTCACCTTCAAACCTTATGTATGGCTCAATAATGAAGTGCACACCTTTGTTTTTTAATAATTCAGAAAATTCCTGAAATATATGCCACGAAAGCACAACACCATAATGTGGTACTGGAACAGATTTTCCGTCAACTGCATTTGTATGAAGTATATCTTCAGATTTTGGCTTATAATGGATAACCAACTGATGACCAAATAAATTGAAATCAACCCAATGATTACTGCTTCTGCCTTCCTCACAATTAAGAACATCTCTGTAAAACGTTCGGCATTCTTCCAGATTATAAACTGGAATAGCAATATGGAAGGGATAAATTACCGACATTAGTTTTTGTTTATGAGAGTCTAATTATGATTTTTTTTAGAATGTTCAAGCAAGGTACTGAGTTTGTTAAATTCGTCTTTGGTGAGCTCTCTGTATTGTCCGACAGGAATATCTAAAACAATGTTCATAATTCTCACACGTTTTAAGGTCAATACCTCGTAATTTAGATAGTCACACATACGTCTGATCTGTCTGTTTAAACCTTGTGTTAATACAATTCTGAACGTATTTTTATCCAACTTTTCAACTTCACATTTCTTCGTGGTTTGTTTTAAATCTTCGAGATAAATGCCGCCAGACATTCGTGTAATGAATGTTTGGGAAATGGGTTTATCAACCGTTACGACATATTCTTTCTCATGATTGTTACTGGCGCGAAGGATTTTATTGACGATATCACCATCATCTGTTAACATAATTAAACCTTCACTGGGTTTGTCTAATCGACCTATCGGAAAAATCCGTTTAGGATACTTAATAAAATCGATGATGTTGTCTTTTTCTACGCGAGTATCAGTGGTGCAAACAATGCCAACAGGTTTGTTAAAAGCGAGATATACAAAAGTGTCTTTAGAGTTTTTGATGAGTGTTCCATCAACACGGACTTCATCATCAGGCCCGATTTTAGTTCCCATTTCTGGAACAATTCCATTAATAGTGACACGACCTGCTTCGATGAGTTTATCGGCTTCACGTCGTGAGCAATAACCAGCTTCGCTTAAATATTTGTTGATTCTTTTTAATTCTTCAGACATATTCAAAAATACAATAAACTAACGACTTAAAAAGGCCAAAATATGATCATCAACAGTTTCAGATTTTAATCCATGACCATAACCTTCCGTAGTAATTAACTTAGAATTCTTATAGAAATTTTTAAAATCTTCAGCATCACTATACGGAATTACAGTATCATTTTTATCGTGAATAAGAAGGCCTTGTGCAGTTATAGTTTCAGAAAATTTAGCAGCATTAAAATGTTCGGGTTTGTTATTAAAACGTTCATAAACAATATTATTAATACTTTGAGTTATGCGTTCGTTGTAGCCCATCATTTTGACATAACGTTCAAAAACACCTACGAAATTTGATGGAGCACCAAGTAAAATTAATTTTTCAACTGTAGGTAATTGGTACTTGTGCTGAAAAAATGTTGTTGCCATACCACCAACCGAATGCCCAATAATAATTTTAGCATTAAATTTTTTAACTACGAGATTTATACATTCTGAATAGATGACTGCATTAAAAACTTTACCGCTAGATCTTCCATGAGCAGGAGCGTCAAGAGCAATAACGTTAAAATCTAAAGCCGAGAGTTTTATAATTAAGTCTTTCCATCTAAACGAATTACTTTCCCATCCATGAACTAACAAAATAGTATCTTTTTTACCAAGCCATCGGTATGTCATGATATTAATATTATCATACTTGAGGTCTTCAATAAATGCAGTTTCTAAAAAGTCTTTTTCTATTTCTTTTAATCGTTTTCGCCGAGGAGAAGAAAATAATTTAATCGCAATATTGCCAGCTGTACGCGGAGAGAATAAGCTTATAAAATTCATGGAAGCACCAATGCTCTTAAGAATCACTTGTTTCATTTAGGCTTCTCTATTGACTAATTCTATTGAAAAAGCGGGATTACAAATAGCGATATATTCACAAACGTCATTAAACGGATTTGAGTATTGAACTTTAGTATTTTTTTTAATCTTTATAGATTCGCCTTCTGATAAAATTACAATTTCATCTTCAATGATAAATTGCTTCTTTCCTTTAATTATGAATGTGTATTCATCAAATTCAGGGGTTTGAAACGGTTCACTCCAGCCTGGTGGAGCAATCATATGAGCAATGCTAAGGTTGGAATTTCCGTCTGTTGCCAGTCCGAAATGTTCTTTTATAACCTTACCATCAGTTGTAGGTACAATAAATGGGGAACGTTGTACTTTGTATTTTTTCATTATTGAATTTAATTATCAGAACAGCATCAATGAGTAAATTACTTTTCTGTTACCAATATAACATGAAATATTTAATTTTAGCATCATCTGGTATTTGAACGGCTTCAATTTTTAAGTCCATGTTGAACTGCAAATTGGCTGGTAGCTCTTTTTTATCAATGGTAAAAGAGGCGTTGATTTCGTTCACAGAAATAACGATAGAGTTGATCAATGTTGAAATTCCAGATATTTTGTAATTGTTTTTTATATCAGCAAACGTACTTAATGTCGTTATGTTTTTATCTGTTTTATACCTTGAATCAATAATATGAATACTTTTTATTACTGCTGTAGAATCCAGAGACTGTGTTGGTGTAAGCGTTAAAAGTTGCTTGCCTGAAGTGCTGTCATAGATTTCAATATCATTAATATCTCCTATAAATTCATCTCCCATAATATTTCTTACTATAGAATCTGTTGGAAATGCTAATTCTAAATCTTTAACTTGAGTAGAATCGGTTAATAAACCAATATGTTGCTTTCCAATTTTAAATGGATCTTTTTTCTTTTCAGTAGTACAACTCGCGATTAGTAATGCCACGAGTAGTATCGTAAATAGGGATTTATTCATAATTTAAAAATAGGGTAGATTTATTTTAACATTTTTGTCAAGATACCAAGTACACTTCTAATAACTGTCGGACTTGTTAAAACCTTAACAATTGGGTTTTGTCTTGTGCTTGCTCGTCTTGTTCGTTGTTTTGTTTCTGCTTTTTTTAAGGCTTCCTTTTCTTTACGTGCTTTTTCTTTGGCTTCTTCAGCTTCAGCGACCTCAATTTTTTTATTGAGCATTTCATAAGCACTGTCTCTATCGACCTCTTCGTTGTACTTTCTTGCTAATTTTGATTTTGATAAAAGCGCTCCTAATTCACTTTCAGTTAAAACATCCATTCTACTCATTGGAGCTCTCATCATGGTTGCTGCTAAAGGTGTTGGTTTTCCTTTTTCATTTAAAGCCGAAACCAGAGCTTCTCCAATCCCTAAAGAGGTTAATACATCAGCTGTATCGTAATATGCAGTGTCAGGATAATTTTGAGCTGTAAGTTTTATGGCCTTTCTGTCTTTTGCTGTAAACGCTCTAAGTGCATGTTGAACTTTGAGTCCGAGTTGCCCCAAAACAGCTTCAGGCACATCTGTAGGATTTTGAGTTACAAAATATAAACCTACACCTTTACTTCGAATCAGTTTAACAATGCTTTCAATTTGATTGAGTAAGGCTTTTGAAGCTTCATTAAAAATGAGATGAGCTTCATCAATAAATAGAATCAATTCTGGTCGACCACTATCACCTTGTTCAGGAAACGTAGAGTATATTTCAGCCAGCAAACTCAGCATAAACGTTGAAAATAACTTAGGACGATCCTGAATATCTGTCAGACGAATAATATTGATATATCCTCTTCCGTTTTCATCAACTCGCAATAAATCATCAACTTCAAAGGAAGTTTCTCCAAAGAATAAATCGGCACCTTGTTGTTCCAGTTCAACCACTTTTCTCAAAATTGCTCCAGTGGAAGCGGTTGAGATTCTTCCGTAGGCTTCTGTAAATTCAGCTTTGCCTTCCTGAGTGGTATATTGTAATATTTTTTTGAAATCTTTTAGATCTAGTAATGGTAATTTATGATCATCACAATACTTGAAAATTACTGCAACGACGCCAGATTGGGCATCAGATAAATCTAGAATTCGAGATAATAAAACAGGTCCAAACTCGCTAACAGTTGCTCTTAAACGTACACCATCCTGTTCAGACAAGGTCATGATTTCAACAGGAAAGGATTTAGGTTCAAAAGGCAAGCCAATTTTTTCATGGCGTTCATCAATTTTAGGATGACCAGGACTAGGCTGCGCTAAACCACTTAAATCACCTTTGATGTCCATCAATAACACAGGAATGCCTTTATCGCTTAAGTTTTCAGCTAAAACCTGTAACGTTTTAGTTTTACCAGTACCAGTTGCTCCTGCAATTAAGCCATGTCTGTTCATGGTTTTAAGAGGAACGTTCACATAGGCATTCGTCATCGTCTTACCATCCAGCATCGCTGATCCTAGTGTAATAAATTCACCTTTGTTCGTATTTCCGTCTATGATTTCTTTTAAAAAATCGTCCGTTCTACTCATAATTCAAAATTTGCATAAAAATAGTGTAATTTTAATCAAGTTTAAAATATGATAAAGTGAAAACTTAAGACGGATTACTTTTAACTTATTACTTTTGAACTATCTTTGCAGGCTATGACAAGACGAGAACGACAAGAATTAATTGATAAAGGCTTATTACTGCCTTTGATGGAAGAATTTTATACCATTCAAGGAGAAGGGTATCACAAAGGGACTGCTGCTTATTTTGTAAGAATTGGTGGCTGTGATGTTGGTTGTCACTGGTGTGATGTTAAAGAAAGCTGGCTGGCCGAATTACACCCTCCAACGGAAACCGAAAAGATTGTCGAAAATGCCGTAAAATATAGTAATACGATTGTCGTGACAGGAGGAGAACCCTTAATGTGGGATATGAATCCTTTGACTGAACAATTGAAATCTAAAGGTGTTCAAACACATATTGAAACCTCTGGAGCTTATCAATTAACTGGGCAATGGGATTGGATTTGTTTGTCTCCTAAAAAGATGAAATTACCTACTGAAGAAGTTTACGACAAAGCACACGAATTAAAATGCATCATTTTCAACAAAGACGATTTTCGTTTTGCTGAAGAGCAAGCCGCTAAGGTAAATGAAAATTGTATTTTATATCTTCAACCAGAGTGGAGTAAGCGTGATAAAATGATGCAGCAAATTGTAGACTATGTCATGGCAAATCCAAAATGGAAAGTCTCACTACAAACACATAAGTATTTGAATATTCCTTAAACAAAAAACGCCTTGACTTAATCAAGGCGTTTTGTTATTTATATCGATAATTAGTCTTACAATTTATGAAACGGAACAACGATTCTATGTTCTCCCCAACCAATGTACATGTCAGCACCTTTTTGTGTTCCGTCAAATGCTATAGAG
>JAAEZI010000090.1 GCA_018222915.1 Algicola sp. | reverse complement strand
ATATACATTGCGATAAAAGATGCACCAAGCATTAAAAAGAACTTTGTGTAATTGCTCATTCCTTTGTCGTTGTTTGTGTGTTCATTTGTATTCATAATCTTTGGTTTTATAGTTAAACTTTACTTTTTCTGTTTTTAAATATTTTTCTAATTGAAGGTGAAGAGGTAAACCACAATAAGAAACCGCTTA
Source organism: Algicola sp. (assembly GCA_018222915.1). GTDB lineage: Bacteria > Bacteroidota > Bacteroidia > Flavobacteriales > Flavobacteriaceae > Psychroserpens. The sequence continues at coordinate 1,714 of JAAEZI010000090.1, read as the reverse complement.
ATACGGTTATTAACCCTAATAGTGAAAATGCTCTCAAAACAAGGGTATTAAAATTGTCTCTGCCTTCATAGTCCATAGTATGTGTCATCCATAAAAAATCAAACCAACGCCAAGAACGATGTCTTACGGTTTGAAATTTTCCGTCGCTTACAGAAACGTATGCTTTTAGTGCTTCATCTGTTTTATATGAGATAACATAAGCAGGTAGTAGTTTTTCTCGATACTCGTGGTGTTTTCCAGTTTCAGTAATTTGCTCAACAGATTCTACCGCTAAACCACTCTTCATATGGTTTTTGGCAATATAGAGTGCCTCATCCTGCGTAATACTACTTTTTGGCATTCCATCTAAAGCATTGTACAATTGCTCTTTATTTATCCAATAGTACGGTGCATTATCAATATCTCTTAATTCAATAGTCTTTATACCATCTGGAACATCCATTTCTGAAGGACTTATTAAACTATTAAATGCTTTGGGTTGATAGTCCAAGTTTTTAAATTGGTCTCCATGAATGTCATCAATGTTCGTCCAACTAAAGTATAAACCACTAATCGTCCAAAACAAGAACTGAATCCCTAAAAAAAGACCTAAATACCTATGCGTTTTTCTAATTTTTAAAGCTGTATGCCTGTTTACCATTTTCTAATTTTTTATTGCTAAAGGAAACTCGATTTCAACTTTTTCCCAAGCCATCGAAATAGTTCCACTTTTATCATCTATTTTGTTGACCTTATATTCTAAATGTTCTACAGATTCCTCTAAGGTTATTGGTTTCACCTTAAACCTTATAACATCATCTTTTTCATCATATTCATCTTTACCATGTTGATCCCAATTTTTATTAATCATTACCGTCCACTCATCTTTAGAAGGAATTGTAAAAAATCCATACTTCCCGGCAGGAAGGGCTTTGCCATCTATAACTAAATCTTTATTAGTCTCTAACCACGTTGCCATATGCGCCCCTGCTTGCCATACTTGGTCATAACCAACCAAACCACCAAAGATGATTCTATTCCTTACTCCTGGTGATGAATAATCAATATGAATATGGGCATCACCTATCATTGCCATCGTTTCAGTGTGTGGACTTAACGGTTTTTTCTTTGGCTCTTCTACTTTTTCAGTTGCGTTGTTATGATTATGTTTTTGCTCTTCCGAACTTGATTTTTCATTTTTGCAACTCACTATTGTAAGCATTATGACAATTAATAGGGTTAGATTTTTCATTAGTTTTTTATTTATAGTTATACTTTAATTGTTCTTAATCGTAATGCGTTTGCTATTACCGAAACAGAGCTAAAACTCATAGCCAAAGCCGCTATCATTGGCGAGAGTAATATTCCGAAGAATGGGAACAACACACCTGCTGCAATAGGCACACCTAATGTGTTATAGATAAGTGCGAAAAATAGGTTTTGCTTAATGTTTCTCATTACAGAATCGCTTAAATTTCTTGCTTTTACAATTCCGTTTAAATCGCCTTTTACGAGTGTTATCATTGCACTTTCAATTGCCACGTCTGTTCCTGTTCCCATAGCAATACCCACATCACTTTTAGCCAATGCTGGTGCATCGTTAATACCATCACCTGCCATAGCAACTACTTTTCCGTTTTCTTGTAATTTCTCTACTTCTTTGAGTTTGTCTTCTGGTAACATACTGGCTTTAAAATCTGCAAGATTTAGTTCTGATGCTACTGCTTGTGCTGTA
>JAAEZI010000006.1:114838-129592 GCA_018222915.1 Algicola sp. | reverse complement strand
CGACCAAGCGTCCCGATATTGTTCGCCTTGAATCACAAGTTTAATATCATCTGCATTGTATAAGGTACTCGCTGCGACTAATACAGAATCATGTGATCTAAAATTAATAGTATTGACATCATCATGGTTGAGAATGACACAGCGTTGAAAACTCTTGGAAGTACTTGATAGCGACCAATATAACAATCCTATTGCTATAACTAAAATACCGACGATAATGAGGAGTGCTTTTTTCATAGATTGTTATAAGGTAAGCAAATCTACAATAATACAGCACATCTTCTTAACGCATAAGAAGGAAGGATTAATTGAAATGGTAAATTAAAGACAGATAAAAAAAGTGTCTTATTTATATAGGTTCATCGACAAATTTAGAAACAATAGCCTTAACAGGAAGGATTTCCTTGGTATGTTCTATACTGGGTCCAGCAACCCAAACCGTCTTATACGTTGCTTTTTTAGCCGCATTTTCAGTAGCCTTCATTCCGATTGAAAAACGAATCATTTTGACCCATTTTTTGAGTTTTCGGTTTTTATTTAAAAGGTTTTCTATCCAAGTTGATTTTGTACCTATTTTCTGGACATATGGCGTATTAATAACCGTACAAGGCGTTCCAGAAATTCTTTGTGTCATGACAATATCGTCGGCACCATAGTCTACACAGGCTTGTTTATATTCATCAGTCACACCAGCTTCAACTGAGGCAATAAATGGGCTCCCAACAGAAACCCCTTCGGCTCCATAGCTTAACATTTTGTCCATATCAGCTTTACAACCTACACCACCTGCAGATATCACTGGAATAGATAAGTGTGTATTTAATTGTTTTATCAATTCTTCAGGTGATAAATTACCGCGATGACCTCCAGCTTCATTATTAACTGCAATTGCCGCGTCTGCACCTAAACTTTCCACTTTTTTAGCAAAATGTAAGTCCGTCACATCACAAAACACTTTAATTCCAACCGCATGAGCACTTTTAATCGTTTCCTCAGGACTTCCCAAAGACGTAATAATAAAATCACAACCCTCTTCACATAAGACCTCTAACTGTCCTTTATATTTGATATTCGACTTATTGACAATCAAGTTAAATCCGAAAGAACCACCTGCTACTTTATTCGCCTTTAATTCACGAATGGCCGCTCTTAGTTCTTCTAGGGTTCTATAATTTAATGCTGGAATACAACCAGCAATACCAGATTTCATTGCCTCTGTCACCATAGCAACATTAGACACTAAAAACATGGGTGCTTGAATTATAGGATATTTAATCTTTAGTAATTGCGTGAGTTTCGTGGTCATGGCTATCGTTTTAATCAACACAAATATAACAAATTATTATGCACGCATAACAACTGTTTAACTTTGAAATCGATAATAACCACATTTCAAATAAGCGCCTTCCGTAAAGCTAATAGGATGATCCACATCGTGCTGGGTCTTTTGCTCAATATCATAGGGTCGACCACTCATCTTTAGAGATTGTTCACAAACATCATAAAAAGCTCTTGCTGATACGCGAGAAGAACAAGACGCTAATACAAGTAAGCCCTTCTTATTTGTCAATTGCGCTCCTAGTAAAGCCAATTGTGCGTATTTCTTTTTAGCTAATGAAACCTCTGTTTGTTGTTTGGCAAAACTGGGAGGATCGATGACCACAATATCATATGTTTTTCCATTGTGAATTAAGGTATTCATTTCCTCAAAAGCATCACCTACAAGGGTATGATGTTGACCGCTAAAATTATTTAATAAGGCATTCTCTTTCGCAATTTCCAATGCCTGTCTGCTAATATCTAAACTTGTGACTTCTTTAGCGCCATTACTTAAGGCATGAACAGAAAATCCTCCTGCATAGGAGAACACATCTAAAACTGTTTTATCTTTACTTAAAAGTCCAACTTGCCGTCTATTCTCACGATGATCTAAGAAATAGCCTGTTTTATGACCATGAATCACGTTAGCAGAAAAGTGAACACCATGCTCTATAAATTTAACTACTTCGTGTTCTAAACTTCCGAAAATCACTTGTCCGTCATGAAAAGGATGAGAAGCGGACTGTTCCAGACTTCTACTCAACCTCATCACGACGGTCTCGCAATGGCTAATGTCTCTCAAGCTAGATATAATAGTTGGTAAATACGGTAACCAAATTTCAGAGTATAGCTTTACCACCAGTACTTTATTATAAACGTCTGCAATGAAAGATGGAAAGCCATCATTTTCTCCAAACAACAATCGGTAACTATTGGTATTTGTTTTAAGAAGCCTGGATCGTTTGTCAAACGCCTTTAGAATTTTATTATGGAAAAATTCGGTGTTTACTATGGCTTTCGTTTCAGCGGAATAGATCATCTTTATTCGGATGGGTGATTTGGCATCGTACAATCCCAAGCCAATGACTTTATTTTTATTCTTGCTAAAAATGATTGCTAAATCACCAGTTTCTGAGTCTTCATTTATTTTCACAATGCTATTTGAAAACACCCATGGATGACCTTTAACAACGTGCTGTTCGCCCTTACTGTTGAGCTTCACAGCCAAACGCTTTGGGGTAATATTCGTTAATGATGTGAACCAATCTGACATGTTAGCAAAATTCTGTCTTTTTTAAAAAATAGTCACTATTTATTCTAGTTTTATTTTCTAGGTTGCCATAACTTTTAAAATTAAGGTCGCTAATAAAATGACTCCAAATCAAACTAAACAACTTCTTTTCAGCGTTTTAAGTCGTATTTCATCTAATATATTGCAGTGTCATGGTTCTGTTGGTTAATTTGGACCAACCGCAAATCAACCCAATCATGTATACAATCAAAAAACCTTCCATCATTATCATCATTTTTTTACTTGGATTAACTATTCACGCGCAAGTTGGAATTGGCACTACCACACCAGATGCTAGTGCTGCACTGGAAGTCAATGCATCAAATCAAGGCTTACTAGCTCCGAGAGTCGCACTTACTGATGTGACAAATGGCACCGCACCAATAAATTCACCTGCCACTGGACTATTGGTTTACAATTTAAATGCGGGAGTTACTGGTGGCTCTGGCATAGGCTTCTATTATTGGAGTGGATCACAATGGGAAAAGTTAATTACAGCAACCGTTGTGGACGATTGGAAATTAACTGGAAATACAGGTACAAATCCTGCAACTGACTATATAGGAACGGCCGATGCTCAAGATTTGGTCGTTAGGACAAATAGTGCTGAGCGTATGCGCATTCAGTCAGATGGTGACGTCGGTATCGGTACCAATAACCCTGTGCATGACTTAGATTTAACAGGTGATTTTAGAATGCAAGGTGATTTTATCAATCAGCAGACGATTCGTGCTTATTCAGCTACAACTCAAAATATTCCTTTTAATAACGGTGTTTTTAACCCTTTAACTGGCACTGTGGCATCGATTACCATTACAGATGGTAATGGTGTCAATAATTCAGCAGTATTTATTAGTGGATTTGCACGTGTTTTTGGAGGAAATCTCAACGGATCTAACAGTTCTTTAGGAGGTTATTTTATGATTTTACAGCGCGATGACAATGCGGCATTTACGTCACCAATAAATGTGACATATACGTCAGGCATTTGTTTTATCGAGACTCCAAATGGCGCAAATTCTGCCTCGATTGGTTTTGGAGGAAGTGGTCATATCAGTTATTTAGATATTGGACTTACAGCTGGTACTACCTATTATTATCGATTAGTCCTGTACCCAAATGGTGTTGGAATTAATGCAGGGACCTATGACGTTTATCAGCGAAGTGTGACCTTATTACAGATAAAACAATAAAGAGTATATTAAACATATTTAAAAAAAAAGCGCAACCATTTCTGATTGCGCTTTTCAAATGTTAAGCAATTATATAATTATTTGACTTCTTCAAAGTCAACATCTTCAACGTCACTACTTTCATCAGCAGCTTGTCCTTTCGCACCAGCACCAGCATCTGTTGGACCTCCTTCTGGAGCACCTTGAGCTTCAGCTTGTGCTTTATACATTTCTTCAGAGGCGACTTTCCAAGCTTCATTGATTTTTTCTAAAGCAGGCTCTATAACAGCCACATCTTTAGTTTCATAAGCTTTTTTCAACTCTTCAAGCGCTTCTTCAATAGGCTTTTTCTTATCATCAGATAATTTATCACCAAACTCTTTCAATTGACTTTCCGTTTGGAAAATCATCGCATCAGCTTGATTTAACTTATCGGCAGTCTCTTTTGCTTTAGCATCCGCTTCCGCATTGGCTTCCGCTTCCTGCTTCATTTTCGCAATTTCCTCTTCGGTTAATCCTGAAGACGCCTCGATACGAATGTCTTGCGACTTTCCAGTTGCTTTATCTGTAGCAGATACTTTGATGATACCATTAGCATCAATATCAAAGGTCACTTCAATTTGCGGGACACCTCTTTGTGCAGGTGGTATACCGTCTAAGTGAAAACGACCAATGGTCTTATTATCTGCTGCCATAGGGCGCTCTCCTTGCAATACGTGAATCTCAACGGATGGTTGATTATCTGCTGCTGTAGAGAACACTTGTGATTTCTTAGTTGGAATTGTCGTATTCGCTTCAATTAACTTCGTCATCACATTACCCATAGTTTCAATACCAAGAGATAACGGTGTTACGTCTAATAAAAGAACGTCTTTGACATCTCCTGTTAAGACACCACCTTGAATTCCAGCACCAAGCGATACTACTTCATCTGGATTCACACCTTTACTTGGCGCTTTTCCAAAGAATTTCTCAACAGCCGCTTGTACCGCAGGAATACGCGTTGAACCACCTACTAAAATCACTTCATCAATATCACTCTTAGAAAGTCCGGCTGCTTTTAAAGCAGACTCACAAGGTTCAATAGTTCGTTTTACTAGGTCGTCAATCAGTTGTTCAAATTTCGAACGTGTTAACGTACGTACCAAGTGCTTAGGTCCACTAGCTGTAGCCGTCACATATGGTAAATTAATTTCTGTTTGAGCAGAAGATGACAATTCAATTTTTGCTTTTTCAGAAGCTTCCTTAAGACGTTGTAAGGCCATAGGATCTTTTCTTAAATCGATACCTTCCTCAGCATTAAATTCATCAGCTAACCAATTGATAATCTTTTCATCAACATCGTCACCACCTAAATGCGTATCACCATCTGTAGATAACACTTCAAAAACGCCATCTCCTAATTCTAGTATGGATACGTCATGTGTACCACCACCAAAATCAAATACAACGATTTTTTGGTCTTGTCCTTTTTTATCTAATCCATAAGCTAATGCTGCTGCAGTAGGCTCATTGATAATACGTCTTACTTTTAAACCAGCAATTTCACCAGCTTCTTTAGTTGCTTGACGTTGTGAATCATTAAAGTATGCAGGTACAGTAATTACTGCTTCACTCACATCCTGTCCTAGATAATCCTCAGCCGTTTTCTTCATTTTCTGAAGAATCATGGCTGATAATTCTTGAGGTGTGTACAAACGACCATCAATATCTACTCTAGGTGTATCATTATCACCCTTTACTACTTTATATGGTACACGTTCTGCTTCCTTTTTGGATTCAGAATATTTATTACCCATAAAACGTTTAATAGAATAAACTGTTTTAGTTGGGTTCGTAACTGCTTGTCTTTTTGCTGGATCACCAACTTTGATTTCTCCACCTTCTACAAAGGCAATAACCGAAGGCGTTGTTCTTTTACCTTCAGCGTTTGGGATAACTACTGGCTCATTACCTTCCATGACGGAAACACACGAGTTGGTAGTTCCTAAATCGATTCCAATAATTTTACTCATAATGTTATATTTAGTGTTTTAATTTCCGTGTTAGCGGAAATGTTATGTTCATTTTAATTTCGTAATGTATATGTCAATGATTATGCCATGACAAAAAGTATGACATGATGTCATTTTTTGTCTTTTAAAGTTTTAAATAAAAATTATTGTAATCATAGCAAACACATTATCTTTGGCGTACTAAATCGATTTCGTAAATGGAGTGTATTTCTGTCTTTGACATGCTCAAGATTGGTGTTGGTCCGTCAAGTTCTCACACCCTTGGTCCGTGGCGAGCTGCCGAACGTTGGATTAAGGAATTGAAAACGACCAAAAAATTTGATAAGGTTGAAAAAATAACCGTAGATCTCTATGGTTCTTTATCTTTAACCGGCAAAGGTCATGCTACCGATTTTGCAGTGCTTCTCGGACTCAGCGGTGCCGATCCCGAATATATTCCGGTGGATACCATAGATGTAATTATCTCTTCAATTAAAAATACCAAGACCTTATTATTTAATAATGAGGTTCCAATGCCTTTTGATATAAAAACGGACATCATTTTTAACCGAAAGTTTTTACCCTTTCACGCTAATGCCATGACCTTCTCAGCGCATATTAATGGGCGACGCTATAAATCGACCTACTACTCTATTGGTGGCGGATTTGTGGTACAAGAAGAACGCAAAGTATCGAAGGCTAATAAAATCATATTCTATTGCACATTTCCCTATCCTGTTGCTACGGGTAACGATTTGCTGAAGTTTTGTAAGGATTTAAATTTACCCATTTCTGGTGTTGTCTTAGAAAACGAAAAGTCAATCAAACCTGCTGAACTCATAGATTCTGAACTTAAGCGCATTTGGAATACGATGTTAGAATGTATGTATGTGGGTTGTCATACTGAAGGGAATTTACCTGGAGGACTCAATGTAAGACGTCGCGCTTACGACATGCACCAAAATTTAAAAGGCAATAAACCATACAGCAATCCTGTAGAATGGTTAAACGCCATTAGAGATACGGAAGTGAAGTTTCGTCAAATCCTTAAATGGGTAAGCTGTTTTGCCTTAGCTGTAAATGAAGTCAACGCCTCTTTGGGACGTGTCGTCACTGCTCCCACTAATGGCAGTGCTGGTGTAATTCCTGCAGTGCTCATGTATTATTTAGTCATTGAAAATCACGATGGCAATTTTGAAGACATCAAACGTTTTTTATTGGTTGCTGGTGAAATAGGAAGTATTTTTAAGAAAGGAGCTACTATCAGTGCAGCCATGGGTGGTTGTCAAGCTGAAATTGGTGTCTCCTCAGCTATGGCAGCTGGAGCTTTATGTGAATTATCTGGAGGCACGCCTGAACAAGTATTGGTAGCGGCTGAAATTGCCATGGAACATCATTTAGGGCTTACTTGCGATCCTATTGGTGGCTTGGTACAAATTCCATGTATAGAAAGAAATGCCATGGGAGCTATTAAAGCCATTAATGCTTGCGAACTCGCTTTAGATACGGATCCTAAAAACGTTAAAGTACCTTTGGATAAAGTGGTTAACACGATGTGGGAAACCGCTAAAGACATGAACACGAAATACAAAGAAACTAGTGAAGGTGGTTTAGCTGTTGGTGTGCATTTGAGTGACTGTTAATATACGGCTTGATTAAGAATCACAATCTTGATGTCTAGTATCTACTAAATAAATGATTTTCCAAACACCTTCCGATTTATACAGTTGAAAGGAATTGACGCCACAATGACTTAATTTTTCATCCAACCAAAATTGATAGGGTGTCCAAACATGCGCCATATCACCATCCACCTGAATCTTATATTCCAGAAGTATCTCTTGAAATTTTCTGTCTTTTGGAATACTGACAATAGATTTCAAAAAATCATGGAAGGGTTCTGTTTTCAATAAAACTTTACCAATCCTATCTTTACCTATGGATTGCATTTTGATGTCTTTTTCAACCGTACTCAAAATCAAGGTACTATCTTGCTTATGGAATCCTTCGAAGAAACGATCTATTGTGGCTTTGACTTGATCACTTTCGGAAGATTGGCAAAATGCAAAGCAAGTCGATAGCAGCATTGTAAAAATCAGGACGTGTTTCATGGCTTTTAAATTTCCGTGAAATTATAAAATTATTAGTTTTTAAGCCTTAGAATAAATAAAGTTTAACAAATCTCTGTATTTTTACCAATAATTAATTTCCAAAACATGTCTGTAGCTAAAAAAGATTACAAAAGAATTACTGTAAAATCACTCATCGAGATGAAGCAAAATCATCAAAAAATATCGATGCTTACTGCTTATGATTATACCATGGCAAAGATTGTGGATGAAGCTGGTGTTGATGTGATTTTAGTTGGAGATTCAGCGAGTAATGTCATGGCTGGTCATGAAACCACCTTACCCATTACCCTCGATCAAATGATCTATCATGCGTCGTCAGTTGTACGTGCCATTGATAGAGCCTTGGTAGTGGTTGATTTACCCTTTGGAAGTTACCAGAGTGATCCTAAGGAAGCGCTACGCTCTGCGATTAGAATCATGAAAGAATCTGGTGGTCACGCTGTTAAGATGGAAGGCGGTAGAGAGGTGAAGGAATCGATTAAACGCATTTTAAACGCCGGAATTCCAGTGATGGGTCACTTAGGGCTCACACCACAATCTATATACAAATTTGGAACCTATACCGTTCGGGCGAAAGAGGAACAAGAAGCCCAACAACTGAAAGATGATGCTGTTATGTTAGAGAAAGCTGGCTGTTTTGGCATCGTACTCGAGAAAATACCTGCTAAATTAGCGAAAGAAGTAGCTGAGAGCGTCTCCATTCCTGTTATTGGTATTGGTGCTGGTGTTGGTGTAGACGGTCAAGTTCTAGTGTTGCATGACATGCTTGGTATGACTCATGAATTTAATCCGCGTTTTTTACGTCGTTATATGAATTTATACGAAGAAATGACCAATGCTATCGGACAATATGTAACCGATGTAAAGTCGGAAGATTTCCCGAATGATAAAGAACAATATTAATCTAGAATTTTAGTACTTGTCTAAAGATAAAATCCTTTCCAACGCTTCCAATCTCAAGGTTCTTTATGAAGACAATCATATCATAATTGTCAATAAACGTGCTGGAGATATTGTACAAGGTGACAAAACGGGTGACACACCATTGAGTGATGTCGTTAAGGAATTTCTAAAAAACAAATACAACAAACCAGGAAATGTGTATTTAGGTGTCGTTCACCGTTTGGACAGACCTACAACAGGCGTTGTGTTATTTTCAAAAACGAGTAAAGCGTTACCCAGACTCAACAAATTGTTTGCCGATAAGAAAACTGATAAAACCTATTGGGCGATTGTAAAAAATGCACCCAACCCTTCAGAAGGCACCTTAATCAATTGGTTAAAGAAAAATCCGAAAAATAATAAGTCAAGTGCCTACACACACGAAATTAATGGTAGTAAAAAGGCCATTTTGCATTACAAAACCATAAAATCTTTAGAGCGTTATACCTTGCTTGAAGTTACTCTAGAAACTGGAAGACATCACCAAATTAGATGTCAGTTGGCACACATTGGATCACCTATTAAAGGGGATTTAAAATATGGTTTTGATCGCAGTAATCGCGATGCTAGTATAAGTTTACATGCGAGGAGATTAGCATTTATACATCCCGTATCCAAAGATCAGATTGACGTTATTGCACCACTACCCGAAGACCCTATTTGGCAAGCCTGTGAGCATTAATTTTCAAACGGATAATTAATTCTTAATTGTACGCCTTTATCGGGTTCAGACGTTAAACTAAAAGTCGCACCAAGCAATTCTGCCCTGCTTCTCATGTTAATAAGTCCTGAGCCTTTTTCAGCTGTAGACAAATCAAACCCATTACCGTCATCTTGAGCCATTATAACTAATTCATCGTCTTTATAATCTAAAACAACCTCAATCATATCGGCTTCAGAATACTTGACAGAGTTTGAAAAAAACTCTTGTAGAATTCTAAAAAGAATAATCTCGTGCTTTTTATCGTTCAACTCTCTAATGTCTCCAACAATTTTTAGTTCAGCACTTTTAAATTGCAATCGTTTAGAGCGGTCAAGTTCATTCAAGATTGATTCTTTAAAGCCCATATTCAGCAGCACATCATTGTTTAGTGATTTTGATAGGGCTCTAACTTCACTCAAGCTATCTTGCACAATCTGAGTGGTCTCTGCTATACGATCTTGAGCATCACCTGTTACTTTAGAACCGAGCATATTCAGTTGCATGTTGGCATAAGCCAATAATTGTCCGACATTATCATGTAATTCTCGGCCAATATGTTTTAATGTTTGTTCTTGAATTTCGGATTGCGTTCTGGATAATTCTTCATCAAACTTCTTTTCCCTTTCTACCTGTTCTAATAACAGCTTATTTTTTCGCTTTTGAAATGTGACAAAAAATAAAATCACCATGACAGAGAGTAGTAGCAATGCGAATATAACATAAGCGATAAAAGCAATCTGCTCTTCGTTTATTGCCTGTTCTTGCTCTTGTACAGCGCATACCAAAATCCGAATGCAAAACCTAAATAAGTACATATATTAATAATTAACAATAGGACTTTTCTGAAATCGACAAACTTCGTATTTACCGCTTTAAAATAATCATCGAAAATAAAGAGTGGTGTCACACAAATGTACCATAAAAATAAGGCAATACTGATATAGAAAGACGGCAACTTGTAATATTCTAAGAGAACTTCACTATTCATCAGCTCAATAAAATATAATATCACATAAATACTTACGATTACGGAGGCTAATATATCATCATAAGGTAAAGCCATTGTAAAAAATGCATCGGTGAACGTATAGAATATTAGCGCAAATAGCGTGTATAATACGATAATCGCTCGGATCAATATTTTAAACGACGGTTTGCTGAGCAAACCCGAATAAAACACACCTAAAAATCCGATAGTTAACAACGAGTAAATATTATACAACCAATGGTTACTGCATAACAAACTATTTTTTAAATCAATAAACCATTGTTTGTCATAGTTGTCTTGCATGAGATGAGAATACCCACCAATCAATTCTACGACAAAAGTCATCCACAGATAATAGACAAATATCTTTAGAACAGAGTTCGGTTTTTTTTTTAAATAATAACTACCAGCCAACGCCGCAATGAGCTCAACGGACTTAGTTAGTACTGAATAATTATTTATTAAAAAATCTTTCAAATTCTAGTTATTGCGGATAATTGGCGCTTGGTGGATCTCCATCGCCTCCTTTATTAAGACCTCCACCATTAGGAATATCATTATTCCCTTGAAATGACATATGCAATACGTTTCCTTGAGAGGTATTTTTATATCCAGTAGGTACAAATAAATAGGTAGAATATCCTGGAACACCTTTAGAGTCTGGATAGGCACCTGGATAAATTCTTACACCAGTCATAACGTAACCTAGACTATCAGCTTGATTTTCAGCAATCGTCAAATAATCTCTCACATCCTGAAGCGCATACCATGATGATCTGTTATCACCAAATTCTGTGTTTGGGAAAATGGAATCACTAATGAGATCATATCTCGGATTATAGGCTTGAGTTAACGCTGATATTTGACCTGCATCAATATAGCCCTTAGGGTTTCTTGGCAACATAGAGTCTACCATGTCTTCTTCGTTGTAATTGGCACAGAAATAGTACATTGCGGCAGCCCCTAAGATAATCCCTAAAAAAAGTGTTACTAAATTTTTCATAATTTGAATGGTTTTGAATTAATGCGAGTGTAATGTATTGAAAATCTTAATACAAAACCATGATTTTTGTTAAAATCGAAGTTTTTTCTTACTAATTTTTACGTTTTAACCGAATCTTACTGCCAAAAATCTTTTGAGACAATCGGTTGATAGATGCTTCCTCCAATTGTAAGATTCTCGGGTATCCACCAGTGGTTTGGCAATCTCTCATCAGAATCATCATTTGCCCTGATGGTGTTAACTGAATAGTTCCTGGCAATACTAATGATGTTATAATATCCTGCAGGTCATTGTTGAGAGTTTCTTCAATTTGATAAGCCATACGATTGCTCTTATTGGATAGCGTGAACGTTGTACAAAACAACCATTCTTGTTGCATTTGATTCAATAACTCAAATTCAGGACCTTCATATACTTCTATAATTTCAGAGTTAAAATGATGGTCATTCACTGCCACCGTTGAATAATTTGGTGATTGCTTTTTCTGAGATTCAGCTATTTTAATTTTCGAACCTTTGGAAAGTTGACTACTTTTCGTAATCGTCTGATACATGCTCCTACTGCCTAAAACTGAAGGCGTTAAAAACCCACCAGCGATGGCAATATAAGCTCTACAGCCATATAATAGCTTTCCGAAACTAAGTATATCCCCTTTCGCGACAAAAACACATTGATTATTAGTAATTGGCACATCATTGATTTTCGGACTGATGTTGGCTCCAGAAATACATAATTGTGTGTCTATCTCAAATTGAAGCTTTGGTCCAGTAGCTATAATTTCAATAACGGCTGCATTTAAGCTGTTTCCTAATATCCCATTTGCTACTGCTGCAGAATAGCTGTCCATAACTCCTGAAATCGGCACACCATATTCGGCATACCCTAGGCGTCCAGGATCCTGAACCGTATCCAACAAGCCCGTTTTCAACACCTCAACCATGGATCAAATCAAATTTAAGTTCATAAGATTGCTCATTAATCCGTTGTTTGATATGCTCATACGCGTCTCGGCTTACAGGTTCAAATTTTATGCAATCGCCTGCTGAAATCATACAAGGTGGCGACGTATTCACATCAAAAAGTTCTATCGGTGTATTCCCAATAATATGCCAACCGCCAGGACTCACATTTGGATAAATACCTGTTTGATTTCCACCAATAGCAACAGCCCCTTTTTCAATGCGAGCTCTAGGTGTTTTTCGTCGTGGAATAAACAATCTTTCGTCCAAACCACCCAAATACAAAAACCCTGGCAAAAACCCGATAAAAAAGACCGTATACACAGGTGTGGAATGCCATAAAATTACATCGTCAATTGACTGATTATTTTGTGTCGCTATGTCGTTTAAATCCAACCCAAACTCTTCGTCATAACAGACGGGAATCTTCCAAAGTTTTGAACTCAATACAATTTGGTTTTTTTTCGAAGAATAGAGGTCCTTTAATCGTAAAATTTCATCATTGACATTATCAATAGTTAACTTGTAATAAATTAATAATGAATTATATGCATTGTTTACATAAACTATCTCTTTAATATCATTATTTAATATATAATTTTTAAAAGATAAGAGATCCTCCAAAATTTTTTTGTCAATTTTTGTTGGCCAAGACACCAAAATAGCACGTTCAGAAAAGCGTTTATAATGCAGTTGATAACTCATAAAATTCGTATGTTCTTCTCTTGTAAAATCTGCGTTAATTTTTTCAAATTCTCAGCGGCATTTTTATGATCACCGTGAACGCAAAAAGTAGCTGCTTTTATTCTTAATTTCTTGCCATTAATAGAGGTTAATTGTTGTTTAGAAATGATGGAATTTATTTGACTAAACATGGCTTCTGGTTCAGTAATTAATGCATCGTCATGATGTCTAGAAACCAGAGACAAATCATCATTATAATGCCTGTCGGCAAATGCTTCATATTTAACAATCACTTGATTTTGATGCGCTATTTTCGAAACTACAGAGTCGTATGGAGCAAATAACTCTAATTCCTTGTCAAAAAACAGCAAGGTCTCAACAATGATCTGAGCTATTTTTTTATTCTTCACGGCCTCGTTGTACAAAGCGCCATGAGGTTTGATATGTTTGACTTTTGCGTTTTGAGATTGTGCAATATCATAGAATGCTGTCATCTGATTAACAAGAGATTTTTTCAAATCCGTTAAGCTAATGCCCATTGTTTCCCGACCAAAATTAAGTTTATCTGGAAATGAAGGGTGCGCACCAATATGGACATGATGCTCTTGAGCTAGGTTCACAACATGGCGCATCGTATCCTCTGTTCCTGCATGACCACCGCAAGCAATATTACACGAAGAAATCATTGGCATGAGTTCTTTTTCATTACTTATTCCCTCTCCCATATCACAATTGATATCAATATGCTTCATAATAATTCGAAAACTTTTAAAATACTCTTAACTCCTAGAAATATTGAAATACCTAAAATGAACCATCCAATGCTATTTTGCCATAACGAATTTTTAAACTTACCGAGTAAGGAAGACTTATTCATCACCCATAACAAGAAGCCAGCAATCAAAGGCAATAACAAACCGTTAGCTACCTGAGCAAATTTGATGATTTCAATGGATTTAAAACCCACAGAGGAAAATACAACACCTAGTACTAGCACAAAAATCCACACAGCTCTAAATCTTCTAGAAGACATACTATCGCGCCATCCCAAACATCCTGAGGCTACAAATGCAGCAGCTAGTGGTGCCGTGATAGCACTTGTAATTCCTGCAGCAAACAAGCCCACAGACATCAACACTGTGGCATAATTTCCAAACAAAGGTTCTAAACCTTTGGCTAGATCCGCTGCGCTGTAAATTTCTGATGATGAAATAGCAGCAGCGGCAATAACAATTGAAATTGATACCATTCCACCTAAAATCACAGCCACAATCGTATCCCGTCTTACGTGCTTTAAGTCGGAAGTATGCTGCCATTTTTCCTTTACCAGAGAAGCATGCAGAAATAAGTTATAGGGTACTACGGTCGTCCCAACAAGCGCAATCACTGTTAGAATAGAAGTTTCAGACAATGAAGGTATAAACATGCCTTCTATAATTTTTGAAACATCAGGTTTGGTCATTATGGCAGTAATTAAAAAAGAAATACTCATCAAAATCACCAATGAAATTAAAGCCTTCTCTAAAATTTTATAATTTCCAAAGTACAATAAAACAAATGCTATTC
>JAAEZI010000006.1:105600-114828 GCA_018222915.1 Algicola sp. | reverse complement strand
AATGAGCAGACTCCAATAAGGTATGGTGTTTTCTTGAGTTCCAGTTAAGGTCATCAAGCCTAAAACACTACCACTGATATTTCCAGCCTCGTAAGCTGCATTACCTATGACTATTGCAGAAAAAACTAAAGCAACCGCAAAAACCTTTAATAAAGGGTGAGTTATTTCGGTTCTTATAATTTCAGAAAGCCCTTTCTGTGTCACCAAACCTAATCGAGCCGACATCTCTTGCAATACAATGGTCGCCACTACCGAAAGTAACAAAGCCCAAAGTAAGGAGAATCCAAAATTCACACCTGCCAAAGTACACACCGTCACGGTGCCTGGTCCAATAAATGCTGCGGCTACTAAAGGACCTGGTCCAATATTTTTAAACCAACTCCTAATCACGATCTACCGAGTTTAACGCATATATAGCGAAACTACCTAACCAATGTCCGCCTTCATAACTATCTCCAACAATACTTGGTAGCGAATAATTGATGTGTTTATTCGCCACATTTTGAAGGTGAGCATAGGCTGATAAATCCCTAGCAATTTCGTTTAGGCTCCAAGCTCTAGAAAAATTCACACCGTCTAAGTGCACCAATTTGCCATCAGTCCTATCACTCACTTTACCAGTCTCTAAACTGAAGGTTTTATGTTTTAACTGTGGAAGAAAATCGTTTAACCATTTTTGAAATGTTTCTTTTGGTAAAACACGTTTCATCAAGGCCGCTTCTTCAAGACAAGGCGATAGAAAATCAAAACCACTTGGTTCCCATGACAACGGACAATTGTCATCATTCATATAAAAATCTTTGGCACGTTGCTCTATGAGTTGAGACAATTCTTCATTACCAACGGTAATAGCGTAGTCGTAAGCAAATGAAAGCCCGAATGCCGTATTTGGATGCTCTCCAACGCGAATTGGATAATTAAGTTTCGGAAGAAATTCTAAATATTTTTCTACAATTAAATTCGTAAGTGGCTGCAGTTGATCTTCCAGAGTTCTAGCGAGAGGATCATCCCACGTATGCAGCTCTTCCGCTAGTTTCAAAAGCCATGCCCAACCATATGTGCGTTCAAATGAGGTATTGTATTGTCCGAAAAAATAATTCACTTCAGCGTCTATATGTGCTTCAGACATGTTCTCTAACAGCATTCGTTTTGCATCATCTGCCAGGTCCATCTCAGGAAATTGTTTTAATAAACTTACCAAACTCCAATGTCCGTGTACGGCAGAATGCCAATCAAAGCAGCCATAAAAAGCTGGGTGCAATTCTCTTGGCGTTTTTAAATCGGCTTCACTCCCAATCGTTTGGTTTAACTTATTAGGATATTCCGTTTGGATGCAATGTATGGGTAATTGGGCCAATCGATTCGCTTGCTCCAAATCTATTTTAGGAACAGCTGCAATTTTAACCTCTATGGAAGTATCTTCTATGTCAGAATCTATGGGCTTCTTTTTATCTGAAGACGTGCAACTTAATGCCATCAAAACAATGACAATCATGGAATAAGTTTTCATATGAAAGGCTCTGTAGTTATCAAGTAAAAATACAATTTAATTATTCAGTTCTATAACTTTTAACGAGTGTCTAATACTAATTTGACAAATAATCTTATATTTAGATTTGTTTAGAACACCTACGTGTAACGATGACCCAAGCATAAACTACATAAAGCATGTCAACCGAAATTAATAGACAAAAAAAATGGTTAAAAGTCTTGAAATTCTTTGCAGCTTATCTAGTCGCTGCGTGGACATTTCTTCAATTTGTCGATTGGGTATTAAATCGTTATGATATTTCACCGTATTGGGTAGATGTACTACTCTGGTTATTTATAGGAATTATTCCATCGCTCTTAATATATCTTTATCATCAAGAACGCCTTAATAAACTGATTTTTAGGCGTCGTGAAAAAATCATCATTCCTTTAAATATCATTTTACTGGTTATGACCTTATATTTTGTTTTCGGAAATAGCGATTTAGGTGCAACTACTAAGGAAATTTCCTTTGAAAATACCGAAGGCCAATTGGAGACTAAAAGATTTACTAAGGAAGAATTTAGAGTGGGAGTTCCTATTTACGGATTTAATCAAATATCTGAAGATAGCACCATTTCTTGGATGCGATATGGCATTGGAAAGTTATTGTTGGAGGATCTACTTCAAAACAAAAACTTAAGTCCTGAGTTTATGTTTTTAACCAACACAACCACTAAAATTAGAGAAGCCTCTTTATTCAATGAATTCTATATCGACGGAAATTACCAGAAAATCGGCGATAACTACGAAATCACAACCTTCATAAGAAAAGCGACAAACGGCAAAGTCATAAAACAACAACTATTTAAAGGACCAGACGTTCTTAAATTGCTAGACGATATAAGCGCCTACATTACCTCTGAATCAGGATTTGTTGAAAGCAACAATCTTAGATATATTGATTTACCTATTAATGAGTTCATAAGTAACTCCTTACCTGCTATTGAAGCTTATACCAATGGCGACTATAAAAAAGCCTATGATATCGATTCTAAGTTTGCTTTGGCCTATTTAAAGGAAGCCGAAAGAAACAGAAACTACAACAAAGGCAAATTGGAAACCCAAGATATTATCGATAAAGCTGCTGCTTTAAAAAATAAGCTCCCATTGCAAAAACAACTTGAAATATCTATTCAGCGTAACTTGGCATATGATAACTACGAGGAAGCTGAAAAGCTTGTGAAATTACAATTAGAAGTTGATCCAAATAATGATTTTTATAATCGTGTTCTATTTTCAATATATGGTGAAACTAAAAATACAACAGCGTTTTTAAATACAGCCGATGCCTTATTTAAAAATGACCCAAATGCCGAAACTGGTATCAACTTGAGTAAAGCCGCACTTGTCAACGGTGAAGACCAAAGAATTTTAGACGAAATAGGCACTTATGAAATGATAAATCCAAGAGTTCGAGCACTAAAATTAGAGCCTTTACTATTTCAAGGTGACGTCAATTCCGCCGAAAAACTCTTTAATGAACTCAAGTTAACATATCCTGAATATAAAAACCGAAGCAGAGCTTATGATTCGATATTTACTTTCCTAAAGAGTGATGATTACCAATCAAAAAATCTAGAACAGTTTGTTGGACTCTATCGATCTGCAATAAATGAACAAGTCAAGGAATACTGGATTGAAAACGACAGGTTAATTCAATATGTCAAAAACCAAGATATGTCTGCGTTTTTACCAGCTGGTAAGCATGCTTTTGGTGGTGGTTTTATTTTAGAGACAACTTTTTATACCGAACTAATAAAAGATACTAACGGTAAACCTATAGGATTAAACACGTTTCAATTTAATTGGAGCAACACCATTAATCGCTTATATTGGAAAATTGATACCTCTATTTCCAAAGCCAATGAAGCTTATGAAAACAACAACTTAGAAGCCGCCGAAAAGCTCTTTGAGATAGCTATTGAGAATAACCCAAAGCATGTGTATTTAAAAAATATCTTAGAACACCTTGTGTACTTAAGGACAAAAAATAGCGATTCTTTACAGCGACAATTTAAGCGTCATTCAGGAACGTATGGCCCGAGAAATTTCTGGGTTGAAGACGGGAAATTTTATTATAAAAGAAAAGGAAATACAGCCGATTTGGCAAGAGTTGAACTTTTACCAATTTCAGAAAACAAATATATCGATCTCACAAGATTGAGCACTATCATGGAGTTTGAACCTTTAGATAATGATACGTTTGCTTCCTTCGCTCACAGCTTTAATACGAACACTTGGGAATGGGAAGTCCTCAAAGATGAAACCAATTTTTTCACCAAAGAGTAACACAAGGATGAAGCTATGACATACTCATAGTTAATTCATCATTCTTCTTAAACTCTACGAAGGTTTTGATATCTGATATGCTCATATCATCGGTGAGTTGATCGATAGTGATGTCTACGCCAAATTCGGTTCTTATAAATTCGGAAATGACAACAACAGATAACGAATCGATATGATAGTCACTCAAACTTGTTGCAAAATCAATGTCTGCGGTATCCATAGCCAGTAAATCTGCTACTTCTTCTAACAATCTTAATTCAATATTGGATTGGATAGCTTTATTTTTAGAATTGACGTCTGTAGGTTCTGATAAATGCACATAATTCTCTAAAATTGAAGCACTATTTTTTTGATAACCGATAAACCTTTCCCAGTCAACTTTTTGTATAATGACTTGAGCTTGCGTATTAAAAAACACAGTGTCCAATGCAGCAATACCTTCGCGCTCTGTTAAGGCGATAATCCCGATTTTCTCTAAATGCTTTTCTAATCCTAACTTAGCCACCATTCCCGACTTCCATGCACTCCAATTTATGGTTAGTGCGGGCAATCCCATACGCCTTCTAAAATGTGCCAATGCGTCTAAAGTTGAATTTGCAGCCGCATAATTACCCATACCTCTATTTGGAAAACAACTACCAACAGATGAAAAGAGGATAAAATGCTCTAGTGGTACTAGCTTGAATAACTCATGTAGATGCCAAGCTCCTAATAGCTTAGTGTTAACTACCTTATTCAAAGAGTTGCGATCAGTCTCAACTAAGAGTTTGTCATCAACCACGCCAGCAGCATAAACCACACCAGCAATCTCTTTAATTGGTAATTGATTTTTCAAGATATTGATAGAATGATTCTGAGATAGATCTACTGTGACGACCTCAACATGAGCGCCTTGCATTCTTAATTCATTAACAAAACTATTTTTCTCTGATAGCATCTCTTCCTGATAAGGTGAACTGGTTGTCAAAATAAAGTTCCTAGCGTCATTGGATAACATCCAACGGACCACTTCTTTCCCTAAAGCTCCAAAAGCACCTGTCACTAAATACGGTAAAGACTTGCTGAAGGTCACATCCGTTTTTTTATTCGATGTAGCCACGCGACTTTTTAAACGCAATTTAAACCACTCGCCATTCCTAATGACATATTGATTCTCAGTGGTTTTTTGTGTCACTACCGAAAGTACATTCTTAAAATCTTTGATACTTTCTATATCTATAATGCCACCACTATTTTCTGGAAACTCCTGATTGCAAAAGACTCTAGCCATTCCCCAAAGCGCATTTTGAAATGGATTGTATTTTTGCTGTGATAATGCTTGTGCATTCTGACTGACAAACCAAACCTTACCTTTAAACGCTAGCTCCTTGATTGTTTGACTTAAAACCACCGTCGAGTCACATATTTTGGGAATCACATCAGATGTTGATGCCACATTCAGAGCGAGACAATTTATCACCAACGCATTATTGGGAATATTATCAAAGAGGTCAAGCATTATTTTTTGCTTTGAAGCTAATGACTGCTGTTTTTTAGTTTTGTAGCAAAGTACTGAAGCTTTGATATTAAGAGACGTTACTTCTTTAATAATCTGCTTCCGCAAGGCTTCCTTATCAACAATAATTACCACCTCACTTGCAAGCGTCTTGTTCAGATTTTTAAAGGTATGTGGCTCCCATTCTAGAGTACTCACAAGGTCATCCAAATCCTTTTGAAATTTTAAATCTTCCTGACTTTTAGACAAGGCCTGTGTTTTAAAATTTCGAATCGTGCTTATCAATTGTCCTTCAGTATTATACAATGAAATATGATATTCTGAAGTATTCACTGTCTCTTGAATCAATTCAGAAGTGGCGAACATCTCAGGTGTTGGTTGCCTGTAAACTTTAACTTCTCCTATAGCCGTGGGTATTTGAAAGGGAATAGGATTGAATTCGAAGTTAAATCGGCATGCTAAAGCACTATGAAATGCCATATCTAAAACCACTGGATGTAATTCGTATTTATCGTCACACAGTTCTGGTGGAACCACAATGCTGCATTGACTTGATTTACCATCAGAAATAAATGATTTTACACCTTGAAATTCTGGTCCGTAACCATACTTTGATTTAGAGAGTAAATCATATAATAATTTACCATCCGATGTGTTTCCTTTCAGGTGTTTTTCAGCAAAGAAACTTGTGGTACTTTGGTTTTTAGGTAAGCATCTGTACTGTGCTCTTGCCGCTACAAAAAAGTCTTTAGGATATAATTTTTCTGTAACATAAATGGTTACTTTTTTTTCCTTTGTGTCTAAACATACTTTTGTGAAAAAACTAGATTTAAAGGATAAACGTACCAATTTTTCAAAAGTCAAATGTTCAATAGCAAATTGTGAATTGGGTAATACCTGATTTAATGCAGATAACGCAAGTTCCACATAAGTCGCTCCTGGTAACAAATAGTCGCCTAATATTTTATGCTGATTTAACCAAGATAATTTAGAGGTAGACCATCGTGCCTCCCACTGATTTTCTTGCTCTACTAATTTTGTACCCAAAAGCGGAGCTGCAATAGGCATCAATCTGCGTTGTTTACTTAATTCTGACTCATGCCAAGCCGTTGTTTTTAACCATGGATATGTTTCTAGTTGGACAAAACTTCCATGTTTTACTATCGGCTGCCAATTTAAGTTCACTCCAAACTCATAAAGAGCAGCTATCGTATCGTACAGTTGAAATGCGCCTTTTTTGACTCGATTGAGTATCAATGAAGGTGTGTCTTTTGTTATTTTTCTGAGATGCTGAAGCAACACTGGGCTATCAGAGATTTCAAGAAAAGAGCATTGTCCCATGTGATCTTTCAATATCTTCGATATCGTTTCTTGAAATCGCACAGGACTTTTTAAACTATCTTGCCAATATGTTCTAGCCATTTCTGCACTTTCAACTTGTTCTCCCGTGACTGAACTATATAATGTTATACTCGATGGTTTAGGATGCATCTTTAATGGCAGAAGGTCGCTGTCATTCAGCCCTTGAAACATGTGTTTGTGATGAAATGCTTTCTTACTTGGTAATTCTTTAAATGCCATTTGATGCCTCATTAAATCAGCAGACAACGTCTTTAAAGCGCTCTTTGTTCCAGAGACACTAATACTATCTAAACTATTATAGGCTGCAACAGAAAGACTACCATTAAATTTATGAATCAATTGATAAGCCTCGGATAATTTCCCCATTAAGGAAATCATACCACCAGAATTATCGATTTTATGAACCAATGTGATACGATGATGAATGAGTTTCAAGGTGTCCTTTAAATCATAAACGCCAGCCGCATAAAATGCTGAAAATTCACCAGCACTATGACCTACTACCGCATCAGGCTTCAGTCCCAGACTTTTAAATAAAGCAATTAAACTCATTTGATGAAAAGAAATAGCGATTTGCAAATGGTGATAATCTTTTATGATCTCGTCTGGTTTTTGCTGATCTAAAACATCCATCATTGATTCTCCGGATATGATTTGATAGATCCTATTACATTCATCATAAGCCTTTCTAAAAACAGGTTCACCATGATACAACTTTTTGCTTGAACCGTAAGTTGTGCCTCCTAATCCTGAGAATACCCAAATCATGCTATGTTCAACAATAGACTTCAATGCGTTTAATTCGTTATTGTGCAAGATGTGTTTAAGTTGTTCATTAAGGTCCTGTTTATTCTCAGCAGACAGCAACTTTCGGTATTTGAGATGCGCACGATGATTTGCAAATGTGTAACATAGGTCATCTGCAGATTGCGACTGAAGAGCAGTCAAACAATTTGATGCAATCGTTTCAAAAGCCTCTTTTGAATTAGCTGAAATTGGCAAGAATAATCTTTTGTCTTCTGGCTTTCTTTTTTTACTGACAGGCATTAATTCTTGCCCATATGCTTCAACCAAAACATGAGCATTACTACCACCATAACCGAAAGAATTTACACCGCCAATTAATCGACCTGAAACCTGTTTTAGTTCATGAGTTCTTAATGGAACTTGCAGATTGAGTGTATTAAATGGAATATTCGGATTTAAAGGAGTAGCATGTAAATTTTTAGGGATTGCTCTGTGTTGTAGGCATAGGATTGCTTTCATCAAACCAGCAACACCTGCTGCTGATTCCGTATGTCCGATGTTACTTTTACAAGACCCAATTAAAAGTGGTTGACTTTTGTTTCGGGCTTGTCCATAAATATGACCGATTGAATGTGCCTCAATGGGATCACCTACGGATGTTCCTGTTCCATGGGCTTCCACAAAGGCTACCATTTTGGGTGTTATAGATGCACTATCACAAGCCTTCACCATAGCCGATTTTTGCGCACTTCCATTTGGCAATGCAATACCGTGAGTGGCACCATCTTGAGTAATTGATGAACCAATAATAACGCCTTGTATTTGGTTTCGATCTCTAATCGCATCTTCCAATCTTTTTAAGATAACAACACCCACACCTTCACTTCTTACATAACCATCAGCGTTCTCAGAAAAGGAATGGCATCTTCCTGTCTTCGACAAAAATCCCGTTTTGGTTTCTCCAATCATAAAATCTGGCGTCAACATTAACATGGCACCACCACCTATAGCGAGGTCAGAATCTCTAGATTGCAAACTTCTACAGGCTTGATGTATCGATGTTAGTGACGCCGAGCATGCCGTATCTATTGACATAGATGGCCCTTTAAAATTAAAGGTATGTGAAATTCTATTGGAGAGCATGGTATTTGTCATTCCCGTTGGCGTGTATACAGAATAAACCAATGGTTGCAATTGCTGTATGAATTGGTAATCTGCTGTAAATGCACCCATAAAAACACCAACCAATTTATCTGACCATTTGGTGATATCCATACCGCCTTGTTCGAATGATTCCCAAACAACTTGTAAAGCAATACGTTGTTGTGGATCCATAGAATTCGCTTCGTTCGAAGATATGCCAAAAAAGCCATAGTCAAAACTTTTGACATCTTCAATAAATCCCGCTTGCGGACTCACAATGCTTCCTTCTTGTGTCCTATCGCTATCATAAAAATAGTCATGATTCCAGCGGTCTCTCGGAACATCAGAAATTACATCTACGCCCTTTTCTAAAACATTCCAAAAAGCAGAAGGACTATCAATTCCACCCGGAAAACGACAACCCATTCCAACGACTGCAATAGGTTCATATGTTTTGTTGTTTAACATCTTAAAAGTGTTTATCCCCAGCAGTTACTGCATACAGGAGGTGATGGCGGTAAAGCCGCAGTCATTAATTCTGAAAAGCTCAAATGGTTATTTAATAGTTTCAATTTCATTCCTGATGGACACGTAGTATCATCATTCATTTGATCTAACATAAGGGCTGTTTTTCCAAATGCTAAAGGTGTTTGTTGCAA
>JAAEZI010000006.1:89569-105590 GCA_018222915.1 Algicola sp. | reverse complement strand
ATATAATTATGGGACTAGCTCCGTTTATTTTGATACTCTCCAAACCATTTTCATCTAAAAAATACACCAATTTGAAATTACCATACCCAACCTGACTATCATCATTTTGATCTGTATTGAGAATCATCCATTCTTTGCCAGGTGTATTAACTTGGACTTTGGCAACAGCGGATAAACCATATCCGTTATTCGTAAAGAGACTCTTAAGCTTTGAGTCGAGTGTTTCACTATCTAATGCTATTTTAAAATTCGCATCAATGTTAAACAAGGGCACACCATCATCAAGAGCGTAAGCAGCATTGGTTAGATTTGCAAAGTTGACATTTGTTTCAATAAACTCCGTACTTTGCATCATAGCAAAAGCAAACGAAGTTGGCTTCAAATCGGAAGAAGGACTCAACGCTGTTTTATCAAATTTGGTTCCTATGAGATTTGCAAAATCAAAATTTGTCCCTTGAAGTAATGCTTGAGTAAAAACCATTCCCAGAACATTTGCATTTGAAAAATTAGCCAAACTCAGGTCAGCACTTTTAGCGCTAGCAGAAGCGCCATACCAATGTGCTCCGGACAACTCTACAGCATACATATTCGCTTGTTCAAAATTAGCATTTGGCATGTATGCATTTGACAATATAGCCGCATTAGACGTCGCAGTTGTCTCTTGTACTAATAGAAAATTTCCATTCTTGTTTACCTGATATTCTTGGTTCGTAGTCAGTATTCTCCATATGGAACTCGGTTGTATAATAAGCACTTTTGAGTTTGAAGGAATTTTAAGTGGTGTTCCCGTTAGGGATGCAGGTACATGAGCATCGTTTAAATCTCCCATATCACTTAGAGGAAGTTTTTGCAATGTCTTTTTTGCGCCTAACTGAGCTCCCGGACACTGTATACTTTGCATAATAGCGTTAGACAAATTAGAACCAATCATGGAAACAGCTCCTGTTATTGTTGCAGAGGTAAGGTCTGCAAAAGCTAATTGTGCGCCATCTAAAATAGTATGGTCTAGTTTCACAAATTGCATGGAGGCTTTTGCGAATACAACATCTGTGAGATCATGACCTGTAAAATCGCAATGATCTAACTGAGCTCCCATGAAGTTTGTGTTTGAATTCATTTTAATTTTAGTCAAATCATGTCCTGTTAATTTTGAGCCAATTAACAAGGCATCACTAAAATCGACGATTGTTTCTACACCCACGGCATTTGTGAAATCGGTGTTTATCAAGGTTGCTCCTTTATAAGTTGAATTATTGACAAGCGCATTACCAAACTGACAACCAACCATGGAAGCATCTGTAAAGTCTGCTTGCTGAAGATTCGTCTTGTAATTGTTTGGATTTGTAGGGGCATTAAATTGCGCAAGGTTAAGCACGCAACCATTTAAAATGGAAGTGTTCAACTTTATGTATTGCATATTGGTTTTAACGAATGAGCAATTGGTAAATGTGAGTCCATTGGCCACACATAAAGAAAGGTCGGCATCATCAAAAATAGTGTTCTGTGCAGTACATCCATTCAAATTATTTTCTGATAATTTCGCTGAAGTAAAATCAGCATAAGATAAGTCTGTTGCCATAAAAGCAATCTTTGTCAGGTCTAAATGAGAAAGGTAGACACCTGTTAATGGATTACCAAGTGTACTCTTCTGACGCTTCATATCAGCAACACTGTCGGTAATTTTATTGATTGCAAATTTAGCGGTGTCTGGTGGTGTTGTCGTGTTTTTAGGAATCCGTTCCAACGCCATCCCGTTTACGTTTAAATAATAGTCAACACCACTCACCGACTCGACTATATAAACATTAAAGTTATCAATCGTTACAAATGAAAATTGAGAGAGCGATATATCATCTCGTTTTTTATTGGAGACATAGTCATCTCCATAACTTAAATATTCCCAATTGGGTCCTTGCATTATAAATCCAGATGTCAAATCTCCATAGAGATTGAACTGCTGATTATCGGCAGGAGCATTAGTATTTCCAGCGGCCATAACAATATCGTTTTTATCTTGCTCCTTTGTCAGGCTTATCAGGTATTGACCGTCTTGAGTATTAAATGCATATTTACCCACAAATTCCGCTTGAGCTATATTTTCAATTGCATTCTTCATGAACTAACATTTTTGGGTGACGACCACATTCGAATTTCCAGTTCCGCCATTTGTTGAGTTACCAGCCTTTCCTGTGGCTCCATCTTGACCTTTATTGGCAAAACTACCATCATAATTTCTTCCGCCTTGACCACCCATTCCTTGCATACCAGCAGTACCACCTTTAGCACCGTTACCGCCAGATGACTTAGCCGATATTGGATTTGAAATAGAACTTTTACAATACGTGATAACAATTGCACCACCATTTCCTGCGTTTCCTGCATCTCCTCCATTTCCGCAATCACCTGCATTACCACCTTTACCTCCATAAACCTCAAGATCTTTATGACTTGGTTTATTAATGCCTGCATTGCCGCCGTTACCGCCATAACCTGCTGCACCGCCATGGCCACCCATACCTGCATTACCACCTACACTTCGGACCACCAGCTCAGTGTCAGAACTAATGTTGTTTATTGAAAGAGAAAAATACTGAGCATCAGTAGCATGACCGCCGTCTTCGCCGTTGGCGCCACTGGTACCATTTTTTCCATCCGTCCCTTCTGTTGCAGGTACATATTTTGAGAAAAAAGGTTTTCTTCCATTCGTTCCATTGGAACCTTCAAGACCATTTAGCCCATGAGTACCTTGATTTCCATTGGTACCATCATGACCTTTAATTAAAATATCTATATTTTCTGACATAACTTTCTAGTTTATATGATTATGATATGGGACTCCCATTAATGATGACTTGACCAGGTGTTCCACCTTTGCCGCCATCCTGTGATTTTCCTGAAGCACCTGGTTTTCCATTAGGGTTCCCAGTGCCATACTTGCCAGGTGTACCAGCACTCCCTCCTTTTCCACCGTTAGCTTTCTGTGGCGATAATTGAAATTTTGGACTTCCTGAATTATAATTGATGTATACTTTTTGACCATTTCCACCATTTCCTGCTAATCCACCATCTCCTGCATCACCTCCGTTACCACCTGGTCCTTGTGCACCTTTACCACAGGTCCGGCAACTATCACCTCCTGGTCCACCAGGTCCGCCATTGCCGCCATTGCCACCTCTACCTCCATCACCACCATTACCACCAATACTACCTACTGTAAAATTTCCTTCCATTACAGGAAATGAAAAATTAATAATCCCACCTTCACCACCATCACCGCCATCACCACCTTTAGTGGCGCCTGTCCCATCACCACCTTTACCTCCAGCGCCAGCATCATTACAACCATGCTTTCCGTTTTTTGAGGCATCAGGCCCTGTACTTCCTGGCCCTGCATCACTACCATTACCACCAACACCGCCATCACCACCATCACCACCAATAGACAATAGTGTAACGGTTGAAGGCGTGGTTGGATCTGCCGAAATCGCCTCTTTTGAACTTACTTTTCCAGGTCCTTTTGTTACTATTTGACCACCCGACTCTACCGTAATTTTATCAACGACTAAGGCAATTGGCTTCTCATCGGTCCCTTCTAACTTCAGTGGCTTTCCAGGTTGTACATTAATAGTATCGGCCGTAAAAATTGAGACTTGCATAGGAAACCGTAAATCATTGATTGGACCTTCCCAAGAATCCACCTTGGTAGAATCACCAAAAACATATTCACTCATGGCATTACAAATATGAGGGTGAAAAGGATCTGTTATGGCTTCTTTTAGAGTATTTAAATTTGGTGGAATTCTTGAAGCATCTGCAATCACATTTCGAGCCATTGTATTTGAAACACCACAAAGTTCTTTTAATGTTTTTACATCTTTTACTGTGATAATCTCTGCTGGAATATGAGATTTACTAGGATCTGAAGACATCACAAGTCCGTCAGGATAATCCCCTGTATTATAAGAAGTTGTGCGTTCTGTCGCTTTTTTAACACCATGTGCTGTTAGATTATAAATGTCTTGTTCAAAGTTTGCAAATTGTTGCATGATCTTATGGTTTTAATTAATAACTTAGTAATGATTTTATTTGATTAACGTCTCCACTGTAATAAGTGCCGAAGCATAACATATTATTTGACCTCCATCCTGAAATGTCATCGTATCAAAATGATAAGCCACAGGCGTATTCTTATCTTCAATAATGAAAGGATTTTCTGGTGTGATCAGAATATTCTTTGAGGCGATAACTTCAAAGGAATCTGGAAAATGAGCTTGCTCTTCCTTCGAAATATCCGTGAGTTCAAAATAACGTTGCTTTGCATCTTCTGAATTAATTGTGGTTTTCTCTGCCTCCAGATTGGCTGTAAATTCATTACTACCGTCTACCTCTAATAGTTTTAGTAGTTCATCATAACGATTCATATCTTTCATTTTTAAATGATTTTATTTTTAATTGTTTGGCCTTGTTAGGTCTCACTTTTAGGAAGGTATGTTGTATACTTCAAGGTTGGTGATGGTCGTGACTATGTCATAAGTTTTATTTTTTCCTATGTCATTGATGGTCCAATGTTCTCCCTTTTTAAGCGTCTCAATAGTTGCTGAACTCGATAATGTGATACCATGAGGTGCCATAAGAGTACCGATATTGGTTAAATCACCGCTATCAAAAGTCTTTGCATCGCTCAGATCTAATTCAAATAATGGCGGTGTCGGTATCCATTGACTTATGGATGGTTCTGTTCTACCATTTGGACCTGATAATTTCTCGAAGTTTAAAGTAAATAAGTTTCTGAACGTGTCTATTGCCAATTTTCCAGCAGCAATGTGTTGCATATTGGTTGAACCAGATAACTTTTGATCCGGTGTTCTAAACAAATGTTTGCCCTCTGGCGTATAAACATCCATCACATACGCGTCACTCGATATAGTCCCTTGAGAGGCATCACCCTTAAAAGCAAGCACGTACAAATAGCCTTTACTCTCAATGGCGACATCACAATATGTTAGTTTCTCATTATTGGGATTAATTGGGAAATATGACAGATATTCTGAAACGACCAGGTCATTACCTGATTTCTCAATAAGATAAGATTTAGCTCCAGCCAAATCTTTTAACTGCCATGAATTATTCTTAACCAAAATAATAACCTGAGTTTTATTAAATTGATCATCGACGCTAATTTTACCTCCTGAAAGAGTTAATATGTAAGTGTTATCTCTTGTTGGATCAGTAATGTTCCATTGACTACCGGCTGTTACTACTGTAACTTTTGTTGAATCTTTTGAAGATGTATCAATAGATCCATTCTGGTTTCTCTCATAAGCAAAGTAAATCATATGATCAGAAAAAGCATTCACAATAGTATCGTCTAATTTAGCGGCATCCAGCACTGACACCAAGCTTTTATCAAGATCAAATAAATGTGCAGAATTATTATCTAGGAATGATTGAATCAATTGAGCTGGTGCTACTTTTTTATCAAGTTCAGCTACCATTGAAGCACCACCAGTAATCGTAAAGAGCTGTTCTCCTGTGAAGGTTGGTGCCGGATTTCCTTTAATATCAAAGGCTTGTACTCTTTCACTTATGGACTCAAGCACCATGATTTTTCCATCTGGCGCTATGGATAAAGCGATAGGTCCCAGCATTAAGCCTTCTTGAATACCCTTATTAGAGACGACAACAGCCGCTGGTGAATCTGAATCAGGCACTGCCGTTTTAGGAAGTTTTAAAATTTGCATTCTATGAGAACTGTAATTCACGGCTACGATATAACCATTAGGATGTACGGCCATAGCATCGATATCACCTAAAGTGAATGTCCCATAAGAAAGGCCACTATCCAAATCAAAGTCACTCTTACCATTGAGCAAGTCTACGTGTCTTAAATAACCTATGTCGCCACCTTTGGTATCAAGCACAAAATTAAGCTCACCTATTTCAGTCGCTGTACCACCATATAAATCATAAGCAATACCAGGTTTTGTTTTAAATCCAAAGGAAGGAAATTTAGCAATATTCAAATCAGTCCCGCCTTTTAGCTTTATGGAATCAGGATCTTGTAAAACCCCTAGGTTTTGAAACACAAACATTTGACCTGAATCTATTGGACCATCTTCAAGAGGAATGTTTTCGCCACTTGCTTGCCATCCATAACCTATCATATAGGCAGACCTATTAATTGTAAGTCCTGTTAACTGTGCTATATTATTGCCCGTATTTGAAGGATTTAAACTGCTTACGGTTTCTGAAGGAATGGTCGCACCGTCAGATGTTCCCCACCATTTGTGTTTGTTATCAGTGGTATCAAAAATCATCTTTTGCATAAAGTTGTACTGCGTATCTTGTGTTAGCGGTACGAGAAGTTCAGTAATATTTCCAGTGCATGTCTTTTTACCAGAAGCAACTGTATCTGGTTGTGCTTCAATCCAATCACTTTGATATTTACCACATAGCCAACCATTTTTAGAATAAATTCCAGCCGTTATTTGAAAGGAGCCACCCCATGGCACGATAAAATCTTCAACGATAGCTTGATTTGAAGAACCACCTTGCGATGTTAAAGGCACCTGACCTTTGGCTTCAAATCCCGTACCGTTTTTATAGTTGACTAAAATGCGATAATTGTCTCCAACTGCCGGCCATATTGCTGTTTGTGGCTGCCCTGAAACACCATGTTTCGGATCTGGATGCAAGGTGAAATCCAAAGTCATTTGTCGTTTAACTTCAATTTCAATAACGGCAGGTGACGATAAAACTTCTCCTAAAGAAACTGCTAATTGAGCGGCATCTAAGGCAATAGAAGCTACTCTTGTGGCAATACCAACATATGGAATAGCATTCGCAATTTCAGCAGCTGTAATCTTTAGCATGATTTGCTTCAAAATCAATTCAAACCCCTTTTTAATAATAATTCCAGCAATCAAACCTCCAAAAGTCCACAGGGCTTTCTTTAAACCTTTAACTGCCGCATAGCCGCCAAAAGCGACAGAACCGCCAGAAAATCCTACGCCTGCTGCAGCGGCAATATTATTGGTGTCTTTTATAAATTCTTTATACCACGTAGAACTGGTTACTGCTGCGCCTGCCACCATAAAGAATATGGGAATCCCAAAATTGAATATTCCGGTTTCAATAAAACCAGGCCAGACAATATTTTTATCGTAATTGTAAGTACCAATACCTCCAAAAAGCAATTTAGCCGACTTAGCATCGTCAGGCCACACAAAGTCCATTTTTGTAGGATCTGTAGGCATAGGAATCCCCATAATGGTATTCACATTAGAAATCATTTCTAAAAACTTTTTTTCATCCGTTTCAAAAATGGAAGGAATTGAAACAGGCTTCCAACCCGTTGGATTCTTTATTGGTTTTTTAAATTCTGTATCTGAATAAAATTCAACATAGGCACCTACTATGCGCGAGAAGTTATTACCAATATCTATTGAGAAATTGTTTTGATCATCGAATGTAATGGAACCTTGATCTGCCGTAATACCATGTGTAGAGGTATTTGGCGCCACGGTCCATATACCACCTGGTTTTGTAACAGCGAGTTCTTGGAGCATAAAAGCCTCTCTAGTGGCTTTATGTGTTGGAACTTGAGTTTCGGTGTTGGCTTTGTTATAAGATGCTTGCCCTTGATCTACAGACCAGGTTTGATTTTGAAACTGAGTATCATTTCGGGAAGTTTGAACAGGTTGCGCTGCAGCTGCAGCCAACCATGATTCCGTTTCACTAGTAAGTTCATAAGTTAATAAAGGATCACCAGCTTTTCTTTTATCAATATCAAACTCGTAAGTCATCCCTTTGTTTGTATCAGGATTAACGGGTTGTACAATCCTAGCATATCCGCTGGTTTTTGTGGCTGGACCTTGCGATTGTATTGAGTTTTTAAGCAAGGTCACATTATTAATCTGTCGGATACTATCAGGATCCGATTTTTGTAACGGATACACATGCTCATTCATCATAGCCTGAAATGTCATTGGCTTATTACTCATCACGGATGGGTGCTGTCCAGAGAGGGTCTTGGCTACATCCAATGGCCCAATCACATTAAATTCATCCATCATTAAATTGTGAACATCAGAATTAGACACCTTTGTTTCAACACCATAAGCATGAAGTATATGACTCTGAACAGATGCGCCATGTTTCTCGCACAATCGTTTCATATAAGCGCTATGATCTTCATTATTCGCCTTGTATGACATATGGTATAAATCCGGTAAGTGGTTATCCCCATCATGTGGATCATACTCACCAACCACTTCAATCATGGTCAAACAATCCTTATGAAAATGTTTCTGAGGTACTTGAATAAAATGCGTAAGTGCTGTGGGATTTTCAGAGAGTAAATGTTTACAAACTAAATTTTCTTTGGCTGCATCTTGAAGTGTTTTTTCAGTGTGTAATTGAATTGGCGCGATACTCCCTCTAATTTTCAAATAAAGCGTCTTATTTTCATAACCTGAAACATGATTAAAATCGAAGTGTAGTGTGTGTGTCGACATGTGCTTAATATTTTAAGTTGATATTAGTAAGTTGTGATCTTAATCTCCATCAATTGGATTTCCCTCAAAATATTAAGGTTATTTAAGACGGTATAAATGTCTGATTATTAAGTGATTATTTGTAGAGTACAAATACCTGATTCATAAATACAAGTAGAATTACCTAATCCAAATACAACAGGTGAAATCTGAAAATTTAGTAAGGGCAAGGTTTAAAATGAAATTTTAAGAGTGGTCGTTATAATCAACCCAACCAACCTTCTCTATCCATGCTTCGATATTGAATGGCCTCGGAAATATGTGCGCCATTAATTTGCTCTGATGCTTCCAAATCAGCTATGGTTCTTGAGACTTTTAGAATGCGATCATAGGCTCTGGCGGACAAGGATAATTGTTCCATAGCCGTTTTTAATAGGATCTTGGACGAAGATTCTAATTGACAGTATTTTCTAATTTGCTTGGAGGTCATTTGAGCATTATAATGCACGGAACTAGAATCTGCAAAGCGTTTAGTTTGTATTTCCCTAGCTGCGGTGACGCGTTTTCTAATAGTTACAGACCCTTCCCCTTTTCGCTCATCTGATAGTTTATCAAATGGTACAGGCGTTACTTCAATATGAATATCAATGCGATCTAATAATGGTCCTGAGACCTTACTCAAATAACGTTGCATTTCAGCTGGCGAAGACGTGACAGGTGCATTGGGATCATTAAAATAACCTCCTGGACTTGGGTTCATACTTGCCACCAACATGAAGGACGATGGATAAGTCACCGTGAATTTCGCTCTCGAAATCGTCACTTCACGATCCTCTAGAGGTTGGCGCATGACTTCTAAAACTTCTCTTTTAAATTCTGGAAGTTCATCCAAGAATAGCACACCATTATGTGACAAGGAGATTTCTCCTGGTTGTGGATAACTCCCTCCACCAACCAATGCCACATTAGAAATTGTGTGATGTGGACTACGGAATGGTCTCTGAGCCATAAGTCCAGAATGTGCTTTGACGCGCCCTACTACCGAATGTATTTTGGTAGTTTCCAAAGCCTCATGCAAGGTCATTGGAGGTAAAATGGAAGGTAATCGTTTGGCCAACATTGTTTTTCCGGCACCAGGCGGACCAATCAAAATAATGTTGTGACCACCAGCTGCCGCAATTTCCATGCAACGCTTAATACTTTCCTGTCCTTTAACATCACTAAAGTCAAATTCAGGAAAATTTAAATTATTATAAAATTCTTCTCGCGTATTAATGACGGTTGGTGCTATAGGGACATCACTATTAAAATAATCAATCACCTCCTTAATGGTGTCTACGCCATATACTTGTAATCCTTCTACAATAGCTGCCTCGCTAGCATTTTGCTTTGGTAGAATAAATCCTTTGAAACCTTCTTCTTTAGCTTTTACTGCAATAGGTAACGCACCCTTAATTGGTTGCAAATTACCATCTAAAGACAACTCTCCCATAATTAAATAGTCTTCAAGGTGTTCTGCCTGAATCTGTTTTGAAGCAACCAAAATACCAATGGCCAATGTGAGGTCGTAAGCAGAGCCTTCCTTACGCAAATCGGCGGGCGACATATTGATTATTATTTTTTTTCCTGGAATCTTATAGCCATTATTTTGAAGCGCGGCTGCAATTCTAAAATTACTTTCCTTAATGGCATTGTCAGGTAAGCCTACCAAATGATAACCAATACCAGAATCTACGTTCACCTCAACCGTTATGGTGGTTGCTTCAACACCAAATACGGCACTTCCAAAGACCTTTTTAAGCATGTATAGAATATTTACTCAAATATAGATAATATTCTATAAAAATGACGAGAATTGAATCGAAATCAATAAATTGATTAATAAGTGGTCCAACTGGTACTCAAAAATCGTTTGGGATTAACGTGGCTGATAAGGTAAAACAAGTCTTCTCCTATATAGCTTCTCAAGTTTTGAAATAAGGCTTTTTCAGTGTTTTTTTGTGCGACAACATAGTAATCTGTGCCAAAAAGAATCTTATCCTTCACCTTATCATCTTGAAGCAGATATTTCAGAAGCGGAAATAATTCTTCATTAAAAATGATAAAACTTATATCGGTATATACACCGTCATATTTAATCATCAAATCGTAAATTATAGACAACCAACTAGCGTTCCACCAAATGGTTCGAGTACTTCCATGATTCAAAGTATTCTTGATTTTTCTATTAAAATAATCGACCCTAGAACTATGGGATATGTTATTATTATAGTTATTCCAATTATCCTCAGTATAACGTTGCCATTCTTTAGATCCACCAAAATGCGCTAAGCAAATCTTTAATTGACTTAAATCGACTGTCTCTCCTAAATAATCACTCAATAAATCTTTATCCAACAAACAATGATAATTGAGCGGATGAGAAAAATTGGTCGTAAAATCAAAGTTTTTAGTCTGTGGCAAAGGAATTGGAATGGGTCCTTGTTCCTTTTTCTTGGTATATTTTAAAATGGGATGCCCGTCCCATTCCATTTTCTTTTTACCTCTAAAGAATACGGTACCTTCTATACAATGGGTTGTGATTGGAATTTGGTGTTCCTGGGCAAACTTATAGGTATCTATTAAATGCTTATCAAATGGATAATACCCCAAAGCTGGATATAGTTTAATACCGTGAAAATTTTCTCTAGACAAGTTACGTTTTACATAAGCCTGATATGAAAAGCCGTTAATATTAATCGATGGATCCACAATGCGTCTTGGATCTACAAACACAAAAGGCAATAGTTGATCCTGATTATTCTTTTTAACTTTCAAGAGCTCATCTAATTGTGCCATGTAATTCGCAATGGGTTTCCCTGCTTCCATATAATCCATATCCATAGGCAAGACCACGAACTTTGTGTTGGTATCATAAGTTTTCTCTAATAAATCGAAAACTTTGCGTTGACCCGATTTACTGTAAGTCGCATAGCGACCTATTGTTGTGAATCGCTTAAATGCCGCTTTGCTCTGCTTGCTGAACAAATTGCTTAAAGCCAATATATTAATGAGCATTTTAAATAGCCATTTGCAAAAAAACAAAATCAAGGTATACAACCAATACAACACACGGGTAAACTTTAGAATGTCTAAAAAAAAGTGTTTTACCTTATTGCATTTATGTATGAAGCGCTTGTAATTATTATTTCGATACGTTAAATTTAAATAATACCATTTAACCACTTTCATAGTAATCACCTGGTACAATACAGGCATGACTTTCTTTCCAAAATTGTTTGGCACATGATCAATGGTGAACGTATGCGTATGACAATTATAGACGGTATAATTCTTTGGAATGTTACCTGTGCTAGAGGTGGATTGTTCTGGTGCTGATTCCATCATATTAATTAGATTGTCATACATGTTATTGTATTGACAGAGGTTGTATTAGTTGAAATTTCAGATTAATTAATTCATTAGCCAGTAATGCAAGGGAGGATTTAAAATTACAAAAAAGTTTCTATAAATACCTGCAAAATTTAGCCCTCTAAAAAATTTAAATCAGCAAATTGAAACATTATACTTGTAAATTTTTATCTTAGTTGATTCAATCACTTTGTCAATGAACCTCACCAAACGTATTGGCTTATTTCTAGGCCCAGCGCTATTTATTCTGATTCTTTTATTTTTTAAACCTGAAGGTCTTTCTCCTGAAGCGAATGCCGTTTTAGCTACGACCGCTTGGATTGCTGTTTGGTGGATTACTGAAGCCATTCCAATTGCAATTACGGCACTCCTACCTATAATCTTATTCCCGTTATCTGGCGGATTAGATTTACCTACTACTACGAGTGCTTTCGGACATAAATACGTGTTTTTATATTTAGGCGGCTTTATCATTGCGATTGCCATTGAGAAATGGAACTTACACCGACGTATTGCGCTTAATATCATCAACATTATAGGTAGTGACGTCAAGAAAATTATTTTAGGGTTTATGCTTGCCACAGCTTTCCTTTCTATGTGGATATCCAATACGGCAACCTCCGTCATGATGTTACCAATTGGTATAGCCATCATTAAACAACTTAAGGACAATCCAAATACCCTAGAGAACGAAAACCGCATTTTTGGTAAAGCACTCATGTTAGCCATTGCTTATAGCGCTTCTATTGGAGGCATTGCCACGTTAATTGGCACACCTCCTAATCTTGTTTTGGCTGGTGTCGTTTCTGATATTTATGATTACGAAATCACATTCTCGCAATGGTTTATGTTTGGTTTCCCTATCTCTATGGTCTTACTTTTTATTTGTTGGAAATATCTCACACGTTATGCCTTTACGTTTAAACAGACAGAATTTCCTGGTGGAAAAGCGGAAATCAAACGACTTTTAAAATCCCTAGGACGCATTAGTTACGAGGAGAAATTGGTGGCCATCATCTTTATGCTTACGGCCTTTTGCTGGATTACTCGTTCCTTCTTATTACAAAAAATACTACCTGCTCTTGACGATACCATCATTGCCATGGCGTTTGCAGTTGTCTTGTTTTTAATCCCATCAAAGAGTAAAAAGGAACGCCTTATCAATTGGGAAGAAGCGGTTAAAATACCTTGGGGAATCATATTATTATTTGGAGGTGGTATGGCTTTGGCCAAAGGCTTTGAGACGAGTGGATTAGCCGAATGGATTGGCAATCAAATGACTTCTTTGGCTGGTATTACAACCATACTGCTCATTTTTCTGTTAGTGGCTTCTGTCAATTTCTTAACCGAGATCACTTCTAATTTGGCTACTACAGCCATGTTACTCCCTGTATTAGCACCAATGGCTTTGTCGGTAGACATTCATCCTTTTGTGCTTATGGTAGGCGCTGCAGTAGCGGCATCCTGTGCTTTTATGTTGCCTGTTGCCACACCGCCAAACGCGGTTGTTTTTGGGTCTGGTTATTTAAGAATCCCTGATATGGTAGGCAAAGGTGTTGTGATGAACGTCATTTCAATCGTGGTTGTAACACTCTTCGTTTATTTTTTATTACCCGAATTGTGGAATATTGTTGTTGAAGGGTTTCCTGAAACTCTAAAGCAATGAAAATTTGAAACAAGTGGTATTCTGGTATCGTTCTCCTGGACTTAAAATTGACGACGGAAAATTCATATGATTCGGTGCATCAGGAAAGTTTTGTGCCTCGAAACAAATGGCTGGATAATCATCAAACACGAGGCCTTCCTTAAAGGAAAACTGATCAAATGCCTTTGGCGTAAAAATCACCAACGCTGGTTGATCTGTAAAAACCGTCATTTCAATTCCTGTTACCTCGGAAGATAATATAGCAGCTGCTTTATCAACATCAGAATTCAGAACAAAGGTATCATCATATCCATCAAAGTCTTGACGACCTATTTCTGACCGCTCTTTTCGATCCATTTTGTTGGCTGCTGTTTCTAAAAGTATTCCTGTAGGCATCTGCTGTGAATCTACTTCTAAATACTGATCACTTTGAATTTGAAGTTCATGACTCAAGATACTTCCTTTTCCATTGAGATTGAAATAAGCGTGATTAGTCAAATTCACGTGTGTGGCACGATCTGTTTCTGCCTTGTAAGTAATAATGAGCTCATTGGAAGCGGTGAGCTGGTAAGTCACTTTAACTTTTAAATTTCCAGGATAACCTTCCTCCATATGCTCACTAACATAAGTGAGTGTCATTTGCGGGTTATCATCTCTTATGACAGCATCAAAATTCCAATATTTTTTATCAAATCCGTTGAATCCACCATGAAGATGTACTCCATGCTTCAAAGACAAATCATATGACACGCCATCGATGTTGAATTGCCCATTGGAAATACGACCTGCATAACGTCCTATTGAACTTCCTAAACAGCGATTCAATTCCAAATAATCAGATTTTAAGTAATCTAAAGGCGAAGACAAACCCACCACTACTTCAGTGAGACTGCCCTGCTTATTGGGTACTTTCAGACTCAAAATAGTAGCGCCAAAATTGGACACATGGAGTTCCATGCCGTTGGAGTTCGTAATAATAGCGGTTTTTAGGGTAGACATTTATAGTTAGGTAAATTGTCTTGAAAATTCTAGAGCTCTTTTCTCGTTGTAATATACATTGTTCTTTGAAACAAACCCAACATGACCACCATATTTTGGCATTTCTAAAAATAAATTATCGTTAGTCTTGGCAATTTTTACTGGATAACACTCGTGTGATAAGAAGGAATCATTCAAGGCATTAATCAATAGGGTTGGCACCTCAATAGCCTCTAAGTATTGAAGACTACTTGATTGATTATAATAATCCATCGCATCCTTAAAGCCGTGCGCTTTTGAGGTATAAATTTCATCAAAATCTCTTAAAGTCTTGATCGCTTTGATATCCTCTTCAGAAATTTGATTTGGAAACTGCTGAAGCTTTACCTGTAATTTTTCCACTAAATGTCTTCTAAAATTAATGGCAAAAGCTTTGTTCTTAAAACGGTGTAATTCTTTAGCAGATCCATTCAAATGCACTGGAACTGAAACGGCAATGGCTGCTTTTATAGCCTCTGGTCTGGGTCTGTTTTCGCCAAGATATTTCAAGGTGATATTGCCACCTAAACTAATGCCCTTAATATAAATTTTTTGATAGTTTTTTTGTTGAACGCAATGTTGTACCACATCATCCAAATCATCGGTAGCTCCAGAATGATAACTGTGGTAAAATCGATTTCCTTCGCCACTACAGCCTCTAAAATTAACGGCTACAGCATCTATCCCATTGTCATTGAATATCTTTGCTGTTCCAGTGATATAGGGTCGTTGTGCATGACCTTCCAATCCGTGTAATAAAATAATAACAGCATCGGAAGAACTTTTAGCATAGCTCCAATCCAAATCCAAGAAATCCTGATCCCGTGTTTCTATCCGTTCGCGTTTTTGTTGAATTCCACGCACCTTTCGATATAAGCCCGAGTAAATAGTTGCCACAAATCCATTCCGAAACGGGATGGGTGGTTTATAATGAACATCCAATACTGGCATGAAACTTATCTTATTTTAGAACCGTAAACTCAATAGAAGAATCGTTAAAGACTTTATGAGTCTGCGTTTTAAAATCTTCCGCCTTAGCCTCAAAAATATTGTCCACATAGGTTTGCGGATTAGCATCAATATATGGGAAGAACGTACTCTGTACCTGCACTTGAATTTTATGTCCTTTTTTGAAGGTATGGAATACATCCTGTAATTTTAAATTAACGGCTGTTTTTTTATTAGGAACGAATGGTTCTGGCTCACTCATACTATTTCTGAAACGACCGCGAATCACCTCACTTCTTACCATCATGTGATAATTGCTAAGTTTTAAATGATCTTGAACATCTTCAGTATCTTCGGGTGTTTTCGTGTCTCCAGGAAACACATCAATCACTTTAACAATCCAATCCGCAGCAGTACCTGTCGTTGATACATTCAATTTAGCCATGATGTCACCAGCCAAAGTCATATCCTCTTCTAAAATTTCCGTTTCAAAAATCAAGACATC
>JAAEZI010000006.1:83455-89559 GCA_018222915.1 Algicola sp. | reverse complement strand
CATCAGGACGACGTGCTGCAAAGCGTTGATCATCGGTCATAAATTTTCTAGGCGTAAACACCACTTTGATATCTTCCGAATAAGGGACAGGCTTTTTAGGATCACTGATAAAATCGGAAGTTGCGATCATGCGATTCGCCTTTTGAGTTAATCGTTCATGAGGCTGCATGAAATAAGTTGCCTTCTCAGTATTTTTAGGAGGCCAAGAATCAAAATTAACCCACTCTTTTTTACCCGTATCAAACATATGTGCTTCAGGCAACTTCGTATTACCATTAGCTTCACCTTTCAGAAAATGATTAAAAAAGGGGGTTTCAATATGTTTCTGAAAGTCGTCTGAAAGACCATCACCAAAATGAATATTTCCGACCACTTGTCGGTCTCGCGTTCTCGCCCAATCACCATGGCTCCAAGGCCCAAAAACGACTGTATTAAAATTATCACTATTGTTCTCAATGCTTTCATAGGTTGAAAATGGTCCGTATAAATCTTCAGCATCAAAAAAACCACCTACAATCATCGTTGCTGGTTTTATGTCCTTTAAATGTTGAATAATACCTCTACTCTGCCAAAACTCATCATAATTTGGATGCATTTTAATTTGTTCATAAAAAACATTATCAGGTCCGTAATAGGCATCAAGATTACTCAAAGGACCAGCATCCAAAAAGAACTGGTATTGATCTTCAGTCCCTATATCTGGAAACTCGTACCACGCTTCTTTCACAGGTTGGTCTTTCATATAACCAAAAACAGATGTCGCTCTCCAATAACTTTACAAAAATGCGCCGTTATGTATAAAATCATCGAAATAGAAGTCGCCTATGCAAGCTTGCGGTGACGAAGCTTTCAATGCTGGATGGTCAGACAACAAAGAATAGGTCGCATAAAAACCTGGATAGGAAATTCCCCAAGTTCCTACATTCCCATTATTATTTTCTACGTTATTAATCAACCATTCAATGGTATCATAGGTATCACTCGCCTCATCTGTTTGGTTGCCCGTTTTGTTGGGAATATACGCTCTCATATTATCATAAACACCTTCACTATTCCATCGTCCGCGAACATCTTGATACACCACAATATTGCCTTCCTCCATCAAATATTTATTTGGTGATATCTTCGTTTTATATTCATTTGCACCATAAGGCCTACAGCTGTAAGGCGTTCGCATCATGAGTATAGGATAGGTTTTGGAGGTGTCTTTTGGTGCATAAATTGTCGTGTGTAATTTAATACCATCACGCATTTCAATCATCACCTCCTTTTTATTATAATGCTCTTGAACGTAAGTATCCTCAGCGGTTTCGACAGTAGTTTCAACGGTAGTTTGAGATGCACTTTCTTCCGAAGGTACATTTTTTTTACAATGGGTTAACATGACAGTTAAACATGCTAAAAGAAGTATCTTTCTTATCATAGGTCTTAAAGTTTAGAATGCCTAAAGATACTTATTATAACTATTAAATCTAAGAAAGAAATGTTAATGCACTTCGAGCGAAGTAAACTTAAAGTCCTTACCATTAAATAAACCTTTATCACTCAATTTTAAGGCTGGTATGACGAGTAAGGCCATAAAAG
Source organism: Algicola sp. (assembly GCA_018222915.1). Classification (GTDB taxonomy): domain Bacteria; phylum Bacteroidota; class Bacteroidia; order Flavobacteriales; family Flavobacteriaceae; genus Psychroserpens. Next base: position 87,975 of record JAAEZI010000006.1, on the reverse strand, counting down.
ATAAGGTCATATAAGGTGCTTTTAACGAACTCCCAAAGGATTTAGCCATACGGTCTAATGCTGCATAGGATTTCCCAATCGATTCGCCATCTTGATCGCTCATAATACCTGCTACTGGCAAGGGTACGATTAATTCCTCAGTATCGGAAACAGCGCAGATACCTCCTTTATTTTCGATAATCAGATTTACAGCTTTGCAAATCATGTCATCAGAGACACCAACGGCAATAATATTGTGAGAGTCATGACCAACCGAAGACGCGATAGCGCCTTTTTTCAATCCAAAGTTCTTAATAAAAGCTAAGGATGGCACATCGTTATTATAACGATTAACAACCGCCATTTTTAGAATATCCTTGTCAGTATTAGAGACTAAGTTTTCCTTATCGTAGGTGGCGTCTTCAATTAATTCATTAGTCACCAGTTGTCCTTCGTTAGCTTCAATGACTCTAATTTTTTTGGTGTTAGACGGTATTTTAAAATCTGAAATATCCTTTTTCTCAGTATTGAAATTATTCAAGTTCTCAAAGGCGACAGACTTTAACTTGGAACTATCATTTTCACTCACTAAAGTTCCATTGATATAGGTCTGTAGTACCTTAAAATCCTGAAGGTTTTCAACCACAATACAATCGGCAGGATCACCTACTCGTAATAAGCCTACATCTAAATTGTAATGCTCAACCGGGTTGACACAAGCGACTTGTAAGACTTTAAAGATATCCATCCCTTTTGCTACAGCTCTTGCACAAAGCTTATTGATATGGTCAATTAGTAAATCATCAGGATGTTTATCGTCACTACAGAACATCATGTGGTTATAATGTTCTGGTAAAAGATCTATCAAAGCCTCAAAATTTTTAGCTGCACTCCCTTCACGTATCAACACTTTCATTCCTTTTTGCAATTTCTCTAGACCTTCTTCAAAAGTAAAACACTCATGATCGGTTGAAATTCCTGCGTCAATATATTTACTAATGTCATCTCCCACTACGCCTGGTGCATGCCCATCAATAGGCTTGTTATAATACTTGGCCCATTCCAATTTTTTCATGACCTCTTGATCCTCAAACAAGACACCTGGATAATTCATCATTTCCGCAAGGTACTTGATGTCTGGGTTGGCCAATAACTGTTTAATTGCGTCTGAATCAATGGTCGCTCCGGCAGATTCAAACGTTGTGGCTGGCACGCAGGAAGGTGCTCCAAAATTAAACTTAAACGGACTTAGTTTTCCATTCTCAATCATAAAGTTGACACCTTTAACACCAAGTACATTAGCAATCTCATGAGGATCAGAAACGCTTGCTACCGTACCGTGATTTACAGCAATTTTAGCGAATTCTGTTGGCACCAACATCGAACTCTCAATATGTATATGTGCATCCACAAAACCAGGTAATATCACCTGTTCCGAATCGTGTTGTTGTTCTTCAATGGCCACAATTTTACCTTCGGAAATGCTTACTTCACCCTTAAAAATTCGTCTGTTCTTTATATCGACAATTTGTCCTCGCAGTTTATGACTCATTCGTTCCTAATGTGATTTTTAAAATTTGGGATGTGTGTTCAGATACTTTAAATCGGTCGTCGGCACGTTCACCAACAAGCCAGACGATATGATCACCAGAGGTCAGCACCACCGCATTTTCCTTCTCCACTAGGGTGTACTTTTCATCTTTAAAATACTTGCTTAACTTCTTTTTTCCTCGCATTCCAAATGGATAAAACGAGTCGCCATGTTCCCAATGCCTCAACAGCAATGGAAACACCAATTTATTCTTATCGACATAAATGGTATTTTTGTTGGTGGTTGTCACTGCATCAGCTTCATCAAAAAACAATATCCCTTTAGAAATGGGTACTTTGGTGTCATTGTCTTGTATTTCCATAGCATCAAACACAGGCTTTTCTATAGCTGTTAATATCAAATGATCCCGATCTTTAATCAAACGGTGTGTTTTTGACATCACAAATTTGCCGGAATTTGCCTCTAATAAGTACATGACATCATTCCACTCGGTAAAACCGTAATCCTTAAAAAGTTCGTAGAGATATGCTCTTGGATTATTCACAGTTTTAAATTCCGAAATCTTGAACTTAACTTGATTTTCATCGATTGATTCAATCGCCTTACTTTCAAATTCAAGCATACGATCTGCAACAATATCAGCGATATCATTCAGATGTGAAAGGGTATTCTTAAAATTTTGAAGAAACTCCTGTCGTCCTTCCTTGAGTGTGGGAACAACATGATGTCTTATATTATTTCTAAGATATTTATCTGAAGTATTACTGCTATCCTCACGCCATTGAAGTTGGTGTCTTTCTGCATAATCTTCAATGTCACTTCTTGAAAAGATGAGTAATGGTCGTACAATGCGATGATTGATCTCAGGTATACCAGTAAGACCATTCAAGCCTGTTCCTCTAGTTAAATTGATTAAGAATGTTTCTAGGTTATCATCGGCATGATGGGCTGTCAGTATAAAATCAAACCCTAAATGCTCTGATAACTCATAGAACCAATCATATCTCAATTGTCTGGCTGCCATTTGGATGGACAGTTGATGTGTTTCTGCATAGGCTTCCGTATCAAAACTTTCAATAAAAACGTATAAGTTGAACTGTTCTGCCAAATCCAAAACGAAGGCTTCGTCTGCATCGCTTTCTTCGCCACGCAGATTAAAATTACAATGGGCTAAGGCGACATTCAACTTTAAGTCATAACATAAATGTGCTAGAACCACGCTATCCAATCCTCCAGAAATAGCTAGAAGTAATTTACCTTCCTTGAGAAAATCTAGGTGTTCATCAATATGTTTACTGAATTGTTGCTCCACAAAATCAAAGGTAATTCTTAAAATGTGTAATTACTAAAAAGTGTTATTAATTCTCTAGAACCTCTCGCATTGCCTTGGCTTTCACAAGACACTCTTCGTATTCCTTATTTGGGTCACTCTTTGCTGTAATGGCACCTCCAACGGAATAGGATACATAGGCATTTGTCGCATTGTAAAGAATGCTGCGAATCACTACATTAAAATCAAAATCGTTGTTTGGAGAAAAATAACCAACAGCTCCAGAATAGAGTCCGCGTTTGGTTTCCTCCAAGTCCTCAATAATTTTCATCGCAGAAATTTTAGGAGCACCCGTCATACTGCCCATTGGAAACGTCGATTTTATAATTGCGACCGGATGCGTTGTTTCCTCAACTTTAGAAGTCACTGTAGATATCATTTGATGAACCTGCTCGAAGGTATAAACCTTACAAAGCTCCTTGACGTTCACGCTTCCCTTAACCGCCGTTTTAGACAAATCGTTACGAACTAAATCCACAATCATCACATTCTCACTTCGTTCTTTAGCATCTTCGGAAAGTTGCTGTTTTAGGCGTGCATCTTCTTGCTCATGTTCAGACCGCTTAGCCGTTCCTTTGATAGGTTGTGACGTGATATCTAATCCAGACTTTTTGATATAGCGTTCTGGTGAGGCCGACATCAAGTACTTGTCATAAATTCTCATAAAGGTTGCAAAAGGCGGCTTGGATATGCTATTGAGCTTGTGATACGTATCTAAAGGATGAATATGGGTATTCTCTACATAAAACTCTTGACAGAAATTCGCTTCATAAATATCTCCTCTATGAATATGAGCCAACATCTGGAGCACTTTATTAAAATAATCGTCCTTATGAATTCGCAATTTAATTTTTATGGGTTCTTGGCGAATTACCGTCTCCGCAAGCACTTCTTCCGCAATAGACTTAAAATCCTCATCAAGCTCATCGGACACAAAATTGAGATATTGTGTCTCTAGAACATGTCCTTTGAGCAAAAACACTTTTTTAGGTTGAAAAAAGAATAATTCAGGAAACCCTAAACCATCAAAATTATTGGAGCTTAACTGTTCAATATCGTTTTTAAGATCATAGGATAAATAGCCAAAAATCCAGTCATTTACAGAAGACTGATACTCTTGCAATTGCTGAAACGCATCAAAGTAATCCGTTTGAAATACCGTGAGCGCATCAACCGCCAAAACCGCGTCATAAGCGGAAAATTCTTGTTTGTGATCATTACTATCTAGCCAAACGACTTCATCAAATTGTTGGCTCCAAGAAAGCATCTGCTTCTTGAAAATTTCAGGATTAGAAATATGTTTGGTTGCGGTTGTTCTCAATACTCTCAAATGTATCGCAAATTTGCGAATTAAAGCTGTCAATAACAAGTATGAATTTCCGAAGTAAAAAAATTACCTTTGCAGCATGGAAGATCAAACGACTTTTGCAGATTTAAATCTGAACACACCTTTGTATAATGCGCTTGGTGATTTAGGTTTTGAATATCCCACACCTATTCAAGCGCAAGCTTTTAACATTGTTGCTTCAGGTAAAGATGTGGTTGGTATTGCACAAACAGGTACAGGTAAAACTTTTGCGTACATGCTGCCGATTTTACGTCATTTGAAAACCCCAAACCAAGTAAATCGTCGCTTCCTCTTTTTAGTCCCTACTCTTA
>JAAEZI010000006.1:0-83445 GCA_018222915.1 Algicola sp. | reverse complement strand
ATTTGAAATACTCAAAGCAAGATAATCCGAGAGTACTCATTTTAGTACCTACTCGTGAACTTGTCGTGCAAGTTGTTGATGAAATAGAAAAATTAGCTTCCTACATTAATGTCAGAGTTTTAGGTGTTTATGGTGGTACCAATATTAATACTCAAAAGCAAGCTGTTGCTCAAGGACAAGATATTATCGTCGCTACTCCAGGACGCTTATTCGATTTAGCCGTAAGTCATGTGCTTCAGTTAAAGTCTATACAGAAACTTGTCATTGATGAAGTGGATGTGATGTTAGATCTTGGGTTTAGACACCAATTATTGAATATTTTTGATATTCTTCCAGACCGTCGTCAAAATATTATGTTTTCTGCAACCATGACAGATGACGTTGATGAACTTATCACTGATTTTTTCATTAAACCACAACGAGTTACCGTTGCTGTTTCTGGAACACCGCTTCATAATATTGAACAGTCGCGTTATGATGTGCCTAATTTTTACACCAAAGTCAATTTATTGGAGCATTTGTTAAGTGATGACACAGTGTATGATAAAGTTTTGGTGTTTGTCGCCTTTAAAAAATTGGCAGATAAACTTTTTGATGAATTAGAAGAGCGCTTTCCCGGACAGGCTTGCGTCATCCACTCAAATAAGACACAGAATTACAGACTAAGAAGTATCGAACAATTTCGATCAGGAGAACATCGCATTCTCATTGCGACCGATGTTATGGCTAGAGGTTTAGATATTGAGAATGTTAGCCACGTTATTAATTTTGACACGCCTAACTTTCCAGAAAATTATATGCATCGAATAGGTAGAACAGGAAGAGCAGAACAACAAGGTCATGCCCTCACTTTTTCCACGGAAAAAGAACAAGAAGCCATTAAGGAGATTGAAAATTATATGTCTAAAAATGTGTCATTGTTGAAATTCCCTGATGCTGTAGAAGTTTCCAAAGAGCTTATTGAAGAAGAACGTCCACAAATTAGAGAACGTAACAACCCAACGAAACGCACTGATGAAGACAGCGCAGGTCCCGCTTTTCATGAAAAGAAAGACAAAAATAAGAAGGAAAACTTGGGTGGCTCCTACAAGTTCAAAATAGCCGCTAAATATAAGAAACCAAAAACTAGAGGCGACAAAAATTACAACAAACGAAATAAGCGCAAATAATACGACTTTCAAGATTTATACGCCTAAAAAACCCTTTTCAAATAAATGAAAAGGGATTACAGAATGCCTGAGCAAACTAGACGTTATGAACATAATTAATTTATAACCCTAAGTCTCTAGTCTACTACCTTTATATGGCTTTCTACAATATCTTTAACGGGTACAATTACTTTTTTACCTTCTGTGTTTTTTAACACCACAGAAATATTATTGATAGAATCAATCTCATAGATTTCCTCCTGAAATTCAATTCTTTTACCAACTTCGAACGTTTTTCTAGTGTAAAACGTTTTAAGCAAATCACCTACAGTTTCTCTTGCTCCTAAACCAAAGGCTAAGGCAAAAGCCAATAAAAATGCGGCAAGAATCATGGTGAGATTACTCGTAATGATATCGGTATTAACGCCTGCTTGATTTAAAGCTGTTATGGATATAAAAATTAGCAAAAGGAAAAACACAATCTGGCTCAACATTTTACCTCCTGATAAATCCATTGAATCAAAGAAGGATCTAAGGCCTTTCTTAACAAAATTTGCAAAAAGAAGTCCGAGTGTAAAAATTATAAGCCCTACGAACAGCTTTGGTAAATAGCTTAAAAAGTCACTGATTTTTTCAGATAAAATGGTTAAATCTAGCATATCAGATACCATGATAAGCAACATGATATACATGAGCCATTTGACGAATGTTGATACAATTTGTACAACATCAAAATTGAGTTGTTTCCCTTCTACGATTTCAATCTCGTTTAATTTATCATCAATTTTATGCGCCTTAGCTAACACCAATGCCTTTTTGATGATTCGCACGACCAATTTCGTAACCAACCATCCCACAACGAGCACGACCAGTGCAAATATTAACTTTGGAAATAATTTGGATATCTCAGTCCACATATTGGAAATAGATTTCATCGCAGAATCTTTTAAGCTCGTAATTTCATTCATGACATTCTAATTTTGCTCTTATTTTTTATCTCTTTTACTCATCACTGTTTCAATCACATCCCCTAAATTATAGGAAAACAGCTCAGCTAACTCCATAATTAACTTGGCGATGGCAATATCGTTCATAACCTTGGCCTTCAGTTCCTCTGGAACCGATTTCAATGGCTTATCGAGATCTTTAAAAGGATTTTCCATCAGTTAAGGTTATTAGCGTAAACAGTTAACAATTTATCTTTAGCGCGCTTGACTCGCATTTTTACAGCGCTTTCTCCTATTCCTAAAACGCTCTCAATTTCCTTTATAGAAAGGTTGTCTTGATATTTTAGTAAAAGGATCATCTTTTCATCTGGTGAAACTAAGTCTAAGGCTTTTTTGAGTTTATCCACTCTCATGTCACTAAAGTCAGAGTACTCATCATCATCAGAAATATTTTCAATATCTGCATAATCCACCGACTGTTTCTCGAACTTCTTCGCGGTATTTCTAGTGACATAATTCACACAATGGTTATACGTAAAAGCGTACAGCCAAGTCGAAAATTTTGACTTTCCTTTAAAACTAGACAATTTCACAAAAAGCTTCAAAAACACGTCTTGCGTTAGATCTTTGGCTTCATCACTATCTTTTGCAAACCCATAGCATTTGTTGTAAACTAACGACGCAAAACGATCATACAATATTTCAAATAACATTGTATCATTGTCTTTCACAATAGCACTCACCAGCTCTTCGTCTGATAACTTCAAAATGTCATTAGAGGGTTGCAAAAAATTTTAGATTGACTTTTATAGTTTATTGTAAGACACGTGTATCCATGGTAAGTCACACGAATTTTAACACATCCATTAAATTTAGTGAAATTATCTTTCTAAAACACTAAAAATCAGACATAAAAAAAACGAACAAAATTGTTCGTCTTTTTAGTTTTTAGCAATTTCAGATATCCACTACAAATACCAAAATATTAAAAAAAGAGGTAAAGGCCTATATTGACTCATGGTAAGTAATCAAGAGGCTTTAATGTTGTTTAAGATACCTCCTCTGGCTTTAAGGTTAATCTTAAGATCATGATACCGATTCTGGCAATCACAAAGGTGAACAATCCAAAGGTTGCTGTTAACAATGATACCTTTAAACCACCGGCAAACATTTCAGGACTTGGGTTTCCTATAGCTTCAATGGAATCGAAAGCAGATATTAAACCCAAAACAGACCCTAAAAACCCCAAAACCAATCCCAATAGGCTTGAGTCTACGGTTAACTTAAGCATTTTTCTAGCTTTAGCAACTGATTTCTTCGCAGCCATAAATCCTATGACAATAAAAACAATAGATGCTAACAAGCATAGAAGTATAAGAGACATAAATAAAGGACCTCCTTCCACGAAAATATTAGCTAAAATAGCTAGTCCCAACACTTTTGTAAACGCAATAATTAATGTATTCATAGTATTAAATTTAGTTAAACATGTTCAAACATAAAAATTTAACAAGTCGCTTTTTTTTCAATGCGACCAATAACGAATTTAAGGATGGTTATAACAGTTTCGTCAAATAGCTTGCTAATCCTGTCATTTGTCTCTAATTCTATTTCTTGAATAAAATTTATAGTAATATTGTAATACAGTATATGTATAATGTTCTCCAGAAAAGCGATACTTCATAAAATCGGACAAATAATCTTACACCTCCTCTTTTGGATTGGTGTCTTATTTTTTTACACCTATTTTTTTGGTGTCAATAGTGCGGATTTCGAAAACACACTCAAGTTCTCGCTTTTTCTCATGCCGATAACAATCGCCACTACCTATGTTGCTACATACATTCTTATCCCAGAATACCTCATCAAAAAAGCGTATTGGCGATTTGCACTATACAGTCTTTACACATTTATTATTTCAGCCTACTTAATTGCCGTTTCTATATTTTTCAGTTTGATTTACCTATCTAATTTCGAATATGCCGAAATGAATCCTTCCACCAAGAATATTATTTTTATCAGTACCGCTGTGTATTTGGTAGTTGTGGTGGTAAGTGCTTTTAAATTGTTGAAATTAAACATTCAACAAATTTCAAAAACGAGACATTTAGAAACCAAAATATTGGACACGCAGTTGAAGCTAAAAGAGCAGGAACTCAATTATCTCAAGATGCAAATCCACCCACATTTTTTGTTTAATACATTAAATACCATGTATGGTTTTGCATTAAAAAAGGCAGACCAAACGCCAGACATGATTTTAAAGCTCTCCAATTTACTGGATTATTTATTGTATCAAGTAGAAAAACCATTGGTATTACTAACCGAGGAACTGTCTCATATTGAGGATTATATCGCTTTAGAGAAAATGCGTTTTAATGATAAATTAGTGATCCAATTCAACAAACACATAACCCATGAAGACGTAAGTATTGCACCCATGTTATTATTGCCATTTATAGAGAATAGTTTTAAACATGGTCGTATTAAAAACGGAAGATTAACCATAGCTATTAATATTGAAGCCGCTAAGGATATCATTAAATTTACCGTTAAAAATTCCTGTACTGAACAAGATAATTCAGATCAAGGTATTGGCTTGGAAAACATTAAAAAACGATTGGATTTATTATACCCACAGCAATACCAACTTGATATTCAGAAGCAATCAGAGACCTTTGAAGTCCATCTTGTTTTAACACCTAAAAACACATGAGTAAACCTGGATATATATCGTGTTTGATTGTCGATGATGAAGCCATCGCTCGAGAAATTATAGCTACCCATTTATCTCATTTTGATCGGATAAATATTGTGGCCAGTTGCAGCAGTGCTGTGGAAGCATTTCAACATATTAACACTCATAACATTGACCTAGTGTTTCTGGATATTAATATGCCACAAATTTCAGGTATTTCATTTGCAAAATCCATTAATAGGGATATTAAGGTGATTTTCACGACCGCTTACCGAGACTACGCTGTTGAAGGTTTTGAACTCAAGGCCGTCGATTACCTTCTGAAACCTATTTCGTTGGAACGTTTGGAAAAAGCGCTTCAGAATTATTTTGAAATATATGGTGGTGATGCAAAAAAGACCAGTTCTGAAGCTTTTGAATCGGACTTTATGTTTGTTCGTTCCAATCGGAAAATGATCAAAATCGATTACAACGATATCATCTATATTGAAAGTTATAGTGATTATTTAAAAATTCATTTAGCTTCGCAAACCATCGTCACAAGAGAGACTATTAGTGCCATTGAAGCCAAACTGCCTAATCACCTTTTTTTAAGAATCCATCGCTCTTACATTATTGCCATCGCTCATATTCAATCTTTCACGAATGAACACATCAACATCCATAACATCGCCTTACCCATGAGTAGAAGTTATAAAAAAGATGTGCTTAATCATTTAGAAAAATTTTAAATACCGTTCAATATTTGCTAAATTTATTCGTTGGAATAGTAATTGCTATTTTTGAAAAAAGCCTGCTTAATGAACGAATACCTACACAAAGCGATTCCTAACTTAAAACCTTTTGATTTCGGACGTGATCACGACGCACTCTTACTTAATAAAGAATGGGTCTTGGTGAATGGTATCTCGAAAAAGAAATCCATTTATACTTTCAGAAAAGAAAACATCCTTGAAATCACACGAAAAGAGTCATTAATTGAAACCAATTGGACCATCAACATTAACAATGTGTTTACCATTGAAACAGAAGATGGGTTAATAACGGTGAAGGCTTACTTTAAGGACGATGATGTGTTGGTTTTAGATCATCAAAACAAAAAGGAGTTTGCCTTATTCATTAATACGACGAATCATGAAAAAGACCTAAATTCCGTGGCGGATGTACAAAGTTTTTTAAAAGAAAAATACAAGCAGAAAGTTACTAATCTTATTTACGACCATGAGTTTTACTATATCGAAAAGTCTAAGGAATTTGGTCCATTTACGGTTGAAGAGCTTTCAGAAAAAGTAAAGCGACAAGAAATTAGTGTGTACTGTTTTGTGAGAGATATCAACGAATATGATTACAGCCAGCGTTTGAGAATTTATGATTTAATCAAAGAACTTGATTAAATAAGCTAATAAAATAAAAAAAGCGAACTTAACTAGTTCGCTTTTTTTATATCTTAATTTCAGTGTCGTTACACATGTAATGCACGATCATCTGTAGCTGCCAATGCTGCTTCTTTTACCGCTTCTGCAAAGGTTGGATGTGCATGAGACATACGAGAAATATCTTCTGCTGATGCACGATATTCCATGGCTACAACCGCTTCAGCAATTAAATCGGCACAACGCGCTCCTATCATATGAACCCCTAAAACTTCATCGGTTTTCTTATCCGCTAGAATTTTCACAAATCCATCGATGTCACCACCAGCTCTTGCGCGACCTAAAGCTCTAAACGGGAATTGACCTGTTTTATAATCCACGCCTTCCTCTTTGAGCGCTTCTTCTGTTTTACCAACAGCAGCAACTTCTGGCCAAGTATACACCACACCAGGAATTAAATTATAATCGATATGAGGTTTTTGTCCTGCTAAAGTTTCAGCTACAAAAACACCTTCTTCTTCCGCTTTATGCGCTAACATTGCTCCTTTTACCACATCTCCTATGGCATAAATATTTTTCACATTAGTCTGCAAGTGCTCATTAACTTCCACTTGTCCGCGATCATTTAGTTTCACGCCAGCTGCTTCCGCATTCAATCCATCGGTATAAGGACGACGGCCAACTGAAACTAAACAATAATCACCTTTAAACTCAACAACTTCTCCTTTTTTATTTTCAGCTTTCACAATAACCTCATCCCCTTTTCGCTCTACCGACTGCACTTTATGAGACATGGCCATATTGAATTTAGCTTTCTTAAAGACTTTGTTCAATTCTTTGGATAGTGAAGCATCCATGGTTGGTAAGATGCGATCCATATATTCTATGACGGTCACCTCAGCTCCCAATCGTCTATACACCTGACCCAATTCGAGTCCGATAACACCACCACCAATGACAATCAAATGTTTCGGGATCTCCTTCAATTTCAAAGCTTCAGTTGAGGTAATGATTCGCTCCTTATCCAGAGTGATAAATGGCAAATTAGAAGGCTTAGACCCTGTAGCGATGATGATATGCTTGGCTTCTATCTCTCCAGCATCTTTTCCATCAATCTTTATGTGAGTGGCATCCTTAAAACTACCTAAACCTTCGTAAACATCCACTTTATTTTTCTTCATCAAAAAATCAATACCACCTGTGGTTTGGTCAACTACAGCCTGCTTTCTTGAGATCATCTTTTCCAAGTTCACTTTAATTTCACCTGGAATTTCAATACCATGATCTTCAAAATGTTTAACCGCTTCCTCGTAGTGATGAGACGATGCCAAGAGCGCTTTACTAGGAATACAACCCACATTCAAACACGTACCTCCTAAGGTTGAATATTTCTCAATTATCGCTGTTTTCATTCCTAATTGTGCACAACGGATTGCTGCAACATATCCGCCAGGACCAGAACCAATAATGGCTACATCATATGATTTCATATACTATTTTTTATCAGATTTCAATTGAATTACAAAAATACAATTTTGATTATTGAATTACTACTTTTTCGCAGAGTTTGAAATAGCTTCAAAAAAAATAGCCCATTAAACCACAGTTATTTTCAAACCAATGGTAAATGAGCATATTTTCCCTCTGAATTAATAGCAATTCAAAATTGAAGATTTTATAAAACTATTGCAATACTCAATTTGAGTATTAACACTTATAGAAAATTTTGATTGGATTTCAACATTCCTATAAGTTCTCCAGTAGAGGAAATATTGAGTTTTTTTAGAATATTTCGACGATGTGTATCAACCGTATGAGGACTAATATTCAATTTTTCGGAAATGACTTTACTCGAATAATCTAAAATGAGTAACCTGATGATATCACGTTCCCTATTACTAACAATATCGCTTAATAGTTTTTGCGAAAAGTTATTAAAATAAACCGTTTTATATTCGTTGTGCTCATTAAGCAATTTGGCAGATGCCGTAATATCCATTCTAATCTGAGAATCCAGCACTGTATAATGCGCTAGACCAATAATGGGTTTGCCTTCAGAATCAAAAACCAGCGGTGTGGTGTTTTGTACAATATTGACATAGACGTCATCGGCATTTTTAAAACGAAAGTTCCAAGTATAATTCGCACGTTTTCTATGTTCTTCAGACATCTCACCAAGGGTAAATTCCATTAACTGATTTAATGCAGATAGCCAGCCTTCAATATCATCTGGATGAATTCTACTCCAAAAATAACGCATCCCTTTTACGGTCATTTCTTGGGCATCTAATCCCAAACAAGCCGTGAAGTTTTTACTAATAAATTCAAAGGTCAAATCTTGTGTATTAGTGACACAAAAAAACGTTGAGCTATAAGGCAACACCTTATCTAAATCCACAATTTTCTTTATGTGTTCTTGTAATAGCGGTTGATCGTAGGATTTGAATATTGTTTTATACAAATCCTTTATGCGGTTATATTTCATAGCAAACTCAGTCAACTTTTAGAGCGTTATAAAAATACAGTTAATTTTTAATTTGGAAAACCGAGCATGTCACCCATGCCAACAGTAAATAACCAACAACCATAAATAGCGTGTTCTACTGAAACCATAACTGTCGATTTTGTTTTTAGATAGGTTAATGCAAAAAGAATACCTCCAATGAACGTCATAATTAAAACTAATGTATTCTTAAAGAACAGATGTGCTAAAGAAAACACTAAAGCATTGACAATCACAAAAACAGTTTGACTTTTAAACATGTTCTTATAACGTTCGAAAAAGAAGGTACGATATACAAGTTCTTGCGGATAAACAGACAAGGAACTATAAATGAGTAGTAGCAACAGCCAGAAGAAAGGTTTGTTTAACATCACATAAAAGAGTTGTGATTTATCCATAAACCACACGTATAAAACAGTTAGAAAAGCAATGACTGAGAGTTGAATTAAAACACGTCTAAAAAAGTGGCGCCAATGAAGATTTTTGGCAATTTTAAATTTGACATGTTCTATTCGCAGCAACACAAAAAGCACATAAACAAAACCTAAACAGCCGATACTGAATTTGATAAAGATCGGATAATCCAAAATATAACTCAAAGGAATCAAAATGAAGATGCCAATAAATTCCAGTAGTTTAAATCGTATCGATTGCATAGGTCAAATGACGTAATAATTAGAGATGAATAGCGGTTGAGTGTTTGACTTCATTAATCATAAAGGTACTATGCGTGCTTCCAATATGACTAATCGTCGTTAGTTTTTTTACCATGAATTCTCTAAAAGCATCCATATCTGCAACAATTATCTTCAGTAAATAATCGTAGTCACCACTGGTGTGATAACATTCCATAACTTCATCAAGTTGCACCACTTCTTTCTCAAACTGAACCACACAATCCTTCGTGTGTTGTACTAATTTAATACTACAAAAAGTCACAAAGGGTTTCTCCACCTTTTTTTTATCAATAAGTGCGACATATTTAAAAATAACTCCTGAACGCTCCAATTTTTTAATGCGCTCATAAACCGCTGTAACCGATAGATTGAGTTTATTAGACAACTCTTTATTTGTCTGCTTACTATCCTTCTGAAGTAATTGAAGTAATTTTTTATCGATAGCATCTAAGGTATTCATATGGAAAAATTTTCTAAAATGGGAATAAATCACCCTATTGTTGCAATAAATAAAACTATAACAACAACCTTAAAAAGATTTATTTTCTAAATATAAGTATAACTATTGATATATTATCTATTTCTATTGAATTTTGAAGTGCATAAATCATTAAAACTATCAGTAATGGCATTTAAACCAGCGAACAACATTCAGGATTTACAATACTTTGGAGAATTTGGAGGTGTTAATCCATCTATTTCAGATTCATCCACTTATACATTTTTATCAGCGAAAACCATGTTTGATACCTTTGAAGGTAATGCCGATGGTTGCTATTTGTATTCTCGTCATTCCTCACCTTCCAATTTATACTTAGGAGAAGCCTTAGCCGCTATGGAAGATACAGAAACCGCAAATGTTTCTGCCTCAGGAATGGGTGCAATTACACCAGTCATCATGCAGCTTTGCGGTGCAGGTGATCATATTGTTTCTAGTAGAACTATTTACGGTGGTACCTATGCTTTTCTAAAAAACTTTACACCACGTTTTCATATTGAAACCTCCTTTGTTGATATCACTAATTTGGAAATGGTTGAGGCCGCCATTACAGAAAACACCAAAGTTCTTTATTGTGAATCAGTAAGTAATCCTTTGTTGGAAGTTGCAGACATCAAGGGTTTGGCTGAAATAGCAAAGCGCCATAACCTCAAACTGGTAGTTGACAACACCTTTTCTCCTTTATCCATTTCACCAGCAAAATTAGGTGCTGATGTGGTGATCCACAGTCTCACAAAATTCATTAATGGCTCTAGTGATACTGTTGGTGGTGTGGTCTGTGGTACACAGGAATTTATTAACGATTTAAGAAATGTCAATGATGGCGCTTCTATGTTATTGGGATCCACCATGGATAGCTTACGCGCCGCTTCCGTTTTGAAGAATTTAAGAACTTTGCATATTCGTATGCAACAACATAGTTTCAATGCGCAGTTTTTAGCTGAAAAGTTTGAACATGACGGTTTAAAAACGGTATACCCAGGGTTACAATCTCATCCTTCTCACGAATTATTTAAATCGATGATGAACGACAAATACGGCTTTGGTGGTATGTTGACTATTGATGTTGGAAGCTTGGAGAAAGCTAACGAACTCATGGAATTAATGCAAGATAAAAACCTTGGTTACTTAGCAGTTAGTTTAGGCTTTTATAAAACCTTGTTTTCAGCCCCTGGAAGTTCCACCTCTTCTGAAATTCCTGAAGAGGAACAACAAGAAATGGGTTTAAGTGACGGCTTAATTCGCTTTTCAATAGGTTTGGATGCCGATATTGAACGCACGTATCACATGATGCGCGACTGTATGGAAGCACTGGATATACTCAGTCCGAAAGCCTCGACTTCAGTATAAAGCTTATTGTTTTTGTTTGAGCAAGGCTTTAATCTCGTCAATATCTTTTTGTTGGGATTCAAGCTTTGCTTTTAAACGGTCATTTTCTTTTTTCAGCTCAATCATATAAAGATACGCTTCCTCAATTTTTTCCAAGTTGGTCACGGTCATCTCTCCCACACTGATATTCATACCATCAGCCTTTACTTCCTCATAAGATTTCACATTCGGCAAGTGGCCATGCGCCATGATAAAACGTTCGATTTCTTCCAAAGATTTAAAGGAATAGGAATTATTTAAAGTCGATTTTCCAGTATAGTAACTTTCAAAAACATAATCGGGATACGTTGTTACATCAGTGATGATATCACCGATCACAGCCATATTTCCAGTGACAGAAACTGTCGGTCCACCAACAAGATCAATTTTCACACGCTCAATACCATTACTTAAAAACCTAAACGCATCATCAGTATCATCATATTGAATGCCGTAATTACCATAGGTAGTAGAATGAGCCAAGACCATTTTGTTAGCATTGTTAAATCCACTCGAAAACATATATAACATAGGAGCAGGCGTGCCGTTTGAGGCTGGAAAAGTGATACTGGTTTGATCGTTGACGAAGGTAATATCATCACCAGCGTTTGCGAGATTGAGTACATTTCCAGTACGCGTCCAAAAGGAAGTTGATGGCACATCTACCCAGCTCAAATTACCTGTCCCATCGGTTTGCAGAAACTGATTTACAGCTCCATCAACCGATGGAAATTGATACGCATTATTGATATCTAAAGTACCATTAATTCGTAAGAGATCTGTATCGAATTCGCCATAAATCAAAGGAGAGGAAGAATTTGAGTTTTCTACATATAATTTATTACTTCCCGTTTCATTATAACCAGCTTGATATCCGATTGCTACATTGTTAGCACCAGATACATTTGAATACAAAGCCTGCACTCCTAATGCTGTGTTTCGAACACCATTATCATTTGAATATGATGCCTCGTATCCTAAAGCCGCGTTAAACCCGCCTGCGTCATTAAATAATAGTGCTCCTTCTCCAACTGCTGTATTATTACCTCCATTATTTGAATAAAGCGCTCTATATCCTACAGCTGTATTATGCATACCATTACTATTGAGATTCATTGCACTGGCACCAACTGCTGTATTGTAACTTCCCGCATTATTAAAGTTTAAAGCAGAGCCACCAAGGGAAGTATTATAGGAACCTGTAGTATTTAAAACCATGTTTGCATAACCAACTGCTACATTTCGTTGACCAAACGTATTAGACTGCAAAGCGACATAACCTATACCAATGTTTTGATTATCTGAACTATCATCATTTAATCCAGCATTGATGCCTAAAAATATAGAAGATCCATTATTTGTGCCATCATTATCGGATTTTCCGTCTATAAGATCATTGACACGATGCGAAATATTAAGCGTATTAGCATCAACCCAATTCACATTCCCTGAACCATCGGTTTGCATCACTTGACCATTGGCACCTCGGGAAGCAGGAAAAACATAATTGTCTGCTCCTGTTGTACCAACTGAAACATTCCCTAGAAAATAACCAGCATAGCTTCCTGTTTTTAGTACATTGGAGTAAATTCCGTAATGTGTTCCTCCAGCAGTAGGGTCGAAGTAATTATTAACCCCATATTTATTTCCGGCACCACCAGTCACATGGTTATAAACCCCATTAAACTCTTGGGTTCCACCAGATGCCAGATTATAAACTCCATACATGTTCCCTAATGTAGCTGTAAAGTTATTGTAAGCTCCATATTGGGTCCCACTTGAACCATTATCAAAATTTGAAATCACACCAAAATTATTACCCGTGCCTAAAAAAGAATTATTGAATAAATTTTCAACTCCTGTAGCAGTTAGCGATATACTTCCAGAAAAATCATTTTCAATTCCCTTATGCGTTGATGCCACTCCAAAAAAATCATTTTCATTTCCAGTCATAGTCCCTGAATTATCAGTATATAATTGGTTATGCAAACCCTTTCCGTCTACGACAGTTGCTGTATAAATTTCATTGTATATTCCAAATTGATTTCCTTGACCGTTATTCATGGTATTGTAAAAGCCATAATGCTGACCAGCACCTGTGCTGTTTATAGCTTGATAAATACCGTACTGATTAGAAGTAGAGTTTCCAACCATAGTAGTAAAAACACCATAATCTGTCGGACTTAAAGAGTTTGTTGAATCAAAAGCATTATACAAACCATAACGATTAGCAGTAATGGCTGGAATAAAATCATTAAAGACCCCAAACTTTTCAGTACTTTGACCTGCAAACCTATTGTGTAGTCCATAATGATTAGTTGCGCCATCATTTGTTATATCATTATAAACAGCAGTTTGATTACCAGTACCCAAACCACTTAGGGTATTGTAAAGTCCGTAATGCGCACCTGCACCATTACCGTTAAGATAAGAATTGAGACCTCGTTGAGCTCCATTACCATTACTCAAAACTCTTCCTAACACACCAATATGTGTTGCATCAGAGGAATTTGTCACCTCAGATAAAACACCATAAGTCGTAGTGCTCGCAGACCCATTCATAGAAACGGAAATCCCTCGACCACCATTGGGTTCCTCCACTTCCAAGCGCCAATCGGCTGTGTTTTTTCCAATCGCCAAATTCCCTAAAGTGTATTGGTCATCGTTAATATCATCGGGTGCTGTGGTAGTACCTTCTTCATAAAAATCGTGGTCGTCGTCACCCACAGAAGTGGCATCCACCCAACTTACATTTCCTGCACCATCAGTTTGCATAATTTGATTGGCCGTGCCTCGAGAGGCTGGAAAAATATAATTATTAGCATTGGTAGTCCCTACCGATAAGGCTCCCAAGTAGTAACCTGCAAAACTGCCGGCTTTAGTAACGTTGGAAAAGACGCCATAATGGGTACCTCCTGCCGAATTTAATATGTTGACATTAACTCCGTATTTATTGCCAGTGCCAGTCCCCGAAATTATATTGTCCATGCCATAATGGTTGCCATTGCCTGTTCCACCAATGTCATTTCGCATGCCGTAGCGATTACCGTCACCGTTAAAATTTAAATCATTGAATAGCGCAAGTTTTGGCCCATCACCCGTGTTGAACTGATTATAAACCCCAAACTGTTCTGTGTTTCCTGTGCCCTGTAAATTGTTAAAGGTTCCTGTAAGATTTCTTGTATTACTTGCGTTGGAATTGATAATCCAATTATAAGTTCCGTATTGCCAACTTGAAGAAGAGCCACTAATTTGATTGTAAACACCATAATTGGTAGCATCGTTGGTGTTATTGATACCATTATAGGTACCAAAACGCGTAGAGGTTATTGTGGATGGTGAACTCGAAATCGTATTATACGTCCCATATTGTGGTTTATCAGCATCTTCAATAATAGTATTGTAAGTACCATATCGTTGAGAGTTTCCGGTATCATTCATATTGTTATAAACGCCATACTTCAAATTATCTCCAGAACCAGACATCAAGTTGTAGATACCACGTTGGGTATCTGCATCACTTGGTAAAACTCCCGAGACAGAATTGAATATACCAGTAACTGGTCCTCCCAGATTAAATCCGTTTCGATTATAAAAAGTTGTAGGCGCTGTATTTTCTGTGACATCCAGTCGAAAACCAGGCGCATTGCTTCCAATGGCTAAATTTCCGAAGGTATATGTATTATCATTGATATCGTCTGGCGGATTTGTGGAACCTTGCTCATAAAAATCGGCATCAATACTTCCCGATTGCTGTATAGGTAACCATTGGGCGCCATTGAAGAAATAGAAGCCTACACCATTGCCACCGGTAACTGTCGCATTGGTATTCCAGACTAGTAATCCTGTAGCAGGCGCATTTATAGGCGCCACAGCATTCGTAACATCAAGTAGGTTAATTCGCGGTACCAGAACACCTTTGTCGGTTGCTGTAATGTCTAAAATGGAAGAATTATCAGGAGTAGTTGTACCAATACCAATTTGGGCAGTGGAAAAATTCAACATACTAAAACTAATGAGCAATGCCAGTTGAAAATGTTTCATAATCATAGGGATAAAACCCTAATATAAAACGCTCTTCCAATTGATGATTGATTTTTTTTATCGATGGTAAGTAATAATGTATAAATGGTAAGTTATATCAATAACCAATTCCTGTATAATTGAAACTCTAATACTTAATACACCATATCACATTGACATTTGTTGGTCGTGATTCATTACCACCTTGAGCTCCCGAAGTAAAAGTTGGGATATCGATACTATGAAGGTGATTACCAGCAGTATTCGTAGACCGAACAGGAACATTTATGTTATGATTATGATTTCCACCAATATTTGTTGTGAAACTGGTGTTAAAATTATGGCTGTGACTACCAGAACTCACGGATTGAAATCCTGAACCAGGTCTTAACTCTCTAATGATAATATCAGCATCAAAAGTGCTTGGGTCTTCTACGGTAACTTCTCGATATGGCACTTGCACAGGACTGCCTGAAGCATATGTAGTACCAGACACGTTGCCACTGTGGTTATGATTACCAGAATAATTGGTAGTTAGAGTATAACCCAAGGTGTAATGATCATGAGTTCCTGATGCCATTGAGTTTGTAGCTGGAGCATCTATCTGATGGTCATGTTGAACATTAGAAAATATTTGTTTGGTACCAACAACATCACCGACGACTCCATCACCTCTATCAGTTCTTGTTGCAGCATCGGGATCTGTTCCAGAACCATTATCAAGTCCTCTTAAAAATTCACCGCGATAATCAGGTAAATTAAAAGTAGTAGCACCATCACCATTGCCATAGGTTGAGCCTATGACTGCGAAAAGTTCGGCATAGGTATTTCTACTAACGGCACTACCGTCACAGCTCAAATAACCCGTGGGTAAAGTAGCAGATGGAAACGCAAAAACAGCACCAATAGGGACGCCATCTCTACTTTTATCCATCAGTCGTACCCACTGTGTACCGTTGTAAAAATAAAACCCAGATACATCATCGGTTTGATAGATCAAAAGGCCTTCAGCAGGCGCACTAATAGCAATACGTTCAGCAACTAACATTCTAGGCACTAAAATACCTTTATCATTGGCTGTCACATCTAGAGCAGACGAGGCATCTGGCGTTGTTGTTCCAATTCCAACTTGCGCATGTAAAACAAGACAATGAAAAACTAAACTAAAGACAGAAAGAATTAAGGACTTCATATTCATAAGTTGATTCTTAATCTAAATTTAGTCCTCTCACCTTATACAGAAGAAAATTTTTAGTGAATCACCCAATATTTTGTGTAAATGACCAACTAATCACCTTTTAGACGTTCCCAAAGAGCAGTCATCGCAAATTTAAAATCATCTATTTCTGGTGCAAAAGGCTTCATATCCAGACGGTCTTGAACTTTATAAAGTTTCAAATTAAACACCGATTGATACCCTTGTCTGGTTTTGACCAACGGATACCTCAAGTCTTTATATAAATACGTTGAATCTTCTAGAAATTCAACGTTATAATAGTTATTGCTGAACCATGCCAACTTTTCAATATCCTTGTAAGTGGATGAGGTCAAATCACGCGATTTGGGTATCGTTTTCCAATCAGAAAATCGCCCTGAAGTATCGAATAGGGAATAATACCCCACATGATAATCATTTTCGGTTTCTGCAATACCATACCATAAGACATTGTTCAGAATGGTTGGCTGTAAACTATATCGGCTAGATAACACATTCTTATCAACTAATGACCTCTCAAAAACTTGATCCACATAGAGTTTGTTAAACACCGTTAAAATCATATAGCAAGTACTGATTCCGATTCCTAATTTTAACCAATAGCGACGTCGCTGATGCTTCCTATTGAAAAACATCAACGTGATCATACAAAACAGAAAGGGTAATGTATACACCGGATCTGCGACAGCAATATTATTAAAAGCGACGCGATAATTAGAAAAAGGTGCGAATAACTGTGTCCCATAGGGTGTAAAACAATCCAGAATGGGATGTGTAAATAGCGACCAAAAGAATAACTGGATCCAATCGGATTGACTTGTTGTTCCCAATCTTTTACCGTGGTTGTATAATTTATAAAAAATCCAACCTAAGCTAAATGCTGCGATCACAGCAAACAAAATGGAATGCATAAAACCTCTATGAAATAACA
This sequence comes from Algicola sp., assembly GCA_018222915.1. Classification (GTDB taxonomy): domain Bacteria; phylum Bacteroidota; class Bacteroidia; order Flavobacteriales; family Flavobacteriaceae; genus Psychroserpens. The sequence continues at coordinate 66,062 of JAAEZI010000006.1, read as the reverse complement.
TAGCATCAATTTCATTATTGAATAAAAGACTTCCTACTAATACATCCAAGTCAGGTATGGTTCCGCCAATAGCGCCAAACAGTAGTGCCTTATTTCCAATTTTACGTCCTAGTACAGCTTCTCCGCAGGCTGCACCTAAGACAATTTGGGTTAATGAATCCATTTAAAGTGGTTATATAAATCGCTAAAGTACGCAAGAATTATGATTTGCAGAATAGGCAACATTATCGTAACATTACAATTCAAAACCTAATAAACCACTTCATGGATAGTCAAGATATAAAACCAAGAGTACCACAGGACGAAAATATTATTGAAAACAAAGAACTTAATATTTGGGAGGCTTTAATTCCTGTTTTTGCTCTTATTATCTTACTGGCCTATAATGTTTTTGTTTTTGGTGACGACGCCATAAGTGGCAGCAATCAATTTATTCTATTACTTGGTGCTGCCGTTGCAGCTATTGTCGGTTTTTACAACAAGGTGTCTTTTAGCCAAATGATAGATGAAGTTGCCGAAAATGTTAAATCAACAACTGGCGCCCTACTTATTTTATTAATGGTAGGCGCTTTAGCAGGCACATGGCTGGTTAGTGGTGTCATACCTGCGATGATTTATTACGGGCTTCAAATCCTCAATCCGACCATTTTTCTGGCGGCTTGTGTCATTATTTGTGCTATTATTTCTATAGCTACTGGAAGCTCTTGGACGACTTCTGCCACTGTGGGTATTGCACTTGTAGGAATTGGTGAAGCTTTGGGAGTGTCTATGGGTATGACTGCTGGAGCGGTGTTATCTGGTGCCTATTTTGGGGATAAAATGTCACCCTTAAGTGATACCACGAATTTGGCGCCTGCGATGGCTGGTGGTGAGCTTTTCTCTCACATAAAGTATATGGCATTGACTACTGTACCTACCATTTTAGTGACTCTAGTTGTATTTATTATTCTAGGTTTTACACAAGATGTTCAAGGAGCGACAGATACGTCACAACTCCTTGCTGATATTGATAGCACCTTTAATATTAACGGTTGGTTATTCCTAGTGCCTATTATTGTCATCATTCTCATTATAAAAAAAACATCGCCTTTAGTAGCCCTTCTTATTGGGACACTCTTAGGTGGTATATTCGCTCTTATTTTTCAACCACAAATTGTGGCGCAAATTGCTGGTGTGGAATCTTTAACATTCCATTCAGCCTATAAAGGTGTAATGAATGCCATTACTGTTAAAACAACGATTGCCACAGAAAACGCTACTTTGAATGATTTGTTTTCGGCATCAGGTAAAGGCATGTCTGGAATGTTAGGAACGATTTGGCTCATCATTTGTGCCATGACATTTGGTGGCGTCATGGACGCTATTGGAGCGCTGTCAAGAATAAGTAGAGCTCTATTAAGTTTAGCATCTTCTACCTTCGGATTATTTGCAAGTACAGTGGCAAGTTGTTTGGCGTTAAATGTCACAGCTTCAGACCAATATTTAGCCATAGTGGTTCCTGGAAAAATGTTTAAACAGGCTTATGAAGATAAAGGTTTAGCTCCTGAAAATTTAAGTCGTACGTTGGAGGATTCTGGTACTGTAACATCGGTACTTGTACCTTGGAATACCTGTGGTGCTTATCAATCTGGTGTTTTGGGTGTTCCTGTGGTTGATTATTTTGTGTTTGCGATATTTAATTGGTTGAGTCCGTTTATGACACTTCTTTTTGCTGGATTCTCAATAAAGATCAAACAACTCGCTGATCGTAAAAATTAATTACGCATCATATATCACGCTATATTGTCAAGTTGATAATCTATAGACTATCAAATTATTGATTTCGTAAAATACACACCGCTTTTTTGATGCCATATTTTAAGACTATTAACTTATAACATTATATAATTTAATTCAATTTAAACACGTGTTTTTAGTGACTAAATTTGCTGTATAAATTAATAATCATTTAATTAAATAATATGGCATTAGTAGGAAGAAAATTTCCAGATTTAAGCGTAAACGCAATGAACGAAATGGGTGACACTTTTAAACTTAACGTTCTTGAAGAGGCTAAAAACAACAATAAAAAAGTAGTATTATTTTGGTATCCAAAGGATTTTACATTCGTATGCCCAACTGAATTGCATGCATTTCAGGCTGCAATGAGCGAGTTTGAAAAACGAAATACCATCGTTATCGGAGCGTCTTGTGATACCGCTGAAGTACATTTTGCATGGCTTAGTACAGCTAAGGATCATGGTGGTATTGAAGGTGTAACTTATCCTCTTTTAGCAGATTCAAACAGAAACTTGGCATCTGCCTTAGGTATCTTGGATATTACCAACGAAACTTATAATGAAGAAACAGGTTTATTAACTGTGGAAGGTGACAATGTCACTTACAGAGCTACCTACATCATTGATGAAGAAGGGATCATTCAACATGAAAGTATCAATAACATGCCTTTAGGAAGAAATGTGAATGAGTACTTAAGAATTATCGATGCATTGACACATGTTCAAGAAAAAGGAGAGGTTTGTCCAGCGAACTGGGAAGAAGGAAAAGATGCGATGCAAGCGAATGCTAAAGGAACTGCTGAGTATTTGAAAGCACACTTAAACTAAAACACGATGTTGAAGGAATTAGATCAAGATAATTTATCACAAGTAATAGCAGATAATGACACTGTTGTAGTGCAATATTCAGCCACTTGGTGTGGTAACTGTCGTATCATGAAACCAAAATTTAAAAAATTGGCTTCTGAAAATGAAAATATGACATTCGTGATGGCAGACGCTGAGAAATTTCCTGAGTCTAGAAAATTGGCAACCGTTGATAATTTGCCGACGTTTGCAACGTTCAAACAGGGAAGTTTTGTTAACCAAACACAAACCAATAAGTTTGATGTTTTAAAAAGTTTAGTAGATGAAGTTGCCAGTAATTAAACATTTGTCTCAGTTTATAGAAGACAATGATGAAGACTATGTTGTTGAAGCTATTGAAACTTTAGAAAACCTTACGGAGGTATCTTCGCTTAAGGACGAGGAGCTTGACGTCATCGGTGAATTAATTTCCAACATGTATGGTGCTTTAGAAGTAACCAAAATGGTTAAAGAAGGGACGCCTAAGAAGGAAGCCTTAAACACCTTTATGTCACGTGTATTAGGATCGATTGATAAATAAACGCGTGTATTCATATAAAAAAGTCACATAACCAGTTAGTTATGTGACTTTTTTTTTAATAACATTGAGACGTCTATAGGACTTTTACGATACTTTCAAACGCTTTTTCTTGTGCATAATCAGCGGCCGTTTTACCGTGCTGATCTTTAATAGATGTATCAGCACCATGCTCCAGTAATAACTTTACAATATCCTCTTTCCCATAAGTTGCAGCAAACATCAGAGGTGTTGTTCCTACGTGGTTTTGCGTATTTAAATTGGCACCTGAATGAACGAATTTATTTACAAGACTCAAATTACCTTTAAAACAAAGACCAGACAAAGCGGTATTGCCTGAGGCATCCACATCGTCAATTTTCGCATTGTGTTCAAGCAGCATATTAACAACCGTTTCCTTATCAAAATAGCTTGCAAATATTAACGGTGTAAACCCTCTAGAATCTCTAGCATCTACCAATTTAGGATTAATATTTAAAAGCGCCATCACGCGATCCAAATCACCAGAACGTATTGCTTCAAAAAACACTTCCGTATCTTTCATATTTACATTTTTATAAACAAAAAGGAACGTCACCATAGGCTCGTTCCTTTTCTGATTAAATTAACAATTATTTTAAATCGAATCGATCCAAATTCATGACCTTATTCCAAGCAGCCACAAAATCCTTCACAAATTTTGCTTGTCCGTCGTTAGCACCATAGAATTCTGCAATGGCTCTTAATTCGGTATTAGAACCAAAAATTAAATCGGCACGAGTTCCTTTAAACTTAACTTCTCCTGTCCTTCTATCCTTCCCTTCGAAATAACGGTCGTCCTCTGACGTCGCACTCCAAGTGTAAGTCATATCGAGAATGTTCGCGAAGAAATCATTGGTTAGGCTACCTACATTGTCTGTGAAAACACCATAATCTGAGCCATCATAATTCGCACCTAAAACTCTAAGGCCACCAACCAATACCGTCATTTCTGGTACTGAAAGCGTTAATAAGTTAGCACGATCAACCAATAAGTCCTCAGCTGCTAATTGAAGATCTGATTTTATATAATTTCTAAAGCCATCAGCGAGAGGTTCTAAGTAACCGAAGGATTCTATATCTGTTTGCTCTTGAGAAGCATCTCCTCTACCTGGGCTAAATGGCACCTTCACAGAATGTCCTGCCTTATTAGCCGCTTCTTCAACACCGGCAACACCGCCTAAAACAATTAAATCTGCCATCGATATTGTTCCGCTAAATTCCTTTTGAATGCCTTCATAGACGCTTAATACTTTTTGTAATTCTGAAGGGTTATTCACCTCCCAACTTCTTTGTGGCTCTAAACGTAATCTTCCACCGTTAGCTCCACCACGCATATCCGAACCTCTATAAGTGGACGCAGAAGCCCAAGCTGTTCTCACAAGTTGCGATACGGTTAACCCAGAAGCAAGTATCATCTTCTTCAGACTCGTAATATCGCTCTCGCTTAAGGTATAGTTTGTTTTTGGAATCGGATCTTGCCATAAAAGTTCTTCCTTAGGCACTTCAGGTCCCAAATAACGATCAATAGGTCCCATATCACGATGGGTTAATTTATACCATGCCTTTGCAAATGCTTCCTCGAATGCCTTGTGATCCTTGTGGAAGCGTTTAGAGATTTCCAAATAATCAGGATCTACTTTCAGTGAAATATCAGCTGTGGTCATCATCAAAGTTTGTTGCCCATTCGGATCACCTGCTTTTGGCGCCATTCGCGCTTTGGAGGCTTCAGTTGGCTTCCATTGGTATGCTCCTGCAGGACTTTTTGTTAACTCCCAATCATAGTTTAATAAAACATCAAAATAATCGTGATCCCACTGAATTGGATTAGGTGTCCAAGCGCCTTCAATACCACTGGTAATCGTATCATCGAGAACACCAGTACCAAAAGAGTTCTTCCATCCTGTACTCATTTCTTCGATTGAGGCACCATGAGGTTCTTTGCCTACATATTTATTTGGATCGGCTGCACCGTGTGCTTTTCCAAAGGTATGTCCTCCAGCGACAAGAGCCACAGTTTCTTCGTCATTCATGGCCATTCTTCCAAAAGTTTCACGTACATTTTTCGCTGATCCCAAAGGATCAGGGTTTCCGTTAGGACCTTCAGGATTCACATAAATCCAACCCATCATCACGGCTGCCAAAGGATTTTCTAATTCACCTTCTTCATAGCGCTCGTCATTTGCACCCCATTGCGTTTCACTTCCCCAATACACATCTTGTTCTGGTTCCCAAATATCTTCTCTTCCTCCAGCAAATCCATAGGTTTTAAAGCCCATAGATTCTAAGGCGCAATTTCCTGCTAAAATCATTAAATCAGACCAAGAAATATTGCGTCCATATTTCTTTTTTATCGGCCACAAAAGCAATCTGGCTTTATCTAGATTACCATTATCAGGCCAACTGTTGATAGGTGCAAATCTTTGGTTACCACCACCAGCACCTCCTCGACCATCACCTATTCTATAGGTTCCTGCACTGTGCCATGCCATTCTTATCATAAATCCACCATAGTGTCCATAATCGGCAGGCCACCAATCTTGGGAATCGGTCATTAAGTCTAAAACATCTTGTTTTAAAGCTGCAAAATCTAAACTATTGAAAGCGTCAGCATAATTAAAGTCTTCACCCATAGGATTAGACTTTGGCGCATGTTGTCGCAGAATGTTCAATTTTAATTCATTTGGCCACCAGTCGCGATTCTTGACACCGCTTCCAGCAGTATGCTTATTGGTACCACTCAAAAAAGGACAGTTTGCCGCACTTTCATTAATATCAAAATTTTTTCCATGAGACGAATCACTAGAATGAGGATTGTTTTCCATAATATGTTAGTTTTAATTAATTTGATTATTTCAGTGTCATAAATTTAGAGAATTCACAATTCAATACATAGTTTATTGACATTTTTATAAATTATATGACAATAGATAAAAATTATACCCAATTACCCTTATATATTGTTTTTGAATACAGCAGCTTTTGCGTGTTTCAACTGCATTATGAATTCTAAAGCATTAAAAAAGCCACACTCGTCCGAATGTGGCTTTTCAACAACCTAACTAAATCAATCAAAATATTATCTAGCGATAATTACTTAATTTGTTTAACAAATATAATAAAAAGTTAAACAGTTTTTATTGTCTTTATAATAACTTTAACGTTGTGTCAAATTAAATTTACAAGGTGCTACTTTTAGGATTTAGGTAACAAAACGGTATCAATCACATGGATCACACCATTCGACTGATGAACATCTGCGATAGTCACCATGGCTGAATTCCCTTGTTCATCTGTAATATATACGGCATTGTCTTTAGTCCATATCGTTAACATGCCACCACTTACAGTTTCAACTGTTGCTTTACCTTTACCTTTTTTGATAAGTTTCGAAATTGATTTAGCATCCCATTTGCCAGCTACCACGTGATATTTCAATACGGTTTGTAACATAGCTTGATTCTCCTTCTTCAATAAACTTGCCACAGTCCCTTCTGGTAATTTGTCAAATGCGGTATTCGTAGGTGCAAATACAGTAAATGGTCCATCACTGATTAATACTTCCACCAAATCTGCTGCTTTCACAGCTGCTACTAAAGTCGTATGGTCTTTTGAATTCACAGCATTTTCAACAATGTTTTTACTCGGATACATCTCGGCACCACCTACCATTTTAGTTTCTTCTTTCATCATCTTACTTTGTGAGAATGCATTTTGAAATGTGATCATACTCATTGTGATGAACAGCATCCCTAATAAATTTTTAGTTTTCATAATTTTTTAGTTTTAATTAATAATTGTTTCTATCCATACAAACGAAATAACAAGCTATTGGGTTTTTTAATAATTGATTTTTCTTTTCGAAAACCGTTTTTTGTTGTAACTTAATGAAGGAAAAACAGACTTATAATAAAAACACAAGCATCATGACAGATTCCACATACACCAAAATATTTTCAGGAAATTTTATCATAGTACAACTAGCCTTAGACAGATTAAAGAGTGCTGGTATTAATGCCGTTATCAAAGACGAATCTGAGTCAGGTAGACTGGCCGGTTTTGGAGCCTCTATACAAGGGTACCAAGAATTGTATGTTAGTAACGAGGAGCTGGATCAAGCACGCCTTGTTATCAACAGTGTCAATGAAGAATTAAAATCTAATGAGAATCAGGACTTATAGACGTCAACATTAGGCCGTGACTGCATACATTTTGTCACGGAGTTCTTTGACTTTTTTATCACTCATATATTCGTCAAACGTCATATAACGATCTATCACACCATTAGGTGTTAATTCAATCACGCGATTAGCCACAGTCTGAGCGAATTCATGATCATGCGTGGTAAATAGTACGGTACCTTTGAAGTTTTTCAAAGAGTTATTGAATGCGGTAATACTCTCTAAGTCTAAGTGGTTGGTCGGTTCATCTAGCATAAGAACATTTGCTCTTACCATCATCATTCTACTCAACATACAACGCACTTTTTCACCACCAGATAAGACATCGGCCGTTTTTAAAGCTTCCTCGCCACTAAAAATCATTTTACCCAAGAAACCTCTAATATATACTTCTTCACGTTCTTCTTCTGTAGTTGCCCACTGTCGTAACCAATCTACTAAGGATAATTTATTATTAAAATACTCACTATTATCTAGCGGTAAGTATGACTGAGACGTCGTGATTCCCCAAGCAAATTTACCAGCATCTGCTTTTTCCTTTGCATTTATGATTTGATAAAAAGCCGTTGTAGCTCTCGAGTCTTTAGAATATACAACCACCTTATCTCCTTTTGTTAAGTTGATATCGATATTCTGAAATAGTGTTTCACCATCGATAGAAGCAGCCAAACCATCTACATTCAAAATCTGATCTCCTGCCTCACGCTCGCGCTCAAAGATAATGGCAGGATAGCGTCTACTAGATGGTTTAATATCAGAAATATTAAGTTTATCAATCATTTTCTTTCTACTCGTTGCCTGTTTGGATTTCGCCACATTGGCAGAAAAACGACGGATAAATTCCTCTAATTCTTTTTTCTTTTCTTCAGCCTTTTTATTTTGTTGTGCACGTTGTCTCGCGGCTAATTGTGACGACTCATACCAAAATGTATAATTTCCTGAATAATGGTTAATCTTCCCAAAATCAATATCTGAAATGTGGGTACATACGGCATCTAAAAAGTGTCTATCGTGCGATACCACAATCACACAGTTATCGTAGTTAGCTAAGAAATTTTCCAACCATGAAATCGTTTCATAATCCAAATCGTTGGTAGGCTCATCCATGATTAAAACATCTGGTGTTCCAAATAGCGCCTGAGCTAATAAGACTCTTACTTTTTGTTTTCCGTCCAAATCACTCATCATCGTGTAATGAAAATCTTCCTTGATTCCCAAATTCGACAACATAGCAGCCGCATCACTATCGGCATTCCAGCCATTCATTTCCTCAAATTCCACTTGAAGCTCTCCAATCTTTTCGGCATTTTCATCCGTATAATCGGCATACAAAGCATCAATCTCAGATTTCAGTTTAAACAATGGTTTATTTCCCATAATGACAGTTTCCAAAACGGTATGCTCATCGTATAGATTGTGATTTTGCTCTAATACAGACATACGTTTTCCTGGCTCCAAATGCACATGACCTGAAGTTGGGTCTTGTTTGCCTGCTAAAATCTTTAAAAACGTCGACTTACCTGCGCCGTTTGCCCCAATGATTCCGTAGCAATTTCCATTATTGAAAGTGGTATTTACTTCATCAAAAAGGACTCTTTTACCAAACTGAACTGAAAGATTTGAAACTGATAACATAGTCTTTATTTTAATTTTTTGCAAAAGTAGAAAAAAGTCTTTACTTGTAAGAAGCATAAGGTCTTTATTTTTATTAAGTTCATTATCCTAGAACTAGAGTAAAATCAACATTTAACAACGTATTAACAACAGTTACTATTTGCAAGCTCTATTTTTGTATGAAGCATATACCTACGATTTAAACCTCTATGAAGCTATACATTGTTACATGTTTACTAACCTCTTTGTTTTTAGGGTGTAATTCTACGTCTGATAAAGGCGAAATTGCTTATTTCGGAGGAGAAATTATTAACCCGAATAATAATTACATCACTCTATATGCCACAGAAAACGACCGTGATACCATTTATTTGGATGAAAACAATCGGTTTCTTCATAAAATTGAAGGTTTAACTGCTGGTGTTTATAAATTTACGCATGGTGGCGAGTATCAAACCATCTTAATAGAACCCAATGACAGTATCCTCTTCAGGTTGAATACCAATGATTTTGACGAATCTTTGGTATATACTGGTGAAGGTGCAAAAAAGAACAATTACATCATTAAATCGTTTTTAAATGATGAGATAGAAAACAAAAAAATCATCAATCATCACGATTTAGAGCCTGAAGCCTTTGAAAAGTTTATTGAAGATCTCAGACAACAAAAATTAGAATACTTAGAGCGTTTTACCTCGACACAGAAAACATCGAAACTATTTCAAAAAGTAGCGCAATCTAGTATCGACTATAATTATTATGCCTACAAAGAAATGTATCCGTTTGGGTATTATGGTAGCAACAGACTTATTCATTTTAAAGACTTACCAGAAAACTTCTATGATTTTAGAAAAGATATAGATTATGATGATGTGAATTTGAGCGGTCTTGCCGTATATTCTAACTTCATTTACTGGCATTTTAGCAATTTGGCGCTTCGGAAATATTATCAGGATGGCTCTCACCAGCCATTTGACAGACATTCTCTTGACTACAATTTGGAAAAACTCAGACTGATAGACAGTACCATTTCCAATGATTTGATCAAGAATTTCGCATTAACACAAGTCACCAAAGATTTTATTTTTAACAGTACGAATGCTGAAGAGTCTGAGAAAATTTTAGAATCTTTTCTTGAAAAAAATACAGATAAACAAGGAAAATCTTATCTATCTAGTATTGCAGAAGCCTCTATTAATCTACATCCAGGAAATTTATTACCGAATACCAAAATTGTAGATGTGAACAACAATGTATTGGATTTACGCTCGGTCATTAATAAACCGACCGTTGTGTATTGCTGGTCGTCAAATTTTAAGGCGCATTATAGAAATAGCCACTATATGATGCGTAGTTTAAAAAGTAGATATCCAGACATGGAGTTTATCGCCATTAATATCAATGATTTTGATTTAGATTCTTGGAAAAAAACCTTGAGCCTTTTGAAATTTCCAACGGAAAATGAATATATATTTAAAAATCCGAAAGAAGCCATTCGTCTATTTGCTATAGCAAGGTCGCATAAAGTCATGATCGTTGATAAAAAAGGCTACATCATGAAAGCCAATGCTAATTTGTTCAGTGAGCAAATGACTGAAGATATTGAAAGTGTCTTAGCTTTAAACCAATAAGAAAAGCTCAATAACACCATGTTAAAGAGCTTTCATTGTCTATTATAATCTTTGGAGGTATTTAGTTCCCTTTCTTATAGTCGGCCAAAAACTTCTCCAAGCCAATATCTGTCAAAGGATGTTTCAATAATCCAACGATAGAACTCAATGGTCCTGTCATCACATCAGCACCTAATTTAGCACAATCAATGACATGCATAGTGTGACGAACAGAAGCTGCTAATATTTCAGTTTCAAAACCGTAATTATCATAAATCATTCGTATCTCAGCAATGAGATTTAGCCCATCTGTTGAAATGTCATCTAATCGTCCGATAAAAGGCGACACGTAGGTTGCACCTGCTTTCGCTGCCAATAATGCTTGTCCAGGTGAGAACACTAAAGTAACATTCGTTTTAATGCCTTTATCTGAAAAGTACTTACAAGCCTTAACACCATCTTTTATCATGGGCAATTTTATCACGATTTGATCGTGCAAATCAGCTAAAGCTTCGCCTTCTCTAATCATCCCTTCAAAATCTGTCGAGATGACTTCAGCAGACACATCGCCATCAACAATATTGCAGATATTCACATAATGCTTCATGATGTTATCATGTCCTGTAATGCCTTCTTTAGCCATTAATGAAGGATTGGTGGTTACACCATCTAAAATTCCCAAATCTTGAGCTTCTTTAATCTGATCAAGGTTGGCAGTATCAATAAAAAATTTCATCTGTAATTAGGTTATAGTTGTGTTTTAAATTATGGCGAATTTACAATTTTATTACGCCTTTAAGCACAGCAAATTATTAAATGATATTAACAATTTTTTGGCCAATCTTGCGCAGATCTTTATAATTTATAATGGTTTAAAAGCAGTTTTTCGTATAGCTTATCGGGTAAGATTCTCTTCAATACGATTGAAAATTTTTGCATGAACGCACCTACTTTATAATGTATTTTCGGATTTGAAGTATTCATGATTTTATAAATCTGTTCTGCAACCATCTTTGGGTCGCCTCCACTATCCACATCCTCATCGATAGCTTTTAGCACAGAACCATAAGTTGTTTCATATGGTGATCCTGAAATAACTGGCGCATGATATCTTCCTGCGGCAATATTCGTGGCAAAATCACCTGGCGCCACGTTTGTCATATGAATGTTAAAATCTTTGATTTCCATTCGGAACGCTTCTGTTATTAATTCCAATGCACCTTTACTCGCACTGTAAACACCACGATAGGGCAATCCCATATAACCTGCGATAGACGTTATATTTATGATAAGACCCGAGTTCTGCTCACGCATGTGTGGCAATACGGCCTTGATGACGTTAATAGGACCGAAAAAGTTCGTTTCAAAATTGCGTTTGATCTCTTCGTTGGGAGTTTCTTCAATAGGTCCTGTAATACCTGCTCCAGCATTATTAATAACAACATCGATTCGCCCTTCATTGGCCACAACGGTCTGAATTGCACTCGTAATGGAATCTGCATTGGCAACATCTAATGCGACCAGCTTAATCTTTGATTCAGGATAACGTTCTGGAGATCTGCTCGTACCATACACTATTTCCCCTTTATTTGCCAAGAATTCTCCAATAGATTTACCAATTCCTGAGGAACCTCCTGTAATTAATACAACTTTAGACATAATTAATTCGGAATATAATTCAAAAGTACAATTTAAAAAGGAAAGTTATGGGTACAAAAAAAGGCAAGCTACCTACATCACACCGCTACGACCGCGTACCTTTGCTTCGTTCCCGACCTGGAGGATTAAGCAGGAGCTGGTTGTGTAGGACTTGCCGAGTGCAAAGATACAATCTTTTAATACTTTTCCAATGATTTTTTAAACTGAATTTAATTAAATAACTTGCATTAAAATCATTTCAAGAATGCAGTCAATTAAAACTTTCATAATCACCATTTTAACCTTTTCACTTATAGCTTGTGGCAATACGGGATCACAAAAAACGAACCTTACTATTGAGACAAATGCCAAGGATAATGTGGCGAAACTCGGTGAAACCATCAATTTTACCATAAAAAACCCAAAAGAGTTAGCCATTTCTTCTGTACAATTTCAATGGAATGATCAACCAATAGAATCTAGCATAAAGCTCGATGACGAAAAGCTCGGTATTCACACCATCAAAGCTATAGTGAAATTGGAGGACACTTCAGAAGAGATCAGTACTAAGATTACCATACTAAACAATGTGACACCAAAAGTTTACGGCTATAAAATTATCAATGAATACCCACATGATATCACATCTTACACACAAGGTCTCGAATTTTACAATGGTGCCTTATATGAAAGCACAGGCCAATATAACGAATCAAAACTGAGGAAAGTCGATTACAAAACAGGTGAGGTTTTACAAAATGTGGCTTTGGCTGATCAATATTTTGGTGAAGGCTTAACCATTTATAATGAAAGTATCTATCAACTAACGTGGCAAGAAAATATTGGTTTTGTGTATGACGTCAATACACTTGAAAAAACGAGTAGTTTCACCTACGGTAAAAGTAAAGAAGGCTGGGGACTTTGTAACGATGGTAAGACTATCTTTAAATCTGATGGCACCGAGCATATATGGCTATTGAACCCTGAAACACTAACTGAGGAATCTCACATTCAAGTTTATACCAATAAAGGTCGTATTGTCGGCATTAACGAAATGGAATATATTGATGGTAAAATTTATGCCAATCGCTATCAAAAAAATGGTGTGGCGATTATCAACCCTAAAAATGGCGCGATTGAAGGTGTGATAGATTTTTCACCTCTTCGAAAATTGGTTACCCAACATCAAGGTTTGGATGTCTTAAATGGTATTGCATATAATCCAGACACAAAAACCATTTTCGTGACAGGAAAACGCTGGGATAAATTATTTGAAGTTGAAGTTTTTGAAAAGTAATCTAGACGACCCAAGGTCAATGTTTTAAATAAGCTTATGGACATTCACGAAGAAGAAATAACGGTTTCCCAGGCTGATTTAGATGCCAGAAACCATGTGAATAATGTACGTTATGTACAATGGGTTCAGGATATGGCAGAATCTCACTGGCTCTTAAAATCTTCAGAAGCTACTAGAAACAAATTTTATTGGGTGATGATAAGTCATCATATTCAATATAAGGGAGAAGCCTTGTTAGGAGACAAACTTTTATTAAAAACCTATGTCAAAGAAACCAAAGGAGTCAAGTCTGTAAGAATGGTCGAAATCTATATGAAAAACTCCTTAAAGTTATTGACAACCTCTGAAACCATCTGGTGTTATATGTCGCATGACACACACCGACCTGCGCGAATTCCGGAGGACATCCAGCGTTTATTTAGTTAAAGGATTGCTAAATGGCATGTTAAATTCTCTTAATTAATAACTTAGTTATTCTTAGAAGTTATTAATTTAGGGAAACAACCACTTTGATTTTTTTGAAAAGGCTTTTTATTTATGTAACTCTTGTTTGTTTTGCGGCTTCCGTTAGCGCTCAAAATAACATTTCAGGATACATTTACGATGACCATGCGTCACTTCAAGGCATCAGATTACTGAATAAAACACAACATATACTCTCCTATACCGATCAACATGGCTATTTTGAAATACATGCGTCAATTAATGACACCATAGAAATTAGTTCATTGTTTCATCAACAAAAAACGTTTCTAGTAACATCTTCCTTGTTTGAAGAGGACATGGTCATTGAACTCAAAGCGATTACCAACGAATTGGATGAAGTTGAAATTCATAAAGTGATTCAGAAACCATTGGATACGATTGTATTTGAAGCTCGTTTCGGCAACCAGCTTGCCAATGATATAAAAAATCGACCATGGCTCTATGGTATGCAACCAAGTAGCAATATTGATTTTATTGCGCTCGGGAAAAAAATAGTTAAACTTTTTAAAAAAAAGAAAACCAAAACTACCATTACCTATATAACTCCAGAAGATCTCGAAAACTGTTTTGAAGAAAGTTCGTTATTTACGAGAACGTTCCTTAAGGAAGAACTTCATATCCCAATGGATTATCAATACCTCTTTTTCGACTATTGCAGTGCGCAAAATTTAAATAGCAAATTATTAGACAAACAAAATGAATTCTTGCTTTTAGAGGCATTGATAGAACACAGTAAAACATTCCATAAATTACTTGCCGAGAGCGAAAAGCATTAATTTTCTACTATTTTTTGACCATGATACTAAAAGATGATTTCAAAAGTTATATTTTTAAGGCCTGAGGTGAAAATGTTGTAACTATTTTTTCCTACAAGAGATTAAATCGCTATGAAACGAATTATATATTTTTTATTAACGCTATCAACCTTAGTATTTTGGAGTTCCTGTCGGAAAGATTTTGACTTTGCACCAAGTAATGGTGCACTAGAGTTTTCAAAAGACACCATATATTTAGACACCGTTTTTAGCAACATTGGATCGAGTACTTATAACTTAAAAGTTTATAATCGAAGTGATGAGGATATTTCCATTCCAACCGTGAGATTGGGACAAGGTCAAACCTCCAATTACCGTCTCAATGTAGATGGTATGCCAGGAAAGGAATTTGAAAACGTCGAACTTCTAGCCAACGATAGTTTGTATATTTTCATTGAAACAACTGCAGATATTCAAACGCTTTCTCAAAACAGCTTAGAATTCCTTTACACAGATGCTATAGAATTTGACAGTGGCAATAACTTCCAAAAAGTGGAACTCGTAACGTTGATTAAGGACGCTGTCTTCATTTATCCTGATCGTGACGAAACTACAGGTATTATAGAAACGCTTGTGTTTGATGTTGATGGTGATGGAACGCCAGACGAAACACCTATACAAGGTCGTTTTTTAGAAGCGGATGAACTCACGTTTACCAATGAGAAACCCTATGTAATTTACGGTTATGCCGCTGTTGATGAAGGCGACGAACTGACCATTGAAGCTGGCTCACGTGTTCATTTTCATGCTAATTCTGGATTACTTATAACGAATAATGCATCGCTTAAAGTGAATGGTGAGATAAGTGATGATCCAGAACTTTTAGAAAAAGAAGTGATTTTTGAAGGTGACCGATTAGAACCATTATTTGCTGATATTCCTGGACAATGGGGAACTATTTGGTTGTTTCCTGGGAGCCAAAATATTGACATTAACTACGCTACCATTAAAAACGGAACAGTAGGTATCCTTTCCGAAGGTAATCAAAATGATAACAAACTCTCGATTGCGAATTCTCAAATATACAACTCGAGCAACTTCGGCATCTTAGCAAGAGCTAGTTCTGTAACCGCTGAAAATATCGTGATCAATAACTCCGGACAATCCTCTTTCGCTGGAACATTTGGTGGTCGCTATAATTTTACACATGCCACCATAGCTAATTACTGGAACAGTAGTTTCAGACAATTTCCAGCGCTGCTGCTAAACAATTATATAACAGACGAGAACAATGTCGATCAAGGTAATGATCTTGATGAAGCTGTTTTCAACAATTGTATTATCTATGGCAATGATAATCCCGAGATGATATTAGATCAAATTTCAGACTCCAGCTTCGCATTTAATTTTCAGTTCAATAATTGCCT
This sequence comes from Algicola sp., assembly GCA_018222915.1. GTDB lineage: Bacteria > Bacteroidota > Bacteroidia > Flavobacteriales > Flavobacteriaceae > Psychroserpens. The sequence continues at coordinate 49,874 of JAAEZI010000006.1, read as the reverse complement.
GATACGATTCCAAGACACGAACGGCAATTTCTCAGGTCCAAATTATAATTTTAATGACCCAGGAGCTAACTTATATAATAACTGTATTTTTAATAGTAACCCTGATTTCAAATTACCTTTCGAAAATGAGCTCATGATAGGTGACAATTCTGGAGCTATAGGTATTGGTGATCCTAATTTCATAATTAACAATGACCTTCTTGGAACGCCGAGAACTTCGCCTCCTGATGCAGGTGCTTATCAGCATAACACCTTCGAAGACGACGAGTAAAAACAGTTTTTAAATAATACAAAAAGACCTCTCATGTGAAAGGTCTTTTTTTGTTTGTATAGTTTGTTTTGTTTATTCCTTTAAGATGCAAACAAAGGTTTATTACTCATGAGCTCATTCACTTTCGTGGCAATCGTTTCCAAGCGCTCATCATTTTCATAATTTATAAGTGCGTCATCAATGAGTGCCACAATCGTTTCCATATCATCTTCTTTAAGCCCTCTAGTCGTTACAGCTGCCGTACCGACTCTTATTCCTGAGGTCACAAACGGACTTTTATCATCAAATGGCACCATATTTTTATTGACTGTAATATCAGCTTTACCTAAAGCTTCTTCAGCCGCCTTCCCTGTAATATCCTTATTTCTCAAATCAATCAACATCATATGATTGTCTGTACCACCAGAAATAATATGGTAACCTCTATTTACAAATGCTTTAGCCATAGCTGCCGCATTATTTTTAACTTGTAACATATAATGAATAAAGTCGTCAGAAAGTGCTTCACCAAAGGCAATCGCTTTTGCAGCAATAATGTGTTCTAACGGACCGCCTTGATTTCCTGGGAATACTGCTGAATCCAGTAAAGACGACATTTTTTTAAGATTGCCATTTTTTAATTTTAGTCCGAAAGGATTGTCGAAATCCTGTCCCATCATAATCAAGCCGCCTCGAGGTCCTCGTAAGGTTTTATGCGTTGTTGTAGTCACAATATGACAATGTGGTAATGGATCATTTAAAATACCTTTGGCGATTAAACCGGACGGATGAGAAATATCTGCTAGCAATAGCGCATTAACACTATCAGCAATCGCTCGAAACCTTTTAAAATCAATATCACGAGAATATGCCGAAGCACCAGCGATAATCATCTGAGGTCGTTCTTTAGTGGCGATTTCTTGAATCTTATCATAGTTCAAAACCCCTGTCTCCTTTTCTACTCCATAGAATACAGGGTTGTATAATTTTCCCGAAAAGTTCACTGGTGACCCATGCGTTAAATGACCACCATGAGAAAGATCAAACCCTAAGATTTTATCACCAGGCTTTAAGCAAGCTGCAAAAACAGCTGTATTGGCCTGGCTTCCTGAATGTGGTTGCACATTTGCCCATGCAGCTCCGAACAAGGTCTTCGCGCGATCAATAGCAATTTGCTCCACTTCATCCACCACTTCACAACCACCATAATAACGTTTTCCTGGATAACCTTCTGCATATTTATTGGTCAATACTGAACCTGCAGCTTCCATCACCTGGTCGCTTACAAAGTTTTCAGAAGCAATAAGCTCCAAGCCGTTAATTTGTCTCTCCTTTTCTGCTTCAATAAGCTCAAAAATTTGTGAATCGCGTTGCATATCTAAAGTTTAAATTATGTTTTTCCAAAAGTAAGAAATCAAGTTCTGAAAAAGATTTAAAAAAGTGCGTTTTATCTATGGTTTTATGAGCAGGTTATCAACAGTTAAATTTCATTAATTTTTTATGGTTTTATGCAATTAAATATGTAGGTTTGAATTAACTAAAAATCAATAAAAAAACGCTACCTATGTCTATAACTGCAAATAATCCTGATCGTACATCATGGTTGCACGTTGGAAAAAATTCAGATTTCCCGATTCAAAATATTCCATTTGGTGTGTTCTTAACGCGTGATGATATTATCACGATTGGAACACGTATTGGTGACACAGCTATCGATCTTGGCGCTTTGCATCAATTAGGTTATTTTGAAGGCATTCCTTTAACGGATGATATATTTCTTCAAGATACATTGAATGATTTTATAGCGGATGGTCGAAAAACTTGGCGCTTGGTACGTAATCGTATCGCTGAAATTTTCGATGCCGAAAACGATACTCTAAAGAACAACATTCCACATAAGGAAACCATTCTTTTTCGCTTGGATGAAATAGAAATGCAGTTGCCTATTCAAGTGGGTGATTATACCGATTTTTACGCAAGCAAAGAGCATGCGACTAATGTGGGCACCATGTTCAGAGATCCTGAAAATGCCTTAATGCCTAATTGGTTGCATTTACCTGTGGGTTACCACGGAAGAAGTTCGTCAATTATTCCTTCTGGAATTCCGATTCACAGACCACAAGGACAGACCATGCCTGAAGGTGCTAAATCTCCCGTTTTTGGTCCATCTAAATTGGTAGATTTCGAACTAGAAATGGCTTTTATCACAACGGATGCTAACGACTTGGGAGAACCAATTCCTATTGATGAAGCTGAAGAATATATTTTCGGATTAGTTCTATTTAATGACTGGTCGGCTCGTGACATTCAAAAATGGGAATACGTACCATTGGGACCTTTCCTCGGTAAAAACTTTGCGTCTTCCATGTCACCATGGATTGTTACTTTAGACGCCTTGGAACCATTTCGAGTGGAAAGTCCAAAGCAAGACCCAAAACCATTGCCTTATTTACAATCGAAAGGCAAGAAAAGCTTCGATATTAACTTAGAAGCAGCCATTCAGCCAAAAGGTGCTAAAGAAACGACCGTGTGTAAATCAAATTTCAAATACATGTACTGGAATATGGCGCAACAATTAGCGCATCATACCGTTAATGGTTGTCCTGTAAACTCTGGAGACATGATGGGTAGTGGTACGATATCTGGACCAACAGAAGATTCTTATGGATCCATGTTGGAATTATCATGGAAAGGCACCAAACCGCTCAAAATGAAAGATGGCACCGAACGTAAGTTTATCAATGATTACGATACCGTGATCATGAGAGGCTATTGCGAAAATGATGGCACACGCATCGGATTTGGTTCCGTAAAAACTCAGTTATTACCTGTTTTTAATCCGAAGAAAAAGAAATAAACATTTTCCATATATTTACGAACCCTCAATATAAAACTATTGAGGGTTTTTTATTTTGGCATCAAAATTGAAATCTACTAGTTATAAACTAAAATTACAGACTTATGAAAAGACTATTACTCCTAACAGTACTCCTTTCATTTCTCGTATCCTGTAGTGGAAGGAAACAAATTGAGAAAGCGATCAGTTATGGTAATTATGACCAGGCGATCAATGATGCGCTTCAAAAATTATCTAACAATAAGGATAAAAAGCGCAAGCAAGACTATGTGATCATGCTGAGAGATGCCTACTACAAAGTTTTAGACCGCGATTTAAGCGATATCAAACACTTAAAAAAGGATGGTAACCCAGAGCAGTATCGAACTATCTATGAGACTTATCTAGATTTGGAAGCCAGACAAAATGCGATTAAACGCGTGTTACCATTACAAATCAATGGGAAAACCATCAATTTTAAGTTTAAAGATTATTCTTCGGAAATTGTTGACTATCGTTATAAAACCTCTGATTATTTAATTGATGAAGGGATTGCCCTACTGGATTCTGGTAATAAGTATGATGCCAGGGAAGCCTATGATATCTTTAATTATATAGAACGAATCAATCCGAATTTTGAGGAAACTAGAAGTCTGATGACTAAAGCTCACAATAAAGGCACTGATTATGTCATTGTATCTATTGAGAATCAAACACGTCAAATTATTCCACAACGACTGGAAGCTGACTTGTTAAACTTTGATACCTATGGTCTTAATCAATTTTGGACGGTCTATCATGCCAATGCTGCTGAAGATCTTGACTATGACTACGCTATGGCTCTGCAACTAAAGCAAATTAATATATCGCCTGAACGCATTAAGGAACGTCAAATCTTACGTCAAAGAGAGATTGTAGATGGTTGGGAATACCAATTGGATGCGAATGGTAATGTTATGAAAGACAGCTTAGGAAATGACATTAAAATAGATAAAATCGTTAATGTGAAAGCGCGTTTATTTGAGTTTGAACAACAAAAATCTTCTCAAATACTGGCGGAAGTGGTCTACAGCGATTTGATCAACCAGCAGGTTTTAGAACGATTTCCTATAGACAGTGGCTATGAGTTCCTGAACTTATTTGCGACCTACAGAGGTGATAAAAGAGCACTTACTCGTGAGGATTTAGATATTATCAACAACAGAAGGGTCGGTTTTCCTAGTAATGAACAAATGGTGTTTGACACAGGAGAAGATCTAAAAATTCGATTGAAGAAAATCATTAGTAGCTATCGAATGAATAGAGGTTAATAAACTTTAGACATGATATGATAAATCAAAACTCCCATGCGAAACGTATGGGAGTTTTTTTTTAAACTAGAGGTTTTGTTTTTAAATAAAACGCTCTAAATCTAAATCATTGATCGCACCATGCGACGCATGGGCTACTGTAATACCGTTTTTAATAATAAGCAATTGTGGTGATTGATGCATCACTTGAAACTTATAGCCAACCTCATCAGAAACGTTTCTATAGCTTAACAAATCAAGATAATATAGATCAGCTTCAGTATCAAAGTCGTAAGATCTTACAAATTGCTTCATCACCATACTGCTTATGCCACAACGAGTAGAATGTTTAAAAATAAGTTGTGTTTTGGTTTTAGATTGTTCTTCTATCGCATTGAGCTGCTCTAGGTCTGTTAGAGCTTGCCATGGCAGTACCTTCTCTTCCTTGGGCTCCGAAGTCCCGAATATCTGTTTAAAAAATCCCATAGGTGATACGTTCTGAAATTAAGTCGTCAATATTTTTTAACCTTACAAGCGTCTGGGCTTTACTGGTCATTTTCTAGTTGTATGTTAGCAAAGATATAATTTGCTATACGCTTTGCAATCACATCATGGGCTTTTTCATTAGGATGGCCATCATATCTCGACATGAGAAAGTCACTGCCCTCTCCCTTAGGGAAATCAGAAGCACCATTCATATAAGTTAGATGTTGCTTTGATGCCGAATACGTAAGAAAAGCATCATTTATTTCAGCAAACAATTCTGGGCGTTCTAGTAAATTGAACTCAGGCATTTGATACAAAATAAACTCTGAAGTATTCTCTTCACATTCCTGTGCAACGTCATCAAAAAGCTGCGTAGTTGTTATCCAGTTTTTATTGGTCTCTTTATAACCTTCAGTAGTAAGAAAATAAAAATCACCAAAAGGCATCACAATACCTTGCAACTTCAGTTCCTTTTGAAGATTCGTAGACAGGTATCTAGCGAGTTCAGATTTTGAATACAAATTTTTCACAAAAGCTTTAGCATTGGTTCGACTCTTTTTCTTGGCTCTTTTAGGCGGATTTTTTGTTGTCGAATCAGTGGTTCCAATTCCCTGTGAAGTCTCAAATCCACCTAAAATATCATTAAAATTATAAGCCCAAAAAACGACGTGTGGCTTAAAACGCGCTTCATAATAATTAAATGAGTTATAATTATCAATGGTATTATTACTAGGCCTTGAAATATCCAATACTTGTAGCGTTTTTCCATTCAAATCAAAATCGCTTAAGTGATGTATCAAACGTTTCGAAAATTTGCGGGTTTCTGGTATACCAGCGCCATGAACATAGGAATCACCAATCACCATAATTCGCAATTGTTGTGAATCTAATTCGAAAGTATCATCATCCAGACGTTTTTTCAAGGCTGAATCTTCCGTTTTTATAGCGATTTCAACTGGAGCATGGTTCAAGAGATCGTAAGCTTTATTAAAACGAATAAGCAACTCTCCTACTACGAGAAACATGACAATAGTTAATATGGCTGATAGTTTTTTTCGCATCTAAAACTGAAAATAAATAAATTCAACTTCTTGGTTAGCATTCCAAACCACAATACTCCAAAACACAAAGCTTAAGAGCAACTTATCCGAAAATTTTAACCACCAATGATTGGTCTGCGCATATTCCAGTCCGTAAGCCCTATGTCTATGAAACCATTCAATCATCATAAAAACAGCAATTAATACAAGTAATCCTAAAGGTAAAACTTCTGGTATGGACCAGATAGAATACGAACAAATTTCAAGGAGTATAGACATGGCATGCGTGAGGTTATCAGCTCTAAAAAACACCCATGCTAAGACGGTTAAACTAAAGGTTATCAAAACACCAAAGAGCTCTCTTAAATTTGGAAAATATCGGCCTTCAGCAATGGTATCTGTATATTTCCTATTACGTTGGCGTAATAACAACGGTAAAAAATATAAGGCGTTTAGAGCTCCCCAAATAATGAACGTCCAATTGGCGCCATGCCAAAATCCACTTACAATAAATATTAAAAATACGTTTCTAATGACTTTCGATTGTTTTCCACGACTGCCTCCGAGAGGGATGTATAAATAATCTCTAAACCAAGTAGATAACGATATGTGCCAGCGTCTCCAAAATTCTGCAATATCTCTTGAAAAATAAGGAAAATTGAAATTCTTCATCAAATCAAATCCAAACAATCTTGCCGTACCAATAGCGATATCGGAGTAGCCTGAAAAATCACCATAAATCTGAAATGCAAAAAGCAAGGCACCTAAAAACAAGGTACTTCCAGAATATTCTGAAGAATCGCCAAATATTTGATTCACATAAATGGCACAATTATCAGCAATGACCATTTTTTTAAAAAATCCCCAAAGCATTTGTCGCAAACCATCCATAGCTTTTGCTTTATTAAACACCCTAGTCACATAAAATTGCGGCAACAAATTTTTGGCGCGTTCAATAGGTCCAGCTACCAGCTGAGGAAAAAAACTAACAAAGGCCGAAAAGGCTATAAAATCACGAGTCGCATCCAATTGTTTTCTGTAAATATCTATGGTGTAGCTGAGTGTTTGAAATGTATAGAAGCTAATACCTACCGGTAATATGATGGACACCGATTGTATGGAAATATCTGAACCAAAAAATGAAAAGGCACCAACAAAATTGTCAAGAAAGAAATTAAAATATTTGAAAAATGCTAGAATTCCGAGGTTGACGAAAACACTAAGCAACAGCAGCTGCTTTCTTTTTCTAGCGTGTTCAGTAGACATCATAAAGCGACCAATACTGTAATCAACAATGGTACTGAAGAGTATCAAACTGAGAAATCGCCAATCCCACCAACCATAGAATATGTAACTTGCTAGAAATATTAATACGTTTTGTGCCTTTAAATCTTGTTTGAGCAACCAATACAGCAAAAAAACTATCGGTAGGAAAATCGCAAAATCAATGGAATTAAACAGCATCTTTGTTTACGCTAGTTTTGGAGTACATTTAGGCCCCAATTCTGAACACATTTCAAATACATCGACTGACGAAAAGTCACGCTATCACACACTAAATCGGTCATTTTGTCGTTTTATATTTGCGTTTTACAATTGGTAGGGTTATTGTCATATGATTGGCGTAAAATACTAATAAAATAATACTTAAGATATATGAACTTTAATAATTATACCATAAAATCCCAAGAAGCGATTCAGCAGGCACAGCAGCTTGCTCAAAGCTTAGGGCATCAACAAATAGAAAATGAGCATATTTTTAAAGCGATTTCCGAAGTTGATGAAAATGTGCTGCCATTTGTTCTTAAGAAGCTGAACGTTAATATGGATGTCCTCAAATTGGCATTGGATAAACAATTGGAAAGTTTCTCAAAAGTAACAGGTGCAGATCTCATGATCTCGCGAGAAGCCAGTAAAACGTTGAACGAGGCTTCTATTATTGCGAAAAAAATGAACGATGATTTTGTGTCTGTTGAACACTTACTATTAGCCATTTTTAAATCTAATAGTAAAATTGCACAGATGCTCAAAGACCAAGGTGTCACAGAGAAAGGTTTGAATGCGGCTATTGAAGAACTGCGTAAAGGCGATCGTGTGACCTCCCAAAGTCAAGAGGACACCTATAATTCGTTGAATAAATACGCCAAGAACCTCAATCAATTAGCAAAAGACGGGAAGTTAGATCCTGTGATTGGTCGTGATGAGGAAATCAGAAGAATCCTTCAAATTTTATCACGTCGTACGAAAAACAACCCGATTCTTGTTGGTGAGCCAGGAACTGGTAAAACCGCTATTGCTGAAGGTTTAGCACATCGAATTGTTGATGGTGATGTGCCTGAGAATCTTGTCGACAAACAAATTTATGCCTTAGATATGGGTGCCTTAATTGCTGGTGCTAAATTTAAAGGAGAGTTTGAAGAGCGCTTAAAAGCCGTTATCAAGGAAGTGACTACAAGTGAAGGTGATATCGTCTTATTTATCGATGAAATCCATACGCTTGTTGGCGCAGGTGGCGGACAAGGAGCTATGGATGCTGCAAATATCCTAAAACCTGCTTTAGCTCGAGGAGAACTGCGTGCCATTGGTGCCACCACACTGGATGAGTACCAAAAGTATTTTGAAAAAGATAAAGCCTTGGAACGTCGTTTCCAAAAGGTAATGGTGGATGAACCAGACACTGAAAGCGCTATTTCAATCCTACGTGGTATCAAAGAAAAGTATGAAACACATCACAAGGTAAGAATTAAGGATGAAGCTATTATTGGTGCTGTTGAGCTTTCGGAACGCTATATCACGAACCGTTTTTTACCTGACAAGGCGATTGATTTGATGGATGAAGCCGCATCGAAATTACGTATGGAAATCAACTCTAAGCCTGAAGAATTAGATGTTTTGGATCGTAAAATCATGCAGTTGGAAATTGAAATTGAAGCCATAAAGCGTGAAAAAGATGAAACCAAACTGAAGGCATTACGTGCGGATTTGGCGAATCTGAAAGAAGAGCGCAACGATATTAATGCGAAATGGAAAAGTGAGAAAGAAGTCGTTGACAATATTCAGACCACAAAATCAAATATTGAAGCGTATAAATTAGAGGCTGAAAAAGCGGAACGCGAAGGTGATTATGGGAAAGTGGCTGAAATACGCTACGGAAAAATCAAGGAAGCCCAAGAACAACTGGAAAAACTTCAGAAAGATTTGCAAGAAAACCAAAGTGAAAGCTCCTTGATAAAAGAAGAAGTAACTTATGATGATATTGCTGAAGTAGTTGCTAAATGGACCGGTATACCAGTCACGAAAATGCTTCAAAGCGAAAGAGACAAATTACTAAAACTTGAAGATGAATTACACAAGCGTGTGGTTGGTCAAGAAGAAGCGATTACGGCTGTAAGTGATGCCGTGAGACGCTCAAGAGCTGGCCTTCAAAATCCACAAAAACCGGTAGGCACCTTCTTGTTTTTAGGAACCACTGGTGTTGGTAAAACTGAATTAGCAAAAGCTTTAGCCGAATATCTCTTTGATGATGAAAATGCCATGACACGAATTGATATGAGTGAATATCAAGAACGTCACAGCGTGAGCCGTTTGGTAGGTGCACCTCCTGGATATGTAGGCTATGATGAAGGCGGACAATTAACTGAAGCTGTAAGACGTAAGCCTTACTCTGTAGTCTTGCTTGATGAAATTGAAAAAGCCCATCCAGATACCTTTAATATTTTATTGCAAGTTTTAGATGAAGGACGATTAACAGATAATAAAGGGCGTGTTGCCGATTTTAAAAATACGATCATAATTATGACCTCCAATATGGGAAGTCAGATCATTCAAGAACGATTTGAAGCCACCAAAGATGTTGAATCAGCCATGGAAGCGGCAAAAGTAGATGTCTTGGCACTTTTGAAACAAAGTGTGCGACCTGAGTTCTTAAATCGTATCGATGACACAATCATGTTTACGCCTTTAACACAGAATGACATTAAGAAGATTGTTGGTTTACAATTAAAAGGTGTTCAAAAAATGATCGCCAAGCAAGGTATCACATTTGATGCGACACCTGAAGCTATTGATTATTTGGCACGTAAAGGCTACAATCCGGAATATGGAGCGAGACCGGTGAAACGTGTCATTCAAAAAGAAGTTTTAAATGCCTTGAGTAAAGAAATTCTCTCAGGCAACGTAACGACAGATAGCATCATATTGTTAGATGCCTTTGATGACCAATTAGTGTTTCGAAATGAAGCCAGTATTGTCGCTGAAGAAATTTAAAAGGAGCTGTAACAAATGGCTTCGATAAGAGTCTTTTAAGTGGTTGGTTAGTTGAAAAGCAATGCGAGTTTTAGCAATAAAATGAGCGTTGCTTTTCTTTTAGTTTTCAGTCAAATTATCGTCCGTTTTTTTAAGTAAATTGCATCTCCAAACGGTCATTACAAGCCAATTTCTTATCAAAGTCTGCACTGTAGTAAGGAACTGACACCCTCATCTAGAATCACTATAAATAGCAATTTTAAATACTAGATAAAACCTTAAAATTGAGGTTTTTTTGTTAAAAAACTGTTTACAACTTGCTCTATAGACAATAAAAGTTTCATAATTAAGATTATGATAATACGAATTAATTAGTAACTTTGAATTGCTATTAATTCCCAAATTTACATTAGTTAAAAGCAAGCTAATTCTTCTTCAAATCAAGAATTAGTGAATAATAGACCTACTTTCATATGAACATTAACTCATATATTGACCACACACTTTTAAGTGTTAATGCCACAGAGCGTGACATTATAGACCATTGCAACGAAGCCAAGAAATACAAGTTCTACTCCGTTTGCATCAACAGTTGTTATGTACCTTTAGCCAAACAATTACTCAAAGATTCTAAAGTAAAAATTTGTACTGTTGTCGGTTTCCCTTTGGGTGCAACTTCAACGGAAGCAAAAGTTTTCGAAGCCAAACAAGCCATAGACGATGGTGCTGATGAAATCGATATGGTGATGAATATTGGTGTTTTTAAAAGCAAAAACTATGTGGAAGTTTTTAAAGATATCAAGGATGTTAAAACAGCCATTGGAAAGACCCCTTTAAAAGTCATTATAGAAATTAGTGAACTCTCTAAAAATGGTATTGTTAAGGCTTCAGAAATCTGTATAGACGCAAAAGTTGATTTTGTAAAGACCTCTACTGGTTTTACTAAAAGTGGCGCCACGCTAACTGCTGCGAAAATTATTAGAAAAACGGTTCGAGATAATTGTAAGATCAAGGTCTCTGGAGGTATTGGCGATTATGAAACAGCAAGAAAATATATTGATATTGGTGTGGAGCGCATAGGTACTTCTAAAGGTGTCAACATTGCCAACGGCGAATTATCAGATGCTGACTATTAGTGATCACTATTTTAGCTTCATTTGTAAATTTTAAATTGAGAGTAGCTATATTTGAAACTTATTAAACAGTTACGCTCATGAAATCACTTATCGCATTTTTACTAGTTCTCACGTTCGGACTATCGTCTTACGCCCAAGACACAAGTACGCAACAAACAGAAACGACTTATTATCTTATCCGTCATGCAGAAAAAGATCAAAGTGATAAGACCAACAGAAATCCAAATCTTACAGATGAAGGAAAAGCAAGAGCGATTCGTTGGAGTACTATTCTGCAGCATATAGAATTTGATGCCATTTATTCCACCAATTATAATCGTACACAACAAACAGCACAACCTATAGCCGAGAAAAATAATCTGACGGTTCTATCTTATGATCCAAGGAATTTATATTCAGAGGATTTCGCTGAAGCAACTTTTGGGAAGACTGTTCTAATTGTTGGTCATAGCAATACCACTCCTGCTTTTGTAAATGCTATTATCGGACAAAAATTATACGAGGATATTGACGAAAGGAACAATGGGAATCTTTACATTGTCACGATTTTAGATGGCAAAATATCGCATCAGGTACTAACCATCAATTAAAAGATACTTGGATATCCTCTAAAGCAATATTGGACAGAAGTTCTAACTTGTTATTCGAAAACAACTGAGGTAATTCAGTAAGACCACCCCTTGGGTCTTTCGGCTTATAATTGTCATAATCTACAAAACGAATGCCTTTTATATTGCGTTCATTTTTGGCTTTTCTAAAACGTAATCCTTGACCATCTGCTTCGTTATACGAATATGCCAAATACGCTACTTTATAAGTCTCTTTATCAATCCAGTACATAAACACATCTTCAAAATCTTCGCCACCACCTTCTTCAGAAAATGTCACTTGAATGCTGTAGAAAACGTCGTTGTCAATCGTTGTATCAGGTAATAATTTCAAATTTACAGCGGCATCGTTTAAGCCATATGGAAGCACTGAAAAATAATGAACGGAATTAACGGAAGCCGAATACCTCGGAATCATGGAGTCTGCTACTATCATTTCCTTAGAATCTAAAAAGCGTTTAAAGCCTTCATTTGACAAAACATCTCTTACAGTGGTGACCGAATCCTTGAATGTGCGTTCCAATTTAAATTGCCCTTGGTTGCGCATAGCTTTGTAACGTTTATCTCTAAAACTAAATGCAATTGTTGATGTATCTACGATATGACCTCCTGCAACGGCAATAGCGCGATCTACGATGGCTTCAGCAGAACTAGTTTCGGTTTTAGAATCGACACAGCTCCATAGAAAAACCGCCATAAGAAGTATTAAAATCTGTTTCATGTTTAGAACATTTCAATCATAAGTCGGAAAACTAATGACTTCATTTCATACAAAACTATTAAAATTATTTACCTTTGTCTATCATGCAAAAAACGGTAAACATAAAGAATAAAAAGGCGAAGTTCGAGTACGAAATCTTAGATACGTACACCGCTGGCATTGTATTGACTGGTACCGAAATTAAATCTATTAGAGATAGCAAGGCATCGATTGCAGAAAGCTTTTGTGAATTTAATGATCGTGGTGAATTATTTGTCATCAACATGACCATCCAAGAATATGTTTATGGCAATTACTACAACCATAAACCTAAGGCGCAACGCAAATTATTACTTAATAAACGAGAGCTTAAAAAACTAGAAAAGGAAGTCAACATTAAAGGAAACGCTATCATCCCATTGCGCTTATTTATCAATGATAGAGGCTTGGCCAAATTAGAGATAGCCTTAGGAAAAGGTAAAAAACTCTATGACAAGCGTGATTCCATCAAGGATCGAGACAACAAAAGAAACTTGGATCGTATTAAGAAAATTTATAGGTAATTTGTGATTGTTTAACAATTCTGAAGGTGATTAATTACTAAGTTTGAACCTTCCAGGCAACCATTTTATGTAAATTGACGTCTGTATGAATATAACCATCAATCACGATACTTATGACCTTAACATTACGCTTTTGCATTTTTGCGCTTTTCATTAGTTTTCAAAGTTTTTCTCAAATTGAAGGAACCGTTACAGATAGTAATGATCAACCACTGGCATTCGTCAATATCTTTATTGAAAACACCTATAAAGGAACCACTAGTAACGAAGATGGTTATTATGAACTGAATATCACGAATCCAGACACCTATACCGTCGTTTTTCAGTATTTAGGCTATAAAACCGTAAAAAAAGAAGTAGACATCTCATCCTTCCCGTTTACTCTGGATGCAACACTCATAGATGAGGAAATATCACTGAATGAAGTGGTTATTAATTCGGAAGAAAATCCTGCTAACATTATTATTCGGAAGGCCATTGCACAAAGAGATATCAATCTGAATAAAATTAAAAGCTATGCAGCCGATTTCTATTCTCGCGGACTCATACGAATTAAGGATGCTCCTGAAACATTTATGGGACAAGACATGGGCGATCTTGGTGGTGGCTTAGACTCTACACGCAGTGGTGTGATATATTTATCCGAAACTATTTCAAAATTACAGTTCCTAAGACCTAATAAACTCAAGGAAAAAATCATAGCTTCGAAAGTGAGTGGAAATGACAATGGCTTCAGTTTTAATACCGCAATAGATGTTGAGTTTGAGCTTTATGACAATACCATCACTTTGGGCAATAAAATTGTCTCTCCCATCGCAAATAATGCCTTTGGATACTATCGTTATCAACTAGAAGGTGTATTTTATGATGATCGCGGAAATTTGATAAACAAAATAAAAGTAACACCAAGACGAGAAAACGACCCTGTGTTTGAAGGATTGATTTATATTGTTGAGGATCAATGGACCATTTATGCTGCGGAACTCGATATTACTGGGACTCAAGCACGCATTCCTGCAGTGGATAAAATTACCGTTACCCAAAATTTTTCTTATTCAGAAAAAGACGCTATTTGGGCTAAAATCTCACAGAATATAGATTTCAAATACGGTATTTTTGGAATAAAAGGTGACGGTCGTTTTACAGCTGTGTACAGTAATTATGAATTCAACTTAGGTCTGACAAGAAAAGATTTTAATCGTGAGATTGTGTCATTTGAGGCAGAAGCCAATAAAAAAGATTCTCTATTTTGGAAAACCTTAAGGCCTGTTCCCCTAACGGAAGAAGAAATAACCGATTACATTAAAAAAGACAGTATACAAGTTGTTCGAGAATCCAAAACTTACAAAGATTCTGTCGATTCCGTAAAAAATAAATGGAAACTAGGAGATTTATTAGGTGGTTATACTTACAATAATTCTTATGAAAAATGGAGCGCAGGTATCTCCTCTCCTATTGAAGCTATTAGTTTTAACACCGTTCAAGGTTGGAATGCCGATATAGGCGTGTTCTACCGAAAATATTACGATGAGTACCAACGGTATTTCTCGATTAACGGAAACATCAATTATGGCTTCAGTGATGATCGCTTAAGAGGAACCGTTTCGGCCACCTACAAATTTAATAATATCTCTAGACCCTACTTGACCGTTTCAGGTGGTGTGACCACACAGCAATTCAATGGCAGTGAACCTATCTCAAAAAGTTTCAATACCGGATTTTCATTGTTTTCTGAACAAAACTTTATGAAAATCTATGAAAACAGCTATGTTTTAGCATCTTACTCCAATGAATTGTTCAATGGATTTCGAATAAATACAAGTCTCAGTTATCAACGACGAAAAGCCTTATTCAATACCACAGATCAAGCGTGGTATCCTAAGGCAGATCGAGAATATACAAGTAACAATCCTCTGGATGAAACCGCGTATGGCATCGCTCCTTTTGCAACGCACAATATCATGAAATTAAACCTGAGTGCCCAGATCAATTTTGCTCAGAATTATTTGAGTCATCCCGATGGTAAAATTAATGTACAAAGCTCTAAATATCCCACGTTGCGAATTGGCTATGAAAAAGGCTTCTCCTCCTCTGTTGATGGCTATGACTTTGATCAGATAAAATTCAGATTATCCCAAGGCTTGAATGTATCAAGTATGGGACGTTTTAATTACAACCTGAAAGCTGGAAAGTTTTTCGGTGGTGATGATATTGCGTTTGTCGACTATCAGCATTTTAACGGGAACCAAACTAATTTTGGCCAAGGTACTTATCTAGATGTTTTTAATAATTTACCATATTATGCACTAAGCACTAATGACGCGTATTTGGAGATGCATGCCGAACATGATTTTAATGGTTTTATATTGGGCAGAGTGCCGCTATTGAAAAAACTTAATTTTAATTTAGTGCTTGGCGCTCATGCCTTGGCGACACCAAACACGAATCCTTATCAAGAGTATTCTGTAGGTTTAGACAATATTGGTTGGGGAAAATTTAGATTTTTACGTTTAGATTACGTACGTTCGTATCTAAGTGGATTTCAAAGTGATGCCATTATTTTTGGCCTGAAATTTTTCTAAACTCATAATTATGAAACATCTCATTTTTTTATTCGTATTATCCAGTACCACATTGTTCGCCCAACAAGAAGTAGACTACTCATCGCATGTAACGACGCTAGACAGCACTTTGGAATCACTATACTCGGTGATTTCAGGAGAAAAAGGTGAAGCACGCGATTGGGATTTATTCCGTTATTTATTTCATAAAGACGCCAAGCTTATCCCAACTAGCAAAACGAAAGACGGTAAATTTGATGCGAGTTTTATAACTCCTGATGGTTATATAGAACGCGCTGGAACATGGTTAGTAGAGAATGGTTTTCATGAAGTTGAAATTCATCGAAGTACACAAACTTTCGGAAATATAGCTCAGGTATTCAGTACCTATGAATCTTACAGAAGTAAAAGCGACTCAGAACCCTTCATGAGAGGCATTAATAGCATTCAATTATTACATGATGGTCATCGCTGGTGGATTGTCAATATTTACTGGCAACAGGAAACTGAGGATCATCCTATTCCTGAAGCCTATTTACCAAAACATTAGTTTTTATCTTCTAATAGCGGTACAAATCGAAATTCTCCATACTCGTGTTGTTCAAAGTCTTTGGGACCTTTTCTGACGAACAAAGTCATGACCTGAACATCATCACCTACAGGAATGACTAATCGTCCGCCTATTTTTAATTGACTCAATAGTGGCTTAGGAACAAATGGTGCTCCAGCAGTGACAATAATACTATCAAAAGGCGCTTCACTTTCCATGCCAATATAACCATCTCCAAAGACCAACTTCTTCGGCCTATACCCTATTTTAGGTAAAAACTGGCTGGTTTTTTTATACAATTCATGCTGACGTTCAATACTGTAAACCTTTGCTCCCATGACACATAACACGGCTGTTTGATAACCACTACCCGTCCCAATTTCTAAAATTTTATGACCAGGTTTGACTTGGAGTAATTCTGTTTGAAATGCCACGGTATAGGGTTGTGAAATAGTTTGATCTGCAGCAATCGGGAACGCTTTATCTTGATAGGCATGATCCAGAAAACCTGAATCCATAAAAAGATGTCTAGGAATTCTTCCAATAGCCTCAATAACCTTTGGGTCAGTTATCCCTTTATTTTTAATGACCTCAACGAGTTTCTGCCGTAGTCCTTGATGTTTAAGCGTGTCTTTCAAAGTTGATAAGTTAGGTTCTCTATGCTAAAATAATGCAAACATTTTTATACTAAAAATTAAACTGAAGGGATTTATTAACCATATCAATTTCCTCATTATTTATCGTAAATTTCATCATAAAAACTACGAAAAATCTTATTTTTGTTGAAAACGTAAAACAATGCTAAAAGCTGGTGTTCTTGGTGCTGGTCACCTCGGTAAAATTCATTTAAGACTTCTTAATCAATCTGAAAAATATGACCTCATTGGTTTTTATGATGCGGATGAAACCAACGCTAAAAAGGTTGAGGAAGAATTTGGTTATAAGTACTTTAATTCCATTGAAGCCTTACTAGATGCTGTTGATATGGTCGATATTGTTACGCCAACCTTATCACATTACGATTGTGCTAAAAAAGCCATTTCTAAGGGGAAGCATATTTTTATCGAAAAGCCTATCACAAACACCGTTGAAGAAGCAGAACATATAAGAAGCTTATTGGCAGAGCATGATATTCGTGGTCAAGTAGGCCATGTTGAACGCTTCAATCCTGCATTTATCGCCATTAAAGATCAGGTCAAAAACCCGATGTTTATCGAAACACATCGTCTTGCGGAATTCAATCCTCGAGGAACAGATGTACCTGTGGTATTGGATTTAATGATTCACGATATAGATATCATTTTGAGTGTAGTACCTTCCAAGGTTAAGCATATTTCAGCAAGTGGTGTTTCAGTAATTAGTGATACACCTGATATTGCGAATGCACGTATCGAATTTGAAAATGGCTGTGTGGCGAATTTAACAGCCAGTCGCATATCTCTTAAAAACATGCGTAAAACGCGATTTTTTCAAAAGGATGCCTATATTTCAGTGGACTTCCTTGAAAAGAAATGTGAGGTAGTCAAGATGAAAGATGCACCCGAACATCCAGGAGATTTCGATATGATTCTCCAAAATGCCGAAGGCGTCAAAAAACAAATATATTTTGACAATCCTGAAATCTCTAACAACAATGCGATTTTAGACGAATTGGAAACCTTTGCGGATGCTATCAATAATAACACAACACCAATCGTTACATTGCATGACGGTACCGAAGCTCTGAGAGTCGCAACCATGATTATCGATTGTTTTTAATAACAAATAAATTAAAGCATATATAAATGAAAAATGTAGCAGTTATAGGCGCAGGTACAATGGGAAATGGAATTGCCCATACATTTGCACAATCTGGATTTAAAGTACAATTAATAGATATAAGCGAAGCATCGCTCAAAAAAGGGATGGCGACCATTGCAAAGAACTTAGACCGCATGGTGGCCAAAGAAAAAATAACCGAAGCCGACAAAGAATCCACTTTAAATAATATTACCACTTTCACAAATTTAAATGAAGGTGTTGAATATGCTAGTTTGGTAGTAGAAGCTGCGACTGAAAATATCGATTTAAAACTCAATATATTTAAACAATTAGATGAAGCTTGTCCGGAAGACACTATTTTAGCGACCAACACCTCATCTATTTCTATTACACAAATTGCGGCTGTCACCTCTCGTCCTGAAATGGTTATTGGTATGCATTTTATGAATCCAGTGCCGATTATGAAATTGGTTGAAATTATACGTGGATATAATACCAGTGATGAGGTCACCGCGAACATTATGGAATTGTCTAAAACGCTTGGTAAAATTCCAACCGAAGTTAACGATTACCCAGGTTTTGTAGCGAACCGCATCCTAATGCCGATGCTCAATGAATCTATCGAAACATTATATAATGGTGTTGCTGGTGTGGAAGAAATTGATACCGTGATGAAATTGGGAATGGCACATCCAATGGGACCTCTGCAACTAGCAGACTTTATTGGGTTAGATGTCTGTCTTTCTATTTTGAATGTGATGTACAACGGCTTTAATAATCCTAAATATGCGCCTTGCCCATTGTTAGTGAACATGGTAAGAGCTGGAAAATTAGGTGTTAAGTCAGGTGAAGGCTTCTATGACTATTCTGAAAGCAGAAAAGCAGAACATGTGGCGAAGCAGTTTTTAAAATAAATGAAGATGAAAAGGTTTGGTGTCGTTGTCGCTTTGATTTTTTTAACTTGTTTATCCTGTAAAAAAAATCAAAAGACACATGTGACTGAATCGACTTCAAAAAACGGCATAGAAAAAAATCACTCAGCTAATTTAGCGTCTCAAAAAAGCGCTAAGACCCTTTTTACCAATCATACGGAGTTTATCTCAAACGGATTTGACTTTCCTGTAGGAAAACCAGATGGACATCAATACTATAATGCTCAGAAATTTCAAGAAAATGATCATTTAGGTGACGACTGGAATGGTATTCATGGCGGAAACAGTGATTTAGGGGATCCAATTTATGCGATTGCTAATGGTTATATTAGTGAAGTTAAAGATTATGGCGGAGGCTGGGGAAATGTCATTAGAGTCGTACATCAACATAAAGACCAATTATATGAATCACTTTATGCACACTGCGATTCGGTCGTTGTCCTGGAAGATACTTATATAAAAAAAGGCGAGCAATTAGGAACCATTGGAAATTGTAATGGACGTTATCTGGCACATCTCCATTTGGAGATTAGGGACATCCTAAATTTGGATATCGGCTCAGGATATGGCTCAGACATTACTGGTTATCTAGACCCGACATTATTTATAACTAAAAACAGAAAATAATTGGCACGAATAGACCCTTTTAAAGCCGTTAGACCCACAAGAGACAAGGTGAGTCTCGTCGCTTCAAGATCTTATCAAACCTATACACAGGCGGAACGAGAAGCGCGATTAGACTATAATCCTTTTTCATTCTTACATATTGTAAATCCGGGTTATAAATACGATAGGGAAATCACAGGAACTGAACGCTATCAACTTGTAAGAAATCGGTATTTAGAATTCAAAGAAGATTCGATTTTTGTTCATGACGAGACAGCTGCCTATTATATTTACAAAATTGTAGATCGTGACTATCAAGAATTTAATGGGATTGTAGCTGCAGCCAGTGCCGAAGACTATGAAAATAACATTATAAAAAGACATGAAGATACGATCGAATATCGCGAAAGAATTTTCAAAGATTATTTAAAAACTGTAGGCTTCAACGCAGAACCTGTACTGCTCACTTATCCGGATAATAACGTGATATCTAAAATCATTGAAGAGGTGCAGCAAGAACGTGCCGAATTCGAATTTACAACCACGTATCGCGATACACATTACCTTTGGAAATTAGAGGATATTGATCGCATAGCCGTGATTCAAAAGGAGTTTGAAAAATTGCCTACGATTTATATAGCGGATGGTCATCATCGCTCTGCATCTTCCTATTTATTATATCAAGATGAGAAAAACCTTAACCCGAACCATACTGGCAAAGAGAGTTACAACCATTTTATGTCGTTCTTGATTCCTGAGTCCGAATTGCGAATTCATGAGTTTAATCGACTCATAAAAGATTTAAACGGTCACACAAAGGAGGAGTTTCTCATACAACTGGATACAATTTTCAGAATTGAAAATCGAGGAATAATGCCTTATAAACCCTCTAAAAAACATCATTTCAGCATGTATTTAGATGGCGAGTTTTATTCTCTTTATCTGCGGAAAGCCCTCTATAATTTTGAAACGTCATTGGATGCTTTAGATCCACATATTTTATACAAAACTATTTTACATCCTATTCTGGGCATTGAAGATCCAAGAAATGATATCCGCATTGATTATGTCAATGGAAAAAAGGATATTATAAATGTTAAAGATAAAATTGATAACGGTGAGTTTGCCGTTGGGTTTGGTATGGTTCCTGTTGATATTAATGAAATGAAACAAATAGCAGATGACGGTCTAAAAATGCCTCCGAAAAGCACATTTATTGAGCCTAAACTAAGAAGTGGTGTCACGATTTATGAATTTTAAACGGTCATTAAAATATCTATTGTAAAAACGAGAATAAAAATTTGAATTGAAATGAGTATTGCAGAAAACTTACATAAGATAAAACAAGAAATTCCAAACCACGTGTCTCTAGTTGCAGTTTCTAAAACCAAACCTATCTCAGATTTGATGGAAGCTTATAAAGCTGGTCAGCGGATTTTTGGAGAGAATAAAATCCAAGAAATGACCGATAAGCATGAGCAAATGCCAAAAGATGTTCAATGGCATATGATTGGTCATGTTCAGCGAAATAAAGTGAAATACATGGCAAGTTTTGTGAGTCTTATTCATGGTGTGGACAGCTTAAAACTGCTAAAGGAAGTCAATAAACAAGCTAAAAAACACGACAGAATTATCGATTGCCTGCTTCAAATTAAAATTGCTGAGGAAGACAGTAAATTTGGTATGTCATCACATGATGCAAAAGCATTGTTGACTTCTGAAGCTTTTTCAGAATTAAAACATATTAAAATCACAGGCGTTATGGGTATGGCAACCTTTACGGATGATGAGCAGCAAATCACGCAAGAATTTAAGCGACTAAAAACGGTTTATGAAGATTTAAAAGACATCGCAACCGCGAATTGTCAATTTCAAACTATATCCATGGGTATGAGTGGTGATTATCAAATCGCAATTCAATGTGGAAGTACTATGATTCGCGTTGGAAGTAGTATATTTGGCAGCCGAAATTACTAAACATTTAGAGTTATTTACGCGATACTAGACATAGAAACTACCGGAGGAAAGTACAATGAAGAAGGCATTACAGAAATTGCCATCTATAAGTTTGACGGTCATCAGGTGGTTGATAAATTCATAAGTCTGATCAACCCAGAGCGAGAAATTCAACCGTTCGTTGTCAATCTTACTGGCATTTATAGCAACATGCTCAAGAATGCGCCAAAATTTTATGAAGTGGCTAAGCGCATTGTGGAAATTACTGAAGATTGTATCATTGTGGCACATAATGCACAATTTGACTATCGCATATTAAGAACTGAGTTTAAACGCTTAGGATTTGGCTTTAAACGAAAAACACTGTGTACCGTAGAATTGTCGAAACAACTCATTCCTGACCAACCGTCTTACAGTTTAGGGAAATTGACCAGAGCATTGGGCATTCCAGTTAGTGACAGACACCGAGCTAACGGTGACGCCATGGCTACTGTTAAACTGTTTAAAATGTTACTCTCTAAAGATTTAGAGAAGCAAATCATCAAGAACAATGTCAAAACAGAAACTGTCAAAAGACTGAATGAGACTCATAAAACCATCATTGATAAACTGCCTTCCATTACAGGTGTCTATTATATTCATGATGAAAATGGCGAAATCATCTACATAGGGAAAAGCAAAAACATCAAGCATCGTATTAATCAACATTTTACAAACAACAGCACCAAATCTAAAAAGCTACAATTACTGGCTAAATCAGTGACCTACGAAGCTACTGGAAGTGAACTTGTGGCACTGCTGAAGGAAAGTGAAGAAATTAAACGAAACAAACCACTCTACAACAGAGCCTTGCGCAGAACTATTTTTACACATGCCTTATACAGTTTTATTGATGACAATGGCTACATCAATTTAAAAATTGATAAAACCAACTCCGAATTACGTCCCATAACGACTTTTAGTCATATGCAAAGTGCAAAAAGCTTTATGTTTAGAGTCGTGGAAACCTATGAACTTTGTCAGAAATTAACCGGACTTTACCCAACAAAGTCCAACTGTTTTAATTATACCATAAAAAATTGTCATGGTGCGTGTATTCTCGAAGAGTCTCCCGAATCCTACAATAAACGTGTGGAAGAACTTATAGCCAAAAATAGCTATGACAATAAAAATATGATCATTGTAGATCAGGGTCGCGATATTGATGAACGAAGCGTTATATATATAGAGAACGGTGTTTTCAAAGGATTAGGATTCGTTGACCTGAATCATCAAATAACAAATATAGACGTGTTACAATCTGTGATTACACCAATGCAAAACAATAGAGACACACAACATATTATTCAAAGCTATTTAAGGCGAAACAAAAGAGTTAAAACCATTTCTATCTAAGCCTAATATGAGAGCATTATTTTTAATTTTAATTTTCACCAACATTTTCACGTCAAAACTTTTTAGCCAGTCTGGATTTAATTCGGAAGGCATGGAAGTGACCAAACAAGATTTAGAATTAAATGTTTATGAGAATGATTCTACGGCTCGCGCTTTGGTTATTTATGAATTTGGCAAAAGTTATGTAGATCGGGAAACCTTCAGACTTAACACCGAGATTAAGAAAAAATTAAAGATTTTGAATCGTAATGGATTCGACAAAGCCACTGAAACGATACATCTATACACACCAAAAGGTATTAATAAGGAAAAAATATCTAAAATAGTCGCAACGGTTTATAACCTAGAAGACGGCAAGGTTACCAAAACAAAATTAGATAAGGATGATATTTTTGAGGAAGTCTATCGTGAAGATCAAACCTTAGTTAAATTCACGTTTCCAAATATCAAAGTGGGATCGGTTATTACTTATAGTTATGAACTAGAGTCTCCTTACATGTTTAAATATAAAAGTTGGTATTTTCAGGATGACATCCCTAAACTGCATAGCGAATACCGACCAAGTATTCCAGGAAATTGGGAATATCACATCAAATTGGTAGGTGGTAAAAAATTGTATATGAATTTTTCTGAAATCAGAAAAAACTGCTTGCATGCCTCTGGTCGAGGTTCATCAGACTGTGGTGATTATATATACATTATGAAAGATATTCCTGCTTTTATTGAAGAGGACTACATGACCACAAAGCAAAACTATTTGGCTAGAATTGAATATGAACTGAAAGTATTTAGAGGTTTTGACGGACGTGTTGATAATATTACCAAAACTTGGAAAAGTGTTGAAGGTGAACTGAAGAGCGACAGTAGTATTGGACGTCAACTTAAGAAAAGTGGTGCTGTAAAAGACTTATTAAGTGATGACATAGCAAATATCAAAGACCCGTTAGAAAAAGCCAAGGCAATTTACAAATTTGTGCAATCCAATTATACCTGGAATGAGGAATTTAGCATTTTTGAAAATGTTTCTATTAAAGACCTAATTGACGAAAAGTCAGGTAGCGTTTCAGAGATTAATATTTTACTTCATAATTTAATGGATGTTCATGATATTGAGGTAAAACCTGTGTTACTCTCTACAAGAAGAAATGGACTAGCAACAAAAATTTATCCAGTTATTTCAGATTTCAACTACTTAATTGTTCAAATTACTGTTAATGATGAGACCTATTTATTGGACGCCACAGATAACTACTTAACCTTCGGGCAATTACCATTTAGATGTTTGAATCAATATGGAAGACTTATAGATTTTAAGGAAGGTGGCTACTGGATAGACATCTTCCCAGAATCACTGAACCTTCAGAAATACCTCGGACAATTTAGCATTGAAGATAATACGATCAAAGGACAGATAGAAGGCACTAGTAGTGGCTATCATGCGCTCATAACTAAAAGAAAATATTTCAGTAATGAAGAAACTTATTTGGAAGACTATTATGTCAACCAAAATAATGACCTGCAATTTCTATCTCATTCTTCAGAAACTACTGATAAGACAAGTCCTGAATTTAAGGAAATATTTGACGTTGAAAAACCTGTAGACGTGGTTGGAGAAACCTTATATATCAATCCAATTCTTATGACATTTTTCGATGAAAACCCTTTTAAATTGCAAGAACGTACATACCCAATAGATTTTGGTTTCAAGGATACCTACCTCTATACGGCGAAAATAAATACAGAAGGCTATGACGTGATTGAGTTCCCAAAACAGGCAAGTATTGGTCTACCTAACAATACTGGAACCCTTTTGTTTAACACGAATGTCGAAGAAAATTCTGTAGTCATCTATTTTAAATTTAATTTTAAAGAAGCTATCTACGACGCTGGATACTATCCTTATTTGAAAAATTATTTTGCTACGATTGTCGATATAGAAAAAAACTCATTGATTGTATTAAAAAAGAAACCATAACTTTTTAGTACTTTTGAAGTAATGGATACTCAAAAACCGCAATCTGATTGGCGTCATAAACTTCATGAAATTATTTATGAAGCAGACACTCCTGCTGGTAAATTGTTTGATATCATCTTACTTTTTTTCATCTTAGCCAGTATTGCTTTGGTCATGTTGGAAAGCGTTAATGAAATTGACGCGAAATATCACAATTTATTGAATATTGGTGAATGGATTGTGACCATATTATTTACAGTGGAGTACATTGCTCGAATTATCGTTGTAAAAAAACCTTGGAACTATATTTTTAGCTTTTATGGTATTGTTGATTTTTTGTCGACCATTCCAAAATACCTCTCTTTCTTTATTGTTGGATCTCACGCCTTGGTAACATTAAGAGCTCTGAGACTCTTACGTGTTTTCCGTATCCTGAAGCTCGCCCGTTATTTGGGAGCCTCTAATCAACTAAAGGACTCCATCATTGCGAGTAGAGTAAAAATAGCGGTTTTTCTATTTGCTGTTTTAGTCTCTTCCGTAATTTTTGGAACGATTATGTACCTTATTGAAGGCGAAGAAAATGGCTTTACAAATATTCCTAAAAGTGTGTATTGGTGTATTGTTACATTAACTACAGTAGGTTTTGGAGATATTGCGCCTCAAACACCTTTGGGACAGTTTATCACTTCTATTATCATGATACTAGGTTATGGCATTATTGCGGTGCCAACAGGCATCGTTTCAGCTGAATATGTGAGAAGTAGTAATAAGGCAGAAAAAGAAAAGCTAGAGGGTAATCCACCTGAGCAATTGCATCTCAACTCTCAAGTATGTAGCAATTGTGCCAGTAGTGATCACAAAGACAATTCAAGGTTCTGTCACAAATGTGGTCATAATCTGCATGTTTAAATATCAAATTAAAATCAACGATCATTTCGAATAAGCAACCTATACTCATCTCCATTGTTGGTCCAACAGCCATTGGCAAAACAGCACTAAGCCTTCAATTAGCTCAGCATTTCAATACGGAAATTATTTCAGCAGATTCTAGGCAATTTTACAAAGAAATGTCTATTGGAACTGCTGCTCCAACGCCTTCGGAATTAGCACAAGCACCACATCATTTTATTCATCACCTTTCGGTAGACACGTATTATAACGTTGGTGATTTTGAAAAAGATGCTATGGATACCATAAATGAATTGCATAAAACACATCAGGTCGTCATTATGGTAGGTGGCTCCGGACTATTTGTAGATAGCGTTACGAAAGGCTTAGATGACCTACCCAAAGTAAACATGGAACTGAGAGAAGAGCTGAACAAGCGTCATCAAACCGAAGGACTGGAACCTTTACAATTACAATTAAAAACGCTAGACCCAAAAGCCTATGAAACGATCGCTATCGATAATCCGAAACGCGTTATCAGAGCGCTCGAAGTCTGCCTATCATCTGGTCTCACTTACACATCATTTTTAAAAAAAGAAGATAAACCTAGACCTTTTAAAACCATCACCATTGGGTTAACAGCAGATAGGCAAATAATTTATGATCGCATGAAGCAGAGGGTAGATCATATGATTGATGTTGGTTTAATGCTAGAAGTTAAACTACTCTATTCTAAAAAACATCTCAATGCGCTCAACACTGTAGGCTATAAGGAACTCTTTCGCTACTTAGACAACGAATGCAGTTTAGAAGAAGCCATTTCAGAAATCAAAAAAAACACGAGACGTTTCGCTAAGCGACAGCTCACGTGGTTTAAAAAAAATAAAGAGATTATCTGGTTTGATTACAAAACAGGTATAACACAAGTAATCAGCACTTTAGAATCTATTTTGCCTAATTTAAAGTAAAAATTTAATTATAAATCCAAAAAATGCTTATTTTCAATTAATTAGCTCTACATTTGTCGCTTAAATAATATAATATACATTATGAGTAAAGGTACCGTAAAATTCTTCAATGATTCTAAAGGTTTTGGATTTATCACTGAAGATGACAACAACAAAGAGCACTTTGTGCACATTTCAGGTTTAATTGACGAGGTTCGTGAAGGAGATCAGGTGGAATTTGAATTGACACAAGGACAAAAAGGATTAAATGCGACTAACGTAAAAGTTATCTAATATATTCCCGATATGTTTAAGAAAAAAGCCAATCTCAATGAGATTGGCTTTTTTATTTTATGATACTTTCAATTTATGCTTCTTGGTTCACCACAAGTCTAAATCCTTCTCCGTGAATATTTAAGATTTCAACGTTAGGATCTAATTTCAAATACTTTCTCAATTTGGCAATGTAGACATCCATACTTCTGGACGTAAAATAATTGTCATCTCTCCAAATTTTAGTAAGCGCTAATTCTCGTGGCATGAGATCATTTTCATGTAATGCGAGCATTCTCAGTAATTCATTTTCCTTAGGTGATAATTTGATAGGGTCTTCACCATTGAATTTCAAGAAACGCAACTTAGAATTTAAATCAAATTTTCCAATCTTAAATTCAAACTGCTTACTATCTGCAATCGTATCTGTTGCCTTACGTTGCATAATCGCTTTGATCTTCATAAGTAATACTTCACTATCAAAAGGCTTGTTAAGATAGTCATCTGCTCCTACTTTATACCCTTTTAAAACATCTTCTTTCATCGCCTTAGCCGTCAAGAATATAATAGGTACATCTGCGTTTTTCTCTCTTATTTCCTTAGCTAGAGTAAATCCATCCTTATAAGGCATCATCACATCTAAGATACATAGATCGTAATCGTCCTTTTTGAATTTTTCAAATCCCTCCATTCCGTTTTTAGCGTGAACGACGTCATAATCATTCATGTTTAAATAGTCCTTTAAGACTGTCCCGAAATTTGGATCATCCTCTACTAAAAGTATTTTCTTATTTTGCTCTTCCATAATTTATGATATTAGTGGCAATTTTATAATAAATGTGCTGCCTTTTCCCTTTTCACTTTCTACTGATATGTGACCTTGATGGTCATCTACGATTCGTTTAACATAAGCCAAACCTAAACCGTGGCCTTTTACATTGTGTACATTCCCTGTGTGTTCTCTATAAAATTTTTCGAACACGCGTTTTTGCACTTGCTTAGACATTCCATTTCCTTGATCTGAAATTTTAAGCAAGATATTATTTCCTACATTCTCTGTATAAATATCAATTTTTGGAGCGTCATCACTATACTTGATGGCATTGTCCAAAATATTAACAATCACATTCGTAAAATGTGTTTCATTAGCTAAAACCGAAGATTTATCTGCCTTTAAATGGGTTTTAACATACCCCTTTCGATCTTCTACTATTAGTTCCACATGCGTCATCGCATCTTCTACTAAGTCGTGAAGCTTTACACGTTCCTTACTGATGTTAAGTTCGTTTTTTTCTAATTTAGAAATTCGCAACACATTCTCTACTTGTGCATGCATACGTTTATTTTCGTCCTTAATCATATTTAAATAACGCATCACTTTCGTTTGATCGCCAATAATCTTGGGATTCTTAATAGAATCTAATGCCAAGTTTATCGTAGCAATTGGTGTTTTGAATTCGTGCGTCATATTATTAATAAAATCGGTTTTAATCTGTGAGATTTGTCGTTGTCTTATCAATTGATAAATCGCACTAGAATAAGCCAATATTATGATTGACGTGAAAATAATTGAAAGCACTATCATGCCTAAAATTGAAGACAATAGGTATTTTCTACGCTCCGGAAAATCCACATAAAGTGTATAATTACTTTTGTTTTCATTATCTGCAAACACAGGAATTCCAATGGTTGATTCTATATTTAAATCGAAATTATCTGATTGTATTTTAGTCGATAAATCTTTGTCATAAATAGCGTATTCAAAAGAGGTATTGATACCACTACTTGAAAATTGTGATTGCAATAATTCGGAAACTTCCTCATTTTTAATACGCTTATAAACCGGATAATTCTTGTATACTTTACGATACCCTTCCTTGTAGTGTCGTCGTCCAATTTCATCTAAGGTGTTATAATCGCGATAAGTCTTAATAGGACTTAAATTGATTTTTCCATCGATAGAATTGGGCTCAAAAACCTTGGTTTCACTAATATTCGTGAACCTACTAATATTTATACTGTCTGTACCAATGTCAAAGAACAACGATGGAACTTTAAAACTCTCTTCAGAAATGGCGTTTTTAAAACGAATAGCCTGATTGGTCTCCTCATCGAAGGAATCAAAAATCAAGAGATGCTTGATTTCCGTAGTATCAGGATTCCGTCCACTGTTAATCGCTTCCTTGTACAGTCTGTCGTAACTTAAAAGCTCTTTATCTTCAATAGCTTTTGACACCGAAATAAGAGAACGCTTAACATTTAAAGTAAATTGTTTCTCTTCGTTTTTTAAGGTGTTGTTAATAAAAAATGCCTGAACGAAGATGATGCCAATGAGAGACAAACTCATCAAAACCACCAATAAAATGAATAGCTTTTTGCCCATCATTCAAATTTAGTATTTTAACATTTAGAATTATTAGGGTTTAACCTTACATTAACAGTTATGTTAATTTTTTATTTTTTCGAGTGCTTTTAAGATCGCCTTATGTGTTTGAAGTACTTGCTTTTTAGCATCCTTTAGGTCATTATTAACAATCACAAAATGCGAGCGTTTAACCTTTTCTTCGTCACTCATTTGATGCTTCATGATCGCCAGAACTTTATCTCTATTGGTATCATCTCGTTGGACAACTCTTTTGATTCGCGCATCCATATCTGCTGTAACCGTAACGATAAAATCATAGTTATCTTGTGCATCGTGCTCAAAAATTATAGCAGCTTCTTTTATAACGTAAGGAGCGTCTTGTTTTTTTGCCCATCGCTTAAAATGAGCAGCCACTTTTGGGTGGACGATGGCGTTCATTTTATCTAAAAACACTTTATTATTAAAGATTTTAGATGCTATAAAAGGCCTATTCAATGTATGGTCCTTGTAGGCTTCATCACCAAAAAGCGCTATGAGTTTGCGCCGAATCACCTTAGATCTATTCATTAAGCGTTTCGCCTCTTCATCAGCAATATAAATAGGAATCTCTAAGTCATTAAAAAACTTTGCAATGGTGGTCTTTCCGCTACCGATGCCGCCTGTTAATCCTACTACTATCATTGCTCAAAAATATAATCGACCTTACTTTGCTTCATTCTTGCCGATTTTACAAGGTCTGTATTAATAATCAGCTTGGGTTCAAAATAGGTTTTTTGTGAAGTTAAAATATCATTGTAATCACATTCAATTTTAAAATCACTTATTTTAACGGACTTATAATCCTTCAGACTCGTATTATAAGCCACCTTAATATGCTTTGGGAAATAATTAATTTGCACATCCCTTGGTTGGTTCAGTATAACAACTGGGACTTCAAAAATGCCTTCAGTAAACTTTTCGACGTCTGCAGAAATGGTGATACTATTCTCTGAAAGTTTTAAATGCCCTGAGGCGTTTTCTAGTTCCAACCCTACTTTCTGTTGAATACTGGTTTTGACATCTTTTAGGTCGAAGGCGCTTGTTTCAATAGCATCTATATTTGAAATTTCTTCCAACGCACCAATGATTTTAACGGAATCAGGAATAATCTTAACACCTTCTAAGGCATCATATCCAGGTGCAAACTGAACCTTGGATTGCAATTTAACGGGTACTTTTTTGGTACTCAATACACCAAAAGGCAATAAGAGTGTATCAGGTTTTACAGATACCACCTCAATCGATTTTTTTAATTGCTGTTTTAAATCGTAAGTTCCTTTTTCAGCTAACCATTGATAAACATTGTCATTTGCGGTAATATTTGACTCAAAATCTAATATGTAAGTTGGTTCATAAAAATAATATGAGAACAAATTGAATCCATGGGTAGACATGGTGACATTTACCTGTGGCGTGCTGTCCAATGTGATGACATGATTTTCAGGAAGATTCTTGTAGACCACCGTAAAAGGGACAGTCTCCACGTAGGTCTCTGACAGTTTGGTGACCACCAATATAAGAAAAGCCATTAAAAAAAAGAGACCAAACACATTCAGCGTCTTATTCCTAAAAGACCGTAAAACCTTTGATTTTAAGCTATTTAACATGGCTAAAGAATAATTTCGGGAACTGTTTTTGAGGATCCTTATCTAAAACTGAAATTGCCATAGTAGATTTTAAAAATCCGTAACCATACCCAAAGAATTGAATAAAAATAGCCAAAATAGATTGAAACGCCACAGTAACATTTCTTGTTGATAATAATGCTAAAAGAAATGCACTGGCGATATAAACACCGTAGAGACTTAATGGCCATACTATTCCCACAGCAAAAAATAGAATTGAAAGGACAAAACCCAAACAAAAAACTGTTGGAAACCAATAGGTTAAACGTCTCGTTTGTGGATGCCACTTATTAAGAATCGGTCGTACTAGTCCAAACTTATGAACTTGCTGATAGAACTTTTTCCACGAAATACGTCTTTTATGATAGACAAAAGCCTCGGGTATCAATGCCGTTTTAAAACCTAAATTGTTCAGTCTTATTGAGAGATCAGGGTCTTCGCCTGGATGAATCAGTCCAAAACCACCAGATTTCAAAAAAGCGCGTCGTGAAATCCCCATATTAAAGCTCCTTGGCTGGAATTTTTTTCCATTGGCTTTACCGCCTCTAATGCCTCCTGTAGTAATAAATGAGGTCATTGCGAAATTAATCGCCTTTTGAATATTGGTAAAAGAAGCATGTGCCGCATCAGGACCACCAAAACAATCAACAAAATTATTGGTGAGCGATTGATGAACCGTTGCCAAATAATGCGAAGGCAACAAACAATCTGAATCCAAAATGATAAAGTAATCCCCTTGAGCCTGCTTCATCCCATAATTTCTTGAATCTCCTGGTCCGGAATTAGGTTTAAAATAATAGGAAATATGCAACTGATTTGCATACCGATCAACCACAAACTTGCAAGTCACCGTAGAACCATCTTCTACAATCACCACTTCAAACGGCACTTGTCCTTCTAAATCACTAAAACTTTGAAGTAATTCATCGATCTCATCAGGCCTATTATAAACCGGTACAATAAAAGAAAACAGTGTTTGTTCCATAGAATAACAAAGGTAGCCATTGTAATTAAATTATTATCTTTAAAGCTGACTACAAATTACAAAAAATGGCATCCAAAAATATATTTATTCATATTCCAAAAACAGGTGGCACTACGATTAATTGCGTGATTAATAAATCGGATTGGCAGACCACTCCTGATTTTAATTACCGACATATACTCTATGAGACGAAACGGTCTAATTCAGGAGATATTTTCAATCCTTTGAAAAACGACCAATATACCGACTATCAAATTTTCACGATGCTCAGAAACCCTGTAGATCGGCTTATTTCGGAATATTATTTTATTAAAGATCGGTCAGAATTCATGTCACTATTAAAGCCCGTTCCTCAAAACTTGATGGCTTATGTAAAGCACAAACAAACGAGAAATTATATGGTTGGTTTTCTTTTAGGTAAACGCATGTATGATGAAGATTTAGTGAATGAAAATGACTTAGAACTCGTTAAGAATACGATACAGAACCTTGATATTAAGGTTGGCATTTTTGAAGACTATGAAAAGTCTATGAAATACTTTAGTTCTATTACAGGTATTAAATGGCCAAAATCAATTGGTATTAAAAGGAAAACACTCAATAGGCCAGAGATTGATGACGTATCGGATACGATCAAAGAAACAATCAAAAAGCACAACAAGCTGGACATGGAATTATACCATCATTATCTTGCCAAATTTGAAGCCCTTGATCTATCGAATTCGAATACCAGTTCTATTAACTTCGTGGGTAATGAGTATGATTATATTATGAAGTATACACAACGGTTTAACTTGTTGCAAGTAGAATTAAAAACGACCAGCTTTATAAGCCAAAATCAGCGTTATTTTGAAGCACTGAATGAGGTGTTACATAAAAAATTACAGCTTACGGAAGGCAAATCATACGTCATCATATGGATGGATCACTTTATTAAAAGCTGTATGGATGCATTTCCAAACACCGCTCTTATTCAAAAATTAAAATCCCTTGACACACAAGAAGATCCATTAAAAACGTTGAAATCCCTGTGTCGTATCCTAGACTCTGAGCTGAAAAAACAGGCGTCAAACTATCGAAACCCTTTAATTTATAAACCAGATCACTTGAACATGAATCTAAAGATCAGAACGAGTTTTCTGTCCACCTTAAAATCTAAATTATTTTCATAAAAAAAGCCCAATCCATAGGGATTGGGCTTTTAAAATTTATAAGAAAGCTAGCTTATCGCTTAACAACTCTTACTGTTTCAGTAACACCATCGATGGTAACTTGAACAAAATAAGCGCCTTGGCTTAATCCATTCATATCTACGGTGCTTTCTACAGCGTTAGGAGCAGTTCTAATAACTTCTTGACCTAACATGTTATAAACAGTCACATTTTGAATATCCTTTTGAGCTCTTAATTGTAGCCCATTATTTACTGGATTAGGATAGTATGTGAAAGCATTGGCATTCTCGAAAGAGTTTACAGATAAAGTAGCATCTACAGTAATTGTAAATCCACCTTCCGTTCTGTCATTTCCACTACTTGGTGGAACCGGTGCGTTACCGTCACTCCATACTCTAATGAAGTAGGTTCCTGCTGGTAATGCGTTAACAGTTAAAGTTTCTCCACCATTTCCTTCAGAACAACCTAGAGAACTAGCCTCATCGGCTACACATGAAGGATAAACTGCCACGTTTGCTTGATCAGACGTATCAGTAATAGCTGTAATGATATTTAAATCGTTACTAGACAATGTTAAATCAACAGAGTACCAAACATCAGCAATTACACCAAATGGATCACAAGTTGGTTGCTCTTGTGTACCTGTTTGCGTTGCACCAACCGTTGTACCAGCAGTGGTAACCGTTAAAGCTAGCGCTTCTGCATTGGCACACAAATCATTTGCTGGAGGAGGTGTTGGAGCCACACACGTAACTGTTAAGTCGTAATCACCCACATTACCAGCATTATATCCTTCAATTGAAATAAAGTACGTATCAGTACCATTCGCTTGGAACGTTAAGTTTGATTGGCAACAGCCACCACATGCAGCGTTGTTATCATCATTTCCAGCCACAAAGGTTAAGTTTCCTGATGTTCCAGTGTAAACTAATAATGATGTATCATAAGCTGAAGGACATAAATCTAAAGTGATATCTCCAGCACCTTGGACAGCACTATCAAAAGAGTACCATACATTAGGAGCATCAACATCAGCACCACCTCCACCAGGAGCAGTTGCTTCATCTAATGTAGCATCCGCCGTACTACCAGTCACATTATCGTCGCACGCCACAGGTAGCGCATTCGCAAAATCGTCATTTGCTGGAGGACAGTTAGCATCAAACGTTAGTGTAGCACTAGAAGTTGCACAAGTTCCATCACTATCGTTAGTAACTGTTATAACGACAGGCGTCGCATTTAAATAAGATCCATACGTATATGTTCCAGCTGAAAGACCTGCACTAGCTGCGGTACCTTGATCATCGGTAATTGTTACACCAGAAGCCGTACCTATATCATTAATAACAACCTCAACAGTAAAACCGTCATCAACAGGACAGTTATCAACCACAGTATAACTTACGTCTGGCACAGAACATGCAGGACAAGCTGCAGTAACAGTTCCAGTAGTCACATCTGCTGGAGGACCACCAAAGGCATCATAGTTAGTTGTAAACACCTCATTGCCCAGGGCATCCAGTATTCGGAAGCCACACTCATCGGCATAATCGGGGAACCCGACGACGGCTGCAGCATTAAAAACTGTAGTAACATCGTCACCGTCGTTAACGGTAAACGTGAATGATCCAATAGAACCACCCGCTAACCCAATGTCGTCTAAAACAACAGCGCCATTAACCAATACATCCATGTTTGAAACACCGTTCCAACCATCTCCCCAAGCATCAGTAAGTTCGATAGTGTAATCACACTGAGCTTTAGCTTGGAAGCTAAAAGCAAAGGTCATTACTGCAATACATAACAAAGTAATTTTTTTCATATTTAATTGAATTTAATTAATAAGTGTTAAAAATATGATAATTCTACTATTAATTAAAAGGAATGATGTTTAATCGATAAAAAACACGTATCATCGATAAAGTGTTTGTTTTATACGTTGGAAAGATCCCATCATCGCTTTAAAAATTGATGATTTTCAACCCGATTTCCAGTTGACAAGGATAATACATAAGTACCTGAAGACAAACCAGCTATATCGAAGATGTTTGACGCTTTGTTAGGTACTTGAAGTTCATTTCCTAAAACGTCGAAAAATGTCACATTTAAAATTTCAGAATTGACCTTAATATATAATAACGATTCTGCGGGATTAGGAAATACCATAACATCATGAGTTTCTGTTTCAGTAAGGCTTAACGTATCACCTTCAATCAGCGTTAATACTTGATTTGGCAAGACATCAAAATAAGTGTCTATCATACCACTCGGCCAATAGACTTTAATATAATCTATTAAAGTAGAAGCATCGAGTCCAAAATGTTCGGTACTTGAATTTTGCGCTAAGTATCCTTCACCGCATTTTAAAACGCGATAGTCTTTTTGACCATTTACCGAAATTTCAATCTTTGCTCCTACACCTTTAATATTACTTTGAACACCAACAAGATTCAGTTTTATCCAATTTAAAGCAGGCGTTGTTTCATTTTGCCATAAGTGAAGTTCCTCATTGTTATTACTTACAATAACATCCATGCGTCCATCATTGTTAAAATCGCCAATTGCATTCGAGTAACTTTCAGCGGTATCACCTACAAAACAACCATTATTAAGACCGAAAAAATTCCCGTCAACACTTTCATAAAATGCTGCAGATAAAAGCCCTGGAATACTGCCATCCAACTGACCACTAACGTATAAATCTATATCGCGATCATTATCAGCATCAAAAAAATTAGCGCCCCAACCTATGCTATTAAAAATAGTACCTGTAGCAGAGGTAACATTTTGAAACGTTTCATCACCATTATTTCGGTAAAGAACATTTCCAGAGGGATTATTTGTAATATAAATATCAAAATAACCATCCCTATTATAGTCACCAACAGTCACTGTCATAGCATCAATCATAATGTCTGTTCCAGAATTTACGCTAATATCCGTAAATGTGCCATCACCATTGTTTTTGTAAAGCTTGTTGGCATAACTCAACTTATCATTAGAAACATAAAGATCTTGATGCCCATCATTGTTCATATCAAAAAAAACAGAACAAAAAGAAAAGGCAGCATTTGAATCTATTCCAGATTGATCGGTCACATCATTGAAAGTGTCATCACCATTATTTTTATATAGTTTATTAGTGACTGTATCGGTCCTATTACTTAAAAAAAGATCTAATAAACCGTCATTGTCATAATCGCCCCAACTGGCTCCAAACGTAAACATATTGGTAGTGACCATACCCGTTGATAAGGTAATATCCTCAAAAATCATATTCCCAAGGTTTTTCAACAGTTTGTTTCCGTTTGTATCACTAGTCACAAAAAGGTCATTATCACCGTCATTATCATAATCAACCCACGTCGCAGATCGTGTTTGATAATTGAGAAAAGACAGGCCAAAGTCCACTTCAGTAAAAACACCATTCGTATTTTTATAAAATCGCACTTGATTATTTACAGCTGATGTCATGGTCACATCATCCCATCCGTCATTATCAAAATCATAAAAAGACACACCATTACCATAGGCAGTACCACCTTGAACGACATTTAATCCCGAATTGATAGCAACATTGCTAAACTGTAATTGTGAATGTCCAACACTCACAACGCCCAGAATGAGAAGAATACGAAAAAATGAAAAGACTTTTCTTAGCATATTTCAAATGTATAAAATTTTACCGAGTTGATTTTCAATGGCATCAATCAAGCTGTGATAAATGTCAATAAAAAAACCGATAATTGTATTATCGGTTTAAGTTTTTTTTATGTAGGGTTTCGATTTAGTCTATAAATGTTTCCATGACCGCATCACTCACACCCATATTACTAAAGCCTCCATCGTTATAAAGGTTCTGTAATGTGACACGTTTGGTAAGATCACTAAAAAGTGTCACTGTATAGTTAGCACAATCAAGTGCTGTAGCATTTCCTAAAGGGGACATTTTCTCAGCATAAGCTATAAATCCATCAAACCCTTTAACACCTTGACCAGCGGTAGTTGGTGTAGGTGATTGCGAGATGGTATTTACTCTAACTTTCTTATCTCTGCCGAAGAAATAGCCAAAACTTCTGGCAATACTTTCTAAATAAGCTTTATTATCTGCCATATCATTATAATCAGGAAATACGCGTTGCGCAGCCATATAAGTTAAAGCGACGATACTTCCCCATTCATTCATTGCATCTGCCTTGTATAAGGTTTGCATTACTTTGTGAAACGACATTGCCGACACATCTGTTCCTTTCTGGGTCCAATCATATTTTTGATCGGTGTATGCGCGTCCTTTTCTCACATTGATGGACATTCCTATGGAGTGCAGTACGAAATCAATTTTACCGCCTAAAATTTCCATGGATTTTTCAACCAGATTTTGTAAATCTTCTTCTGAAGTGGCATCAGCAGGAATAATTTGTGAACCTGTTTTTTCTGCCAATTCATTAATTTGTCCCATACGCATTGCAATTGGCGCATTGGTAAGTACAAAAGTACCGCCTTCCTCATGAACTCGTTCTGCTGTTTTCCAAGCAATCGAATTAGCGTCTAATGCTCCGAATATTATTCCGCGTTTTCCTTTTAATAAATTGTATGACATACCTATGAATTATATTGTTAGTTGATTTTCTATCGTCAAAGATACTATTAATTGAGTAATTGCTTTGCATGTTCCAAAGCTGAATTTGAAACGTTGGTACCTCCTAGCATTTGGGCAATTTCAACAATGCGTTCTTCACTGTTCAGCTTTTTCAATTGCGTCTGAGTCACATCATCTACATCGGTCTTAAACACTTTAAAATGCACATCACCTTTGGCAGCAATTTGAGGTAAATGCGTGATTGTAAATACCTGCATGGTTTTACTCATTTGCTGCATGATATACCCCATTTTATTGGATATTTCACCCGAAACACCAGTGTCAATCTCATCGAACATAATCGTCGGTAACTGAGTATATTTTGATAAAATAGATTTAATAGCCAACATAATACGTGACAACTCACCACCTGATGCTGATTTTTTTAAATCGTTGAATTGGCCACCTTTATTCGCTGAAAATAAAAATTGTAGCTCGTCTTTACCATTTGACAAAAAGGTGTTTGAGTCTTGTAATTCGATTTTAAATTTAGCGTTTGGCATCCCAAGAGTCGCGAGTAGGTTTTCCAATGCTTTGATGAGTTCAGGTATGACAGCGACGCGTTGCTTGTGGATCGTCGTTGCAAGGTCTTCTAATTGAGCCTTTAGTTTTTCAATGTCTAATTGTTGATCTGAAATTTTAGCATCTAGGTGTTCCGTATCTGAAATTCTAGATGATAAATCTTGCTGAATGCTCAGTAATTCTTCCACGGAACTTACCGTATGCTTCTGCATTAAATTATGGAGTTGTTGTAGTTTAGTATTGACTACATCCAAGCGATTTGGATCTGCTTCGAGTTGACTTTCTAATGTTTCCAATTCTGCAAATACATCATCTAATTCAATGACACTGCTATTCACTCTTTGATAGATCGTCTCATAAGCTTTACCAAATCCTGAAAGCTTCGATAACTGCTGTTTTAACTCTGTGAGATTAGCGAGCACACCAAGCTCTTCATTTCCTAAAATTTTATGAGAATAAGACAATTTATCTTTGATTTCCTCAATATTGTTCAATGTTTCATACTCGCTCTCCAAAGATGCTAGTTCTAAACCTTCTAGTTTCGCTTCTTCTAGTTCTTTGAGCAAAAACACCTGGTAATCCAATTCTTTAATTGCCTCTGCCTTTTGCTCTTGAAGTTTGACCAATTGCGCATTGGCTGCTTTTAGCTGACCAAATAACAGCTGATACTCTTCAAGTACCTTAGAATTATTAGCTAAAGCATCTATCACATCAAATTGAAAATCATCATTGGTGAGTTGCAGTGTTTGATGCTGCGAATGAATATCTAATAAACGCTCACCCAAAACCTGCATGCTATCTAAGTTCACAGGCGTATCATTGATAAATGCCCTTGATTTTCCTGACGGTAAAATCTCTCTTCTTACGATTGTAATGGGCTCATAATCCAAATCTTCGGATTTAAAAAGCGATTTCAGATGATACTTTGCAATGTCGAAAGTCGCTTCTACAACACACTTTTTACCAGAATCTTTTACGGCGCTCAAATCCGCTCGTTTACCAAGAACTAAGGACAAACCACCTAGTAATATGGATTTACCCGCTCCTGTTTCCCCAGTAATAATGGTTAAACCATTACCAAAACTCACTTGAAGTTCATCAATAAGGGCAAAATTCTTTATGGTAAGCTGTGTGAGCATTCCTTAAATATCTAATAATAGTTGTATAACAAATTTAGGTATTTAACCAGATAATCAATCAATCGCTGGTCAAATTTTTATGTCTTGAAAGAGTGTTACTCTAAAATTTGATGTCACGCCATTTGGAAGAGTGCATTGGCGCTAACCTTGTTAAGGTAGAAATTAATTCCGCCACGTTTACATTAGGTCCACCGCTAAATATCTGCTGAACTTCATCTGCTTTTGCATCAAAAAATACACGCATTAAAAATGAGTTAGGTCTTCTTCGTTGCATTTCCTTGAGTTTATCAATAGAATTTATAATCGATTGTTTTCCTTCTTTGGCGTTATTGCTCATTTCATCCAATCCATTACGATGATACGTATACATAACTTCTCTAAACTCCTTAAATGTGGGTGATAGGATATTATCAATAAGTACAAATCGGGTTTGCTGACCATCTTCTAATTTCCAGCCTTTGGCATTATTCTGTTGAGAATAATTTAAAATGGTTTGTGCTTGTTTGTAATATGGATCACCACCTTTTTCAGTAAACGTATCCGCATCCAAACCTAAAATCATATAAACGTGGAACGTAATGACCGATATTAAATTGGATTCAAACTGAGTGGGATTGAATACAAAATTCTGAAATTCTAAATATTGGAAATTAAAATCTTTGTCATTGAAATTATAGACAGGGCTACCATATGTAGAGCCATAAACTGGCCTCGAACTTTGTACTTGAATAGAAGCTTGAAATAAATCGGTATCGTAATCGTCAATGGTAATAACCATACTACAATCGATACGTTCTTGAGCCTTAAATGACTTATCTGTCCATTGCGTATTATTCACAAACTCTGTTAGTTGTCGCTCTAATGTTTTAAATACTTGCACATTTTCATTACCAGTTAGCTGCGCATTTACAACAACATTGCAATTCAGTTCTTGAGACCAAGACCAACTTGTAATTAAAACCAATAATAGTGTGATGTATTTATTCATGTGTTTGTTTTAAAATTTGTTGCATCAGATCTTCAGCGACTTCCGTTTTCGACTTTAATTCATTTTCAATGATCTCGTGTGATGCTGTGATAAAAGTAACTTTATTTGTTGAACCACCAAAACCAGCACCTTTATCATTTAAGGAATTTAAGACAATCAAATCCAAATGTTTCGATTGGAGCTTCC
Organism: Algicola sp.; assembly: GCA_018222915.1. Classification (GTDB taxonomy): domain Bacteria; phylum Bacteroidota; class Bacteroidia; order Flavobacteriales; family Flavobacteriaceae; genus Psychroserpens. The sequence continues at coordinate 9,238 of JAAEZI010000006.1, read as the reverse complement.
CTTTGGCGTGTTCAACCTCATTATTGGTTTCTAAGGCGAATCCCACTAAAAACTGCTGTTTTTTAATAGCACCCAATGATTTTAAAATATCCTTAGTTTTTTCCAACTCCAGAGTTAACGTTGAAGAGGCCTTCTTTATTTTCTGATCTGATACATTTTTTGGACGGTAGTCTGCCACTGCTGCAGATAAGATCGCTATGTCTATATCGTTAAAATACCGATGAGCGGCTTCATACATCTCTTGAGCACTTACAACATGTACTAGTTCTATTAATTGGTGTGACACCGACTGGCTAGTTGGCCCTGAAATCAAAATAACCTCAGCTCCTAAATTGGCAGCTGCTTTCGCTATTTCGAAGCCCATTTTTCCACTTGAATGATTGCCAATAAAACGCACAGGATCTATGGCTTCATACGTGGGACCTGCAGTGACCATTACCTTTTTACCACGCCATGGCAATTTTCCTAGAACGTCATTTTCAATGAACTCTAAAATGGCTTCAGGCTCAGCCATACGACCTTCTCCAACAAGTCCGCTGGCCAATTCACCTGACGTCGCTGGAATCATCACATTTCCGAAGGAGGCTAATTTATCAAATGTCGCTTTAGTAGAAGCATGTTTATACATGTCTAAATCCATTGCAGGTGCAAAATATACCGGACACTTTGCTGAAAGATACGTGGCTAACAATAAATTATCACAAACACCATTTGCCATTTTAGCCATGGTATTTGCTGTTGCTGGTGCAATAATGAACATATCTGCCCAAAGTCCCAGTTCCACGTGATTATTCCATGTCGCATTATCATCCTCTTCATTAGTAAAAGAAGAATAAACGGGATTTTTAGATAAGGTTGAAAGCGTTAAAGGTGTAATGAAGTCTTTAGAAGCAGGCGTCATCACGACCTTTACATGAGCGCCTGCTTTTATAAATAGCCTAACTAGGCTTGCTGTCTTATAAGCAGCAATACCGGCTGTGATGCCTAGAAGTATACGCTTGCCACTTAATATAGACATCTTTGTATTATTCCTTGACGTCGTCGTCAGTGTTTCTGTAATAAATTTTATCGTCTAACCACTCTTGAACTGCCAAAGCATGTGGCTTAGGCAATTTTTCGTAGAATTTAGACACTTCAATTTGCTCTTTGTTTTCAAAGATTTCCTCAAGACTGTCGTTGTATGTAGCAAACTCTTCAAGTTTGTCAACCAATTCTCTTCTAATATCAGTATTGATTTGCTCAGCTCTTTTAGAAATCACTGAAATAGCTTCATAGATATTATCTGTTGGTGCATCAATGACATTTCTATCATACGTTTCTGTAGTCACAGGTGCATTTGTCTTTTTTAAATCCATTGTCTCTATAAATTAACTTTTTGTATTGAGTTCTTGTTTCGCAGAAATCATCTCCTCATTCATTTTATTGGCTTCTTCTATAAATTCTGAATTTGGGTAGAATTTCTTAAAATTGTTGTAATAATTAATGGCCGTATTTAAGCGCTCTTCTTGTTTTGATTTGATACTATTGACGCCTAATTTATAAGCGGAATCCAAGCGATAAAACATGGCTTCCTCTCTAAAACTAGTGCCTGGATAATCAACTAAAAAATTATCAAATGCCTTGATAGCTGCCTCATAATCTGATGACTCGAAATAAGCAATATTATTGTAAAGCTTCGCTATTTCGAAGGCTTTTTTCTCTAATTTGTAATCCAATTCTTTGATAAGCGCATTAGCCTGTGGCAAGTATTCAGAGTTCGGATATTTATTCACGAACAGCTGCAGTTTTTCCAAAGCCTCAATGGTTTCATGTTGCTCCTTACTGTAAATTGGAGACATTTCGTAATAGCATTTGGCGGCTAAAAACGACGTCTCTTGTGCTTTCTCACTTTGTGGATATCTATTTTCAAATTGTGTTAATTGGTATCCAGCGGAAATATATTCTTTCATATTGTAGAACGTCATAGCATACATATACGTCAACTTTTCCGCTTGAGGTTTCCCTCTATAATTAGGAATAATCTGAGCAAATAATTTATTCGCTTTAGACCATTTCCCAGCTTCAAATAACTCAGTCCCTTTGGCATATTTCAAAGCCACATCGTCAGATTTCATAGCTTTTTGAAATTCGCTACAAGACGTTAAAACCAAAAGTACAAGAGATAAATAAAATAATTTCTTCATAAATAAAAAACAGGTTGCAAAAGTACGTATTTATAACGTATTATAAAAACAAAAATTTTATGCTAAAATAATGGATGAAATTAGGCACTCCTTATGTTTAAGTTATATTTAACTTTTATTCTAGACATCTAATTTTTCAAGTGCCTTTGCAATTTTCATTTTTAGATCATCTGATGCCTCCACCAATGGCAATCTTACAGTCGCGTTTGATAGTTTTAATGTCTCTAACACCGCCTTGATTCCTGCTGGATTATTTTCAGAAAAAATGAGGGAGGTGATGTCCATCAAATCAAAATGAATTTTATAGGCCTCTTTGGCTTTTCCTTCCAAACCTAAATTAATCATCTTTGTAAACTGCTTAGGAATAGCTTGACCTAAAACTGAAATCACTCCTGCACCTCCAGCTAAGACAACTCCTAGAACCAAATCATCATCTCCAGAAATAATCAAGAAATCTTCCGGTTTGTCTCTTAGCAACTTTAAGTATTGATGTACATTATTTCCTGCTTCTTTCACGCCAATGATATTCTCAAAGTCCTTGGCCAGTCTCAAAGTTGTCTCTGGCGACATATTTGAAGATGTTCTACCAGGCACATTATACATGATAATATCCACTGGAGAAACCGCTGAAATGGCTTTGAAGTGCTGATAAATACCTTCTTGCTGTGGTTTACTGTAATAAGGAGAGACCGATAAAAGTGCATCAATTTCACTTAAATCCGTCGACTTAATTTCCTCAATTACCTGCGCTGTATTATTTCCACCTATACCTAAAACTAAAGGTACGCGCTTTTGATTTGCCTTGATAATCGTTTGAATGATTTCCTGCTTTTCATGTTTGGTGATTGTAACACTTTCTCCAGTTGTACCGCTTATGACAATATAATCTGTACCGTTGTTAATATTATAGTCTACTAGATGAGCCAATGCTTTATGATCTACCGAAAGATCTGCATGAAATGGTGTAATAATCGCCACACCTGTACCATGAAATTTTGTCATTATAATTTATTTAAAACTGTTAAATACTTCGTTAATTCCTTTTTAAAAAGCGAAAAATCCTTTGGATTGACATCAATCATTAAATCATATAACCTCCGATCATCATCATACAAACCTACTTTGAAATTTGCCTTAGACAGAGCTGTCAATAAATTGAGCTCTAAATGATGCTCTTTGTAATAGCATACTAAAACATCGAAGGGCATATCAATAAAAGATTGAAGATCCATACTATTAATTTTCCCTTTCCAACCAAAATCTTTAGGGTTAATATACGTATCCCAAAGATCATTTGCATTTTTTGGGTCTTCCACAAAAGCAATAATTTTAGTCTTAGCTTGTTGTAAACCTAAACTCTTAAAAAAGGCTCTAAATGCCTCAAAATCTGAAAACTCACTAAGGTTTAAAACCACACCTACACTCGTCATTTTAGAATGATCTACAGCAATACGTCTAGCACTTAACAATTTGTTGACGAATTTTTGATTTGATTTTTCCTTAAATGCCTTTAAAATCATTTATATTTATGCTTTGTACAAATGTAGTAAAAACACTGCGTTAGAATTGATAATCACATGATAATAAAATCAATGAATTATAAACATTTAATTCTACTAATTTCGATCGTATTTATAAGTGGCTGTAAACAAGAATACCACCTGAATAAAATTGAAGGTCAACAAATAAATATCTCTGATAGTTTAGCTATTGATCCAGACATAGAAGCTTTTATAACACCATACAGAACGCATGTCAATAACACTTTAGATAGTACTTTAGCTGTTGCCAAGAATACCTATTCCAAATCTGATGGTGACTTAAACACGGCTATTGGTAATATGATGGCCGATGCAGTTTACAGTGAATCAAACCCTATTTTTAAAAGTCGATCTGGAGAGGATATTGATTTTGTATTATTGAATCATGGTGGTATCAGATCCATCATATCTAAGGGCGATGTCACTACAAGAACGGCCTACGAAGTCATGCCTTTTGACAATGCCGTTGTCGTTGTAAAACTTAAAGGTCCTGAAGTCAAATCACTCATTGACTATCTGGTCAAAGCAAAACGGGCGCACCCTATTTCTCAGTTACAAATCATCCTTGATAAAGAGGGTCAATTAAAAGCTGCTAATTTGCATGGTAAGCCATTAGATTTTTATAAAAGCTACAATGTAGCTACTAATGATTATCTCTATAATGGTGGTGATCACATGGACTTCTTTAAAACTAATGACACGCTTTACGATCTCAATTACAAAATTAGAAATGTCTTAATTGATTATTTTAAGAAAATCGATACTTTAAGTCCAACCATAGATGAACGTTTTATCCAATTAAACCAATAATTATGCAAAGAAGAGCTTTTTTACAACAAACGGCAGCAGCATCGGCCTTGGTAGGATTGGGTGCTATTGGCTTGTCATCATTTAAGCCTGCTCAAAAAAAAATAACCATACTACATACCAATGATGTTCACAGTCATATAGACCCTTTTGGTCCAGACGACGGTAGAAACCCTAATCAAGGTGGTGTAGCAAGACGCGCGAGTCTTATAGAAGCTATCCGAAAAGAAAATCCAAATACCTTACTTCTAGATGCTGGTGACATCTTTCAAGGTACTCCTTATTTTAATTATTATGGCGGAGAATTAGAATTCAAATTAATGAGCATGCTAAAATACGATGTCGCAACCATTGGAAACCATGATTTTGACAATGGAATTGATGGCCTTTATGCACAATTACCACATGCTAAATTTGATTTTGTATCCGCTAATTATGATTTTTCAAACACCATCATGGATACGCATGTGAAGCCTTACCGATTATTGGTTCGAGATGGTATCAAAATTGGTATTTTCGGATTAGGTATAGAGTTGGAAGGATTAGTTGGAAAAAAACTTTACAAAGAAACCGTGTATTTAGATCCTGTGGAAACCACACAAGAAATGACGCGGATTTTAAAAGTTGATGAACAATGTGACCTCATCATTTGCTTATCTCATTTGGGTTACTATTACGGCAACACATCCGATAAAATTAGTGATCTCAAACTAGCCGAAAGCACGAAAGACATTGACCTTATCATCGGAGGACATACCCATACGTTTCTAAAGAAGCCTACAGTTGTAAAAAATTCTGAAGGACAAAATCTATTGGTTAATCAAGTTGGTTGCTATGGCATCAATCTCGGTAAAATAGATTTTTACTTCGATGCTGATAAGAACAAATCGGCCAACGGAACCTCTATTATTGTGTAATTAGAGATGCACGGTTATTTGTCGGAGTTTTTCTGTTGTAGGCACAAAATATTCTGAAAAATTGATGCGCTTTTCACTGTAACGATTCGTGTGGTGATCATAGACATACTTATATAACAGGAATAAACCAGCCATGTGCAGAATCCCTTCAAAGAATTCGAAGATCCAATAGTAGACATATAAATTACAGATGTAGTTTAGTACATCGGCAAACACAAAACAAAATACCATTAATAGAAAGGTGATGGATTGTGCTGTTTCCCTACTCAAATAAACGGCGAAAGCCAAATACGTAATGGCTATTAAGGTAATGCCGTGACAAATATATAATATCAAATTAACGTCATCCACGAAATTCTCTTTGGCAACGCCATAGAGCGCATACAAGAAGTAGGAATTTAACAGCAAGACTAATATAAGGTAAACGGTCACAAGACCTTCAAACTTCACTTTTTTCAATTTACTGAGAAGAACAAATGCCAATAAAAGATAAGCTCCCATATATAAAGCTTTGGATAACTCTGTAGACAAACTTCCAAAATCAAACACTGCAAATGCATCGCCAACAAAGAAGACTAGAAATATCGTTAAGAAAACATGAGCCATTCGCTGCAACTGACAATAATAAAAAGTCAATAGTACGGTAACTGTAACTAATTTAAAAATTTTCGGGATTAAGGTATTGCCGAAATAAGTAGCCAAAAAGTAACTAAATATCAGCACAAATAATAGGCCGACTAACGCCAAATTTGGCTTTAATTTAAACGATTTCATTATGGTAGATAATTAATTGGGTAATACAAATATAATAAATTTTATGTATTTTATCGTATTAAATGTACGTTTTATCGATTATTTTACATAATTGCGTCCAAATTGTAGGGATTCAGATTTCAAACGTCTAAGAAACAATAGATTAATAATTATGAAACACCTTCCACTCATCTTAAGAATCGTTGTCGCGATAATCTTGATTCAAACTTTACGCTTTAAATTTACGGGACATGAAGACAGTATTTATATTTTCTCCAAAGTAGGCTTGGAGCCTTATGGAAGAATTGGCATTGGGATTCTTGAATTGATAGCTGGATTGTTGTTACTCTTTAAAAAAACAGCTTGGGCAGGAGCCTTAATCACTATAGGTGTCATAGGTGGTGCTATTCTGATGCATCTCACGGTTTTAGGCATCTCTATCAATAATGATGGCGGCACGTTATTCTATACCGCTATACTCACATTCATTTTAGCTATTTGTATTTTATACATTGAAAGAAAGCGCCTTCCTTTCATTAATTAAGCGTTGACTTCTTGAGCCGCATATACCGAATTTTGTTCTTGATCAATCGTCGATTGAAGATAAAAGAAGACAAAAGCGCCTACTAAGAAAACGGAATAGATAACACTCAATGTATTGTCATAATCTGAGATATAGTAATAGGCAACCTGTATCACCTCAGAAAACACAATAAGTATAGAGCCAATTAAAAGATTCATGGATTTCTTCGTGTCATTGTACATATAATTCACGAGAGATAAGCATACTAAAAACATCACAACCGAATTATAGATTAATTCTGTAATATAAAGGTATTTTGCTTCTAACTCATCTCTAGAAATATCTGTAATCATATAGACTACAAAAACGCCTAATCCAAAAAGTAGTAATATTTGCAAAGGAAACTTGACTAATGCCTTAGAGAAATCCATAATTGAAAGCACTTTAGCAATCATAAAGATATAAGCCAAAATGAATAGTAAATTACCGATGAGATAATAAGGATCAACGGTATTTAAATCTTCCACATAATCGTAATAGGTATAATAATTATAAACCTCTGCAGCTCCGTAGGTTAATAAAAACAGTGCGAAGAGTATGCTCCTGCTTTTTACCTTAACAAAATACAATAGTATTAAAAATACCATTGCGATGGCTTTAACACCAAAAGCCTCTACTTCTAAACCTTTAGATTGTAGGCCAAGAAATACAATGCATAATAGTATTAGAGTCGCTCCTAATAGGTTACTTAGTTTCATAACTTGTTCATTAATAGCGAAACAAATATACATTTTTCTCACATATAAACGAATAAAATTGCATTTTATCGATAAAAAATACGATTTTGTAGGAAATTTATTTCAATTTAAGCAAAAATTCGTCCTCCGTGATAATGGAAACACCTAAAGTTTCAGCTTTCGTTCGCTTACTTGGACCCATTTTATCACCTGCCACTAAAAAATTAGTTTTTGAAGATATTGAAGATGATACTTTTCCGCCATTGTCTTCAATGAGTTTTTTAAGCTCTGTTCTAGAAACCGTTTGAAACACTCCTGAAACCACAATAGACATACCTTTGAGAAGATCAGTCTGATTAGCGAGAGCTTCTTCAGACAATTGCAACTGTAAGCCATGAGCCTTTAATTTTTCAATGATTAATTGGTTCTCTTCTGATGAAAAGAAGTCGACAACACTTTCTGCAATACGATCACCAATTTCATCAACCACTATTAAATCCTCTAGCTTTGCTCGACCTAAAGCATCTATACTTTTGAAGGATTTTGCCAGTTTTTTCGATACGGTTTCTCCAACATATCGAATTCCAATAGCAAATAATACACGTTCAAAGGGTATCTGTTTAGAAGCCTCAATCCCATTAATAAGATTTTCTGCACTTTTCTCTGCCATTCGTTCTAATGGCATGACTTCATCTTTAGTTAACGTGTATAAATCTGAAAAGTTTGAAATCAATCCTTCATTTACCAAAAGCGCTACAGTTTCACCACCCAATCCTTCAATATCCATCGCCTTTCTCGAGATAAAATGCTGGATTCTACCAATAATCTGTGGTTTGCAACCATTGTAATTAGGACAATAATGTTTAGCATCACCTTCTTGTCTGACCAATGCTGTATGACATTCAGGACAATGGGTAATGTAATGCGTGGTTTGAGAGTTTGCAGGTCGCTTACTGAAGTCTACCGCAATAATTTTAGGTATAATTTCACCACCTTTCTCTACAAATACTTCGTCCCCTTCTCTAACATCTAATTTTTCAATTTGATCAGCGTTATGCAGCGACGCACGTTTCACGGTTGTCCCAGCTAATTCTACGGGTTCTAGATTAGCCACTGGTGTGATGGCACCAGTTCTACCAACTTGATAAGTAATTTCATTTAAACGAGTGGATACTTGTTCCGCTTTAAATTTGTAGGCCATAGCCCAACGTGGTGATTTTGACGTGTAGCCTAACTCTTCCTGTTGTTGTAAATCATTTACTTTTATAACAACACCATCAGTTTCATAAGGTAAATCATGCCTATGAATATCCCAATAATTTACAAAATCCAATACCTCATCTACTGAGGTTGCCAATTTAGAAGCCTGTGGTACTTTAAACCCCATAGCTCGCGCTTTTTCTAAGCTTTCAAATTGACTTGAAATACCGAGGTCTTTTCCTTTCATGCTATATAATAAACATTCTAAAGGACGTCGAGCAACTTCTGAACTATCTTGTAACTTCAAACTTCCAGACGCTGTATTTCTAGGGTTGCGGTAAGGCTCCTCGCCTGCTTCCAATCGTTCTTCATTCATTTTATGAAATCCCTCATACGGTAATACTATCTCTCCTCTGATGTCGAAACGTTCAGGGTAATCACCCTTTAATCGCAATGGCACAGATTTGATGGTTTTTACATTGGTCGTCACATCATCACCTTGTGTGCCATCTCCTCTCGTTATGGCTCTCAATAATTTACCGTTCTCATAGGTCAAGCTAATAACGGCACCCGCGTA
>JAAEZI010000061.1 GCA_018222915.1 Algicola sp. | reverse complement strand
CCAAGCAATTTTATCACCTTTAGGAGACCATATTGGTGTGCGATCTGCAACACCGGAAGAGTTTGTCAAATTTCTCCAAGTTCCGTTTTCTTTTGGTACGGTGAAAATTTCTCCTCGATGTTCAAAAACCGCACGTTTACCATTCGGCGAAATGTTAGGATTTGACAGTTGTCTTCCAGTGACATCTTCCCATCGTGTACGGGCAAAATTTAAATCAGCTTTCACCGTGATGTTCAATTTTCTGGTGGAATCATCGTTTGGATCTAATATATGTAAAGAACCACCTTGCTCATAAACAATATGCTTATCACTTGCATCTAAAGATTTTACGTCAAACTTTTTGTGAAAGGTATGTTGTTTTTCAGTCTTTGTTTTAGGATCGAAAGACCAGATGTTACTGGTGTAATCACGTTCAGATAAATAATAAACAATACCATTCAACCAAACTGGATAGAGATGTCGTTCTTTATCTATTTGAGGCGTTCTGATTAAATCTTTGGTTTCTAAATCCACAATCCAAATAGGCATCGCTTGTCCACCTCGATAATTTCGCCATTCAGGGTCCCATGAGGTGATTGGAGTGTAGGCAACCTGTTTGCCATCAGCAGAAATTTCGCCATAAGCCGCTCTAGGGATGTCCATCGAAACTGGTAGTCCTCCTTCAACGGAAACCGTGAAGAATTTATTGGTTTGGGTAGGCCGACCTTCTCGATTTGAACGAAATAGTACATGTCCGTCATGTGTCCATCCCTGAACAATATCTGCGGAAGGATTGTACGTGAGCCGTTTCGGTTCGCCACCAGTAGATTGTATAACGAACACATCAATATTGCCATCATATTGGGCTGTAAAAGCAATCCATTTGCCATCTTTTGAAAAATGAGGATTGGATTCGTAGCCTTCATCACTTGTAAGTCTTATGGCTGTTCCACCGTTAACTGACGCTTTCCAAAGGTCATTAGCGTACACAAAGACCACGTCATTGTTATGTAAAGTAGGTTCACGTAATAATTTTGTTTGGGAGCATACGCCTAATGTGACTAGGCTCATGAGGATTAAAAAGTAACGTTTCATAAAATGGTTGGATTATTTAGTACCTAAAGATACAAAATAGAAATAAGCAGTATTTTGAAAAAACACAAAAAAGAATTACAACTTAAGATGTTAGAATCCAATGGCTGTGTCATCACCTCGATAATCTGCACCACCTTCTAATGTGCCATCTTCTCGAATAAGAATAGCATCAACCTTTCCAATAATGGGAGTTCGTTTCGTATTAAGATTATAGCCTTTTGATATAAGTGCATTTAATAATTCTGTATGGAATCTTTGTGGTTCAATTCTTATTTCTTCTGGCAGCCATTGATGATGAAATCTGGGTGCATCGACGGCTTCTTGCATGCTCATATTAAAGTCGTAGACATTGACAATTGTTTGAAAGACAGAAGTGATTATGGTAGAGCCACCAGGAGTTCCCAAAACCATATACAATTGGTTGTCTTTCTCAACAATTGTTGGCGTCATAGCACTCAACATTCGTTTTTGAGGAGCAATGGCATTGGCTTTACCACCAATGAGACCATAGACATTTGGTACGCCAGGTTTACTGCTAAAGTCGTCCATTTCATTGTTGAGAAAAAATCCTAAATCATCAACGAATAATTTTGAACCATACGCACCATTGAGGGTGGTTGTCACAGATATCGCATTACCGAATTGGTCAACAATAGAGTAGTGGGTGGTCTCTTCGGGTTCTTGATAGTGTCTGTCTTTGGTAATTTCCATGGTGTAATTTGGAATTGTTCCATAGGTGATGGCTTCGGAAGGTGTTTTATAATCAAAGCTAAAATCTTGCATTCGATTTTTCAAATAGGTACTGTCCAATAAGTCTTGAATCGGGATATTGACGAAATCAGGATCACCCAAATAATAACTGCGGTCGGCATACGCTTGCTTTTCAGCTTCTACCATGATTTGAATCGCTTCTAAGCTATTGTGTTCATATTGACTCAAATCAAACGGTTCTACCATTTTCATAATCTGTGCTAAACATAAGCCACCAGAGGAAGGTGGTGACATAGACGTGATTTTTAAATCTTTATAGGTAAACTGTATAGGCTCGCGCCATTGTGCTCGATAGAGCGCTAAACCTTCCATGCTTATGATGCCACCTTTATTCTGAAGGAATTCGACTAACTCTGTGGCTGTTTGCCCTGTATAGAATTCATCTCTTCCAAATTTAGAGATGCGTTTTAATGTTTTAGCGAGCGCCAAGTTCTTAAAGATGGCTTTAGTGCCAACATCCTTATTTACCAAAACTTTTTTACGATTCACTGCGGTAATAATACTGTCGTATTCAACGAAGCGTTCCTGTTGTTTTTTAGTCACGACAAAACCTGTTTCCGCTAATTGAATTACAGGTGCTAATAACTCTTCTACAGGCAAGCTTCCAAATTTTTCATGCGCAGCAAAAATACCCGCAACTGTGCCAGGAACACCAACAGCCATGGCGCCAACGGTACTTTTATCAGGTATGACATTTCCGAGGGAATCCAAGTACATATTTTTATGCGCTGCAAGAGGTGCTTTTTCACGATAATCAAGCGCACCTACTTCACCAGTATGGAGTCTATAGACCATAAATCCACCACCACCAAGGTTTCCAGCATATGGATACGTTACTGCTAAGGCCATTTCTGTGGCAAACATCGCATCAAAGGCATTGCCACCTTTTTCCAAAATTGCGCTACCTATTTTGGAAGCTTCTGATCTTGCAGAGACGACCATAGCATGGTCTGAAATAGTGCCAAGTTTTGAGGTAGGCGATTCTCGGCATGAAAAAATGAGTAGACCTAGTAGTATGAGACTTTTAAACTTCATTTTGGAATTGTATATCAATAGCTTGTAATTTGTTTTCGGAAAAGGTGATAAGTTCTGAAAAGAAACGTGTAAATTCAGATTCAAATTCTGAATAGAATGCTTTTAATTCATCAGTAGCTGTATGCATTCCCGACTTGTTTTGGGTTCGACGATTCATTCCATCTAACACTTTCTGAATACCTTCAATCTTAGCGTAACTCAACAACCAATTATCAGCAATCATATGAGGTAGCATCCGTTGAATTCTATTCGGAAGAATATCGAAATTATCTTGAAGTAATGCGTAAAAATTTTCCACGTATTCTGCCAATGGAACCTCAGAATAATGCCTCCAATTTTTGGCTAAAAAATGATCGTATAAAATGTCGACGATCACACCGCTATAATGACCATAATTTTTGTGCAATCGTTTGGTACTTTTTCTCACAATGGGATGAGCATCTGTATACGTATCAATTTGTCGGTGTAGTAGAATTCCCTTTTGAATGCCTATTGGGAATTTCTTATAACGTTTGCCACGTATGCCATCTGCGATAAAGTTACCAATGGTGATTTGTTGATCGTTATTGGAAAGATAAATATGGGCTAAGAAATTCATTCAATAAATATATGTATTTTTGAATTCAAAATATTCAATCTTGAATAGATTACCGAATTTAGACCCTTTACGTTTTCTGCTGGCTTCATTGGTAATATGTTTCCATATTCCACAATTGTGTAAAAACCAAGGACTTCCATATGTTCCTGATGTTCCGATTTTTAATCGTGGTACTGAAGCGGTGTATATGTTTTTTGTTCTCAGTGGCTTTTTAATTATACGATTAATTTATAAAGCCAAACAAAAGGAAGTGTTTTCTATTCGTAAATTCTATATGAGACGGATTTTAAGAATTTTTCCATTGTATTTTTTTGTGGTGATATTCGGGTTTACATTCTATTGGCTGATGTTGCCGTTACTCAATATCCCTTTTGAAAATAACTATGAGCTATCTGAGGGTTTGGCTCTTACCATCTTCTTTTTACCGAATGTATTTGAAAAATTATACCATCCTGGTGGCATTTTAGAAGTCCTTTGGTCTATCGGTATAGAAGAGCAGTTTTATTTACTGATTGCACCTATCTTGTTCATTACAAGTAAACATAAAATACTTAAAGTATTAGTGCTTTTGACCGCTGTTTATTTTGTGATTTTTCACCTCGACAGTGCTCACATGTTGAGACAGTATAATTTTGTTTATTTCTTATTATTTTCTGGAGGCATAGTCGCCATTCTTGAAGAGCAAGGCAAGCTTCAATTATTAAAAAAATTCCGAAGCGTTCCAATCATCATTGTGATAGCTACCATCGCCTATTTTACGACTGATATTTTTGTATGTGATAGTGCAATACTCCGTAACGGCATCACCATGGTCTTGTTTGCTTTGTTCATTCATGTTTTGGCATATAATAATCTAGGTAAAACGATAAGGAACCGACTTTTAATTTATTTAGGACAGATCTCTTATGGTATTTATTTATTACATGTGATTGCCCTGAATGCTGTGGTTTATATCATGTTAAAAATCGATCAACTTGAAATTTTTAATGATACTATAACAATACTTTTAATTTATATTTTGACATTTGCATTAACAATTGGTTTAGCTCATTTGAGCTATAACTATTTTGAAACTTACTTTTTAAAATTGAAATCAAAATTTAGAGCATGACATTAATAAAATCAATATCTGGAATTCGTGGAACTATCGGAGGAGCTGTGGGTGATAATCTAACACCAATTGATGCTGTAAAATTTGCGGCTGCCTATGGTGCTTGGGTGAAGCAACAACGTCAGAAGGAAAATTATCGGGTTGTCGTAGGGAGAGATGCACGTATTTCTGGCGAAATGATTCAGAATTTAGTGATGAATACTTTAGTTGGTATGGGTATCCATGTGATAGACTTAGGCTTATCTACCACACCAACAGTTGAAGTTGCCGTGCCTATGGAACACGCTGATGGTGGTATTATCCTTACAGCAAGTCATAATCCAAAACAATGGAATGCTTTAAAACTTCTAGATGCCAAAGGAGAATTTTTAAATGCTGCGGAAGGTGCTAAGATTCTAGCGTTTGCTGATGCGGATGATTTGACTTTTTCGGATGTGGATAGTTTAGGAGAAATTACAACGAACGATGCTTATATCGATATGCATATTGATGAGGTGTTAGACCTAGATTTAGTCAATAAAGCTGCTATTGAAAACGCAAACTTCAAAGTAGTTGTTGATGGTGTTAACTCCACAGGTGGCATTGCTATTCCACTTTTGCTAGAGCGTCTAGGCGTGCATGCCGTAAAATTATATTGCGAGCCAAATGGACATTTTCCTCATAATCCAGAACCTCTTAAGGAACATTTAACTGATTTGTCCCAAGCCGTTATTGACGAAGGTGCCGATTTTGGAATTGTCGTTGATCCAGACGTAGATCGTTTGGCATTTATGGATGAAAATGGTGAGATGTTCGGAGAAGAGTATACCTTGGTCGCTTGTGCTGATTATGTATTGAGCAAAACACCGGGTAATACGGTGAGTAATATGAGTTCCACTCGAGCCCTTCGTGATATCACTGAAAAACATGGTGGGTCTTTTGAGGCCAGCGCTGTTGGTGAAGTGAATGTTGTTAATCTCATGAAACAAAACAACGCTGTTATTGGAGGAGAAGGTAATGGAGGTATCATTTATCCAGAACTTCATTATGGTAGGGATGCCTTGGTAGGTGTGGCATTATTTTTAAGCTTATTGGCTGAAGGTTCTATGACGGTAAGTGAATTAAGAGCCTCTTATCCTAGTTATTATATGAGTAAAAAGAAGATACAACTCACACCAGATTTAGATGTCGATGGATTGTTGAAAGCTATGGAAGATAAATATGCTCATGAGACACTAACAACTATTGATGGCGTAAAAATTGATTTTGAAAATTCTTGGGTGCACCTGAGAAAGAGTAATACGGAACCAATTATTAGAATTTATACCGAAGCTCCTAGCCAGAATGAAGCAGATTCTTTAGCGGATACGATCATTTCTGAAATTCAAGCTATCGCAAATATTTAGTATCTTTGAACAAAGTTTTTCTATGATTTCTGCAGAAACAACCGTGTCTAAACCATCCGAGCTCGAATTGTATTTCAATCAATTTAGGAATCACATCATTGGTGTTGATCAAGAATTTGTGTCGCCTTTCGGTAAACAAAAAATCATTTATACCGATTGGACGGCTTCAGGACGATTATACAGGCCTATAGAAGAAAGGCTGTGTAATATATTCGGACCTTTTGTTGCTAATACGCACACCGAAACGACAGTGTCTGGGACAGCCATGACCAAGGCTTATCACGAAGCGAAACACATTATTAAAAGTCATGTGAATTGTAACGATGATGATGTTTTGATCGTTTCAGGCAATGGGATGACTGGCGTAGTAAACAAATTTCAAAGAATCTTGGGACTTAAAGTGCCAGAAAACTTAAGAAAATATACCGATGTTCCCGATGAGATTAAACCTGTGGTGTTTGTTACCCATATGGAACACCATTCTAATCAGACTTCTTGGTTAGAAACTATTGCTAAGGTTGAAGTGATTCCTCCTGCTGAGAGTGGATTATTTTGCATGAAACATCTGGAGGAACTGCTAGAAACGTATAAAGATCGACCTTTAAAAATTGCCTCTGTTATCGGAGGTTCTAATGTGACCGGACTTCAAACACCTTATCACGATATTGCTGAATTAATGCATCAACATGGTGGTGTCTGTTTTGTGGACTTTGCTTGTTCAGCGCCTTATGTAGAAATTGATATGCATCCTGAAAATGAGCTTCGTAGTTTAGATGCCATATTCTTTTCTCCGCATAAATTTTTGGGAGGTCCTGGTACTTCGGGTGTATTAGTGTTCAATAAGAAATTGTACAAGAATATGATTCCTGATTGTCCTGGAGGTGGAACCGTGAGTTGGACAAATCCTTGGGGTGAACACAAGTATATTGATAATATTGAAGACCGAGAAGATGGTGGTACACCAGGTTTTCTTCAAACCATCAAAACGGCCTTAGCAATTAGACTCAAAGAAAAAATGGGTGTGCCAAATATTCTCGAAAGAGAACATGAATTAGTTCAAACAGTTTTTAATGAACTAGGCTCCGTAGATAATATTAATATTTTGGCAGGCCAGCATCAAAACCGCTTAGGTGTCATTTCATTTTACATAGATGATTTGCATTATAATCTAGGCGTGAAGTTGTTAAATGATCGCTTTGGAATACAAACGCGTGGTGGTTGCAGTTGTGCTGGCACTTACGGACATTATTTGTTACATGTTGATCAACAAATGAGCCATGAATTAACCAATCAAATTTCAATTGGAGACTTAGTGCGAAAGCCAGGTTGGATACGAATGTCAATTCATCCAACAACGACCAATCAGGAAATGGCTTATGTATGCGAGAGTATTAAGACATTAGCCAAGCATCACAAGGAATGGGCTGAAGATTATGTATACCAAGGAAAAACCAATGAGTTTATTCATGTGTCCTTAAATGGTTCAACAGCTTCTGATGAAAACACTATCAAAAAATGGTTTGATTTAGATTAAATTTATTTGTAATCTTCAGGAGAACGATCTTTATATTTCCAGCGCTTATGAGTCCACAGATAGTATTCTGGTGCTTCATAAATTTGTTCTTCCACTAGCCTTAAGAACATTTCAGTGATTTCGTAATCGGCATATTCTTTTGGGTTCTCGGCTAAGGTTACAAATGACGTTTCGTAATAACCTCGTTTTAAGCGTTTCACTTTAAAAAACACCACCGTCATATCCAAGCGTTTTGCTAGCATCTCGGCACCTGTGTGTACCGGCACTTTTATGCCCATGAATTCAGTCCACAGAAAAGCTTTCCATGGTCTCGGATTTTGATCAGATACAAATCCATTAACAGTCGTAACACCTTGTTTTTGCAGTTCCGTTAGAACAGGTATGGTTTCTTTTGTGGTGATAAGATGACTATTATATTTTGCTCGTATACGCTTTACTAAGCGGTCAAAATATTTATTTTCAATGCGTTTATAGACAGCATTTCCACGGGATTTGATATAGGTTTGTAGAATAAAAATCCATTCCCAACTTCCGTAGTGAGCACACATCAATACAATGCTACGGTCTCGATTTTCTATGTTTTGCATTAATTCCACATTCGTAAATGTGAATCGTTTTTTCATTTCAGCTTCTGAAATGGTCAGCGATTTTATAGCCTCTACCATCATGTCACATAAATGATGATAAAACTTTTTAGTGATTCGTTTGATCTCTTTTTCATCTTTATCAGGAAAGACAAGATTTAAATTACCAACTACAGTTTTTTTCCTATAACCAAAAACACGATAGATAAAAAAATACAAAACATCTGAAAATGCATATAACAATCTAAAAGGAAGAATGGAGATGAGCCATAAAAATGGATAAACTATAATGTAGATTAGAAATTGCATTTATTAGTATTAGATTTGCAATGGCAAATATAAAT
This sequence comes from Algicola sp., assembly GCA_018222915.1. GTDB lineage: Bacteria > Bacteroidota > Bacteroidia > Flavobacteriales > Flavobacteriaceae > Psychroserpens. The sequence continues at coordinate 4,233 of JAAEZI010000061.1, read as the reverse complement.
AATTAAAGTCTATGGGTAATTTTAGTTTGTTTACAATTATCATTATTGCTGCAAATGCATTAATCTCTTACAAAGGGTTTAATGATTACGGCTTTTTTGAGCGTTACAAATTCAATGTTGGAAGTATTAGACGAGGCGAACAATTTAGAATGTTCAGTTCTGGATTTCTTCATGCTGATAGTGCACACTTAATATTTAATATGATCACCTTATACTTTTTTGCTGATCGTGTGATCTATCATTTGGGGAATTTCAATTTTCTTTTATTGTATATAGGGAGTTTAGCCTTAGGAAGTTTACTCTCTTTATATTTCCATAAAGATGAATATCATTACAGTGCCGTTGGCGCAAGTGGTGCCGTTATGGGAGTTCTTTATTCAGCTATTTTATTGGAGCCACAACAAGGCATTTATATGCTATTTATTCCTTTTGAAATACCAGGCTATATCTTCGGCATCATATATCTACTGTATTCCATTTACGGCATGAAGAACCGTATAGGAAATATAGGTCATGATGCCCATTTTGGAGGTGCTGTAGGTGGTTATATTCTCACCTTGATTTTGACACCTTCTTTATTTGAAACAAATTTATTGATGGTGGGCTTGTTGGCTGTGCCTATCGTTGTTTTATTGATCATGCATAAGTTGGGTAAAATATAAAAAAACCACAAGCTATTTGTTAGCTTGTGGGCTCCATGTTTTTTTGTGATAGTATCTGATTAATCTAATAACTCAGCAATTTTTGCTTCTAAAGCAGAACCTCTTAGGTTTTTAGCAATAATGACACCGTTTTCATCCAAGATATAGGTCGCAGGAATGGATTTAATATTATAGGCTTTTGCTACGGGATCATTAAAGTACTGGAGATTAGAGACATGATTCCAAGCTAGTTTGTCTTGTTCTATTGCTTTCATCCATAAAGCTTTTGGGTCTTTCTGACGAGGCGTTCCATCCAAAGACACACCAATAATTTCTAACCCTTTGTTATGGTATTTATTATAAACCTTCACGACGTTCGGGTTTTCTCTTCGACAAGGACCACACCAAGACGCCCAAAAATCAACGATTGTCACTTTGCCCAGCGCATCATTTAATGATAATTGTTTACCATCTGGCGTAGGTGCCGTAAAAGCTGGAGCTTTCTTACCAATTTCAGTAGCACTTAGAAGGGCTTTTTCTTTTTTGAGATTTTCAATATTCGCACTGATAGTTTTACCTTGATTACTAGATTTCAAAGAAGGATCTAAGGCGTTAAACATGGCCGATAAGTTGTCGAGATCTGCGTTTCTAGCTTTTAGTTGGTTTTCTAATAACACTAATGAATACAAGCTATTTTTATGAGTTTGAATATAAGTCTTAGGGAGATCTGACAACTGTTGATTTAAAGCTGAATAATCCTCTGAAAGTTTTGCTTTTTCAGCGGGATCTGCGGTTGTTCTCATTTTTGTAGTGATGGCTTTACTTTGCGCCAATAAGTCTGTAAACTGATTGCTATAGTCCATCAATTCTTCATTGGCTTTCGATCCTTCGACCTTTGAACTATTCAAAGCATTGATGTCTACCGCAACTGTCATCGCTTGGTTTTCTAAAATCATAGGTAGCTTACCTTTAACGCTATTAATAGTTAAACCAACCAATTGCGGACTGTCTACTTTTCCTTCGAATACAAAACGTTCATTTTGCACAATTGCTGTGTCCAAATAAATAGTGTTTCCGCGCTGGCCTGGAACTTCAAGGTAGGCTCGAATTCCATTGTAAACCCCTGGAGCATCGCCAGTGATTCGATAGCCATCTAAAGATTGTTCTTCTGTTTTACAGGCAAAAAATGAAGCGCCAATTAGTACTATTATAATAATCTTTCTCATGTGCTAGAATTTAATTTGTAACATTATAAATCATATGACTCCTGTTGCATGTGATATTTACAACAATGTTACAAATATAATAAGTATGTTGGAAGAAGAAACATGGAGAATCTGAATAAAAACTCAAAGATGTGGATTCAAACATCTTTTTGTCTCAAATTTCCAATATTTTTGCATAAAGAACGAATCTATGACACATCAAGATACCATTGTCGCATTAGCTACTGCATCGGGAAGTGGTGCAATTGCAATAGTTAGATTATCAGGAGATGAAGCCATTTCAAAGGCTGATGCGTGTTTTCGGTCCGTTAAAGGCGGAAAAAACCTGAAAGATCAAGCGACGCATACCATTCATCTTGGACATATTGTAGCCGATGATCGTGTATATGATGAAGTATTAGTCTCTGTTTTTAAAAACCCTAATTCTTATACAGGTGAAGACGTTGTTGAAGTTTCCTGTCATGGTAGTCAATATATTCAACAAGAAATTATCCAATTATTTTTAAGGCAAGGTTGTCGTATGGCAAATCCTGGTGAGTTTACACTAAGAGCTTTTTTAAATGGTAAATTAGACTTATCTCAAGCAGAAGCCGTAGCTGATTTGATAGCAAGTGATAACGAAGCCTCTCACCAAGTAGCGATGCAGCAAATGCGCGGCGGATTCTCTTCTGAAATCGCTAAGCTAAGAGAGGAATTACTAAATTTCGCTTCCCTGATTGAACTAGAACTTGATTTTGCGGAAGAGGATGTTGAGTTTGCAGATCGGACACAATTCAAGGAATTGATAGAGCGGATTACATTTGTCTTAAAGCGTTTGATGGATTCTTTTGCCGTTGGAAACGTCATAAAAAACGGTATACCAGTGGCTATTGTTGGTGAGCCTAACGTTGGAAAATCGACACTGCTTAATGCGTTGTTAAATGAAGAACGTGCTATTGTATCCGAAATTGCGGGTACGACCAGAGACACCATAGAAGATGAAATATCAATTGGAGGTATTGGATTTAGGTTTATTGATACCGCTGGAATTCGTGATACCAAGGATGTTGTTGAAAGTATTGGAATCAAAAAAACATTCGAGAAGATTGAGCAAGCACAAGTTGTGGTTTATTTATTTGATAGTGCGAAAGCCTTATCAGAATTGAAAGTAGTTCAAGTTGAAATTGAAAAGATTAAAAACAAATATCCTCAAAAACCATTATTGATTATTGCGAATAAAATAGATCAATTGACAGATGAGCAATTAGCGTTATTACAATCGCAAATAAAAAACGTCAAATTATTGTCGGCAAAAACTGGATTTGGTGTTGAACAATTGACCAATAGTTTATTAGATTTAATTAATACAGGGGCTCTAAGAAATAATGAGACTATCATTACGAACTCACGACACTACAATGCATTACTCAAGGCATTTGAGGAAGTGCAAAAAGTAAAAATGGGTCTAGATGCTGATCTTTCTGGTGATTTATTGGCGATAGACATCAGACAAGCCTTGTACCACTTTGGAGAGATTACCGGTGAAATTACCAATGATGATCTTTTGGGGAATATTTTTGCTAACTTTTGTATCGGTAAATAGCTCGAAATAATTGTCCGGTATTTGTACCATTTCTCTTGAAACACCTATGAATAGGAGACGAGTACTTTATGTATCCCTAAATAGCATAGAATATCTACCACAGTTAATGCCACTTATCAATCAGCATATGAATGAATAGTGATGAAGAGTGTCCTCAATACAACCATAATGGTTTCTAATTGTTTGTTAATAGAAATATTATTAATTAAAACTTTTGTAACTTTACTATTTATATGAATAAACTATTGCACAAAATAATGTCTTTAGCAATGGCTTTTGTAGTGTTATTCTCTACAATGTCATTTACTGTGAATATGCATTATTGCGGAGATACTTTAGTAGAAACTGCTATTTTTCATAAGGGCAAAGGGTGCGGAATGGAAATGGAAAAGCCTTCAACCGAAGGATGTTCTATTACCAAGAAAAATTGTTGTGATGATAAACAATTAGCAATTGAAGGTCAAGACGAATTACAATTGCAAGTTGACAAAATTTATTTTGAACAACAGGTATTCATTGCTTCGTTTGTTTACACATATATCAACCTTTTTGAAGGTTTAGAAAATAACGTTTCTACTTACGAAGAATACAAACCACCACTCGTCATAAGGCGTATCTACAAGATTGACGAGACATACTTAATTTGATTTTTAAACAATAGACTCTTTTATCCTATGACTTTATGTCGTAAGGATAATTTGCTGTATTCGGTGTTGTCGTAACGCCAACGTCTAACTGTTTAATAATCAAAGCCAATGCTCAATAAAAGCATCAAATTTTTAAT